>NZ_JAJFEB020000011.1:0-178896 GCF_020709765.2 Clostridium pacaense
TTTTCTTTTATTTTAACATGAAAAAGGGCAGTGAAACATATGTTTTGTGCAACTTTTAATTTTCAAACACGCTCTAGGACGTAATGCTTTGGTAAGCTTCGTCCTCCTCCTGGCTGGTTCCGCTCTGTTCCAATACACCGGGCAGCCCTGCCGTGGTTTCCACTATGGTTTTGTCCGCTTCATCTGCGTTTCTATCCGCTTTGGAAGGTGGGGATAATTATTATCACCATCCCCACCAGCAGAATCGCCACAATGAGCCTGGTGGCTATTAATAATCGGTTATTGGCATTATCCTTAATGCCCCCTTTCCTTCCTCCGTGGCTTCTTTCCATATGACGGTTCTTTGTTTCAAAATCAATTCCATATAGGCGTTTTAGCCAAATACAGCAGGCCATGTATTATCTGATTGCAGTCCAAATGCCATCCATATATAAATCCATAAAGATAAATCTGCCGGCGCTGTCTATTTCCCAACTGCAGCCTCAGAATGGCACACCTTCTACTCAGCCACGAAGCTGCTTCTTCATTTCCTCACTGGATAGAAGCCCCAGTCTGCCCTCATCTATGGTATAGATGTGGGTGCAAAGTGTTTCCAAATCGTTATAATTGTGGGAAGTCATCAGTATGGTCCGCCCCTCTGCCTGGAGAATCCGGATAATCTCCTTCGTGTCATTGTAGGTCTTGTAGTCGAGTGTGTTAAAAGGTTCATCTAAAATTAAAATATCCTGATTTTCCATAATGGCCTGTGCGATACCCAGCTTTTGTCTCATGCCCAGGGAATAATGTTCCACCTTTGTTTTATCCTCGGGGTCGAGTCCTACCTTTTGCATGGCAGAACGGATTTCTTTCTCACCGGCCACGCCGCGGATCCCGGCCAGATACCGCAGATTCTGCAATCCGGTATTGAGGCCGATGAAACCGGGGGAGTTTATCAGCACCCCCACGTCCTCAGGAAAATCTCGTTCCTTGCCCAGGGCCTGTCCCCTCACATAAACTTGTCCGCTGTCCGGGATTAAAAAGCCGCAGATAATATTGAACAGGACCGACTTTCCACTCCCATTGGCCCCAACGATGCCAACGGTGCTTCCCTTCCCGATATCCAGGGATACATCGGACAGAACACGCCGTCCGGAAAAACTCTTGCTCACTTGATTTAATGAAATAATAGGTTCCATAGGTATCCTCCTTAATGATTGAACAGCAGCTTGATGCCCCGGCTGTAAAGCCAGAGAATCAGGACCAGGGAAAGGGCCGCCAGTAACACAGCCGCGGCCGCTCCCGGGATGGTTCCTCCTGTCTGCAAAAGGTTCAGCCGCGCCAGGCTGGAAATTCCTGCCGGGAGCCACGAAATGGGCAGCAGACAAAGGAAATGCAACAGCAGGACAGCCACAAATCCAGCCGTTGCCTGCCCCGTCACGCAGAGGGCGGACAGGATTATTAAGAATTGAAATGCAACATCCAGAATTTTCAGCCCCACTACAGCTGCGGTCAGCCCCATATCCGGAGAAAAGCCCAGCAGAAATGGAGGAATGACAGCCCCAAGGGCCAGCAGGCAGCCATACACAAGAATCCAGAGAAGCCCGGCATAAAGAAGCGCCCCCAAAAGCCCGGTCCGCCGCCGCAGGCGGACTGTCAAAAAAACGGAGCGTTCCCCGGCCACCTGGGTGCAGAATACTCCCAGGGGCCACAGAGGAAGCAGTTCCATTGTCAGCAGCATCAAAAGTCCCATCGGGTAAAAGTATCCGGTGCCGTGTCCTGCAAACAGGCGGATTAGCCAATCCGTACTATCCTCCGGCGCTCCTTTGGAAATCCAGGTCCAAACCGTCATAAGGAGGATCAGGCCAATCAGCAGCAGCCCGTTTTTCCCGGCAAACAGGCCCCTGAGGTAATAAGAAGCCAGACCTTTTCCACCGCGCCCGGAAACGGAAAACCGCCATCGCCATCTTCGGGTTACAAGCCATACCATTCCAGCCACCAGAACCGCCGTGGTCACAGCGGTCAGCAAAAGGCGCCAGGGGTAGGCCAGATTGTGGAGCAGAAAGACCCAATGGTTGAATCCGGTCAAAAACACAAAGGGCGGGCGGGACATAACCGGCAGCTGAATCCAGAGCACTGCCAACAGATAAAACGCCATGAGCAGCCTGACCGCCAGGGCGCGGCTACAGAAGTGGCCCAGGCAAAGGGCTGTCAGGGCAATCAGGCAGTACCCCAGAAGTATCTGCCCGGCACAGCAAAGGATTGCGGACCACGGTGACGAGAAGATTCCTTGCAGCAGCGTAAATACCTCCCGCCACGGACCTTCTGACGCTCCCGGCCAGCTTCCGGCGCAGGGAAGCCCCAGGCCGGAGATTAGGATTGCGGCCATCTGACCAAGCCAAAACAAGGCTGCAATCACTGACAGCGCCCGCCATTTATGGAAAAAGTAACGTCCATAGGTCCCATACCGTGTCAGCACCAAAAGCGTGTCGTCCTCCATCACGCCGGTACAAAGAAGCAGGAAAACAGGCAGCACAGCGAAGGTGAAATAGTATTGGTCGTTCAGGACTGCCAGTAAATGAACCGGAAGTGTGCTTTGCGCGCCCACCCGTTCACTCAGCCCGAACAGAAGGGATAGTCCAAACAGCAGGAAAAACCTCCCCGGGCCGGCCTTCCCACATAAATGGCGCATCATGGGATTACACCTGGTAAATGGAGCGTTTCTTCACCTTCTGATAATAAAACGCCACCAATCCCATCACAATACACATCAGCGCCGGCCCCGCTATGAATGATGTGGCATGGACTGCCGGAGCGCTCAGGCTGGCAGGCTCAAAGGCTGTTACAAAGCGCAGTCCCGGCGCGTCAAGGATTGCCCAAAAGAAATTCTCCAAAATGACATAGATGAATGGGCCTGTCAGGATAATGAATACATTGCTGCCATAAAGGGCCAGTACGAAACCAAAGGTCATGGTCAGGACGCCCAGCAGCCCCTTCCACAGGGAAAGCAATAATGCATAGAGGACCGGCATTTTGGCATAAAGGTTTGAGAAAACGTGGGCATAGCCCTTGGGTATGGGCCAAAGTTCCTGCGGCGCCCTGACATACAGCGCAAACAGGGCGGAGATGAAATAGGGTATCACAAGAATGATAAATGCGGATAATGCACACGCCCCCCACTTTATAGCCAAATAACGGCGTCTGCCGATCCGGGGCAGGGTGTAGGTAAGAAAACGGTCCCGGCGCTCATAGTAAAGCTGCCAGCAAATCGGTATGGTAACAAACAGGGGAAACAAGAGGCTTAAAAACTCCGTGCCGATTTCCCATGGATCGAGTTCAAAATGGAGGGTATACCCCCGATAAAGGGTGCAGGAAAGAATACAGGTCAGCAGCGTAAGGAGACACGTTGTGACAAGGACCGGTCTGGCTATCTTCTTCCCTTCCAATATAAAGTTTCGCATGTCAGCACTTCCTTCCAGTTGATTTTTATTTATCTGCACCTTTATATTAGCATCTGCCGTCATAAAAACAAGACCGCGGGAACAAACAGGGGTTTTATGGGAACGAAACGGTCCGCCCATAAAACCCCTGTCATTCTATGCTTCCATTTTCATGATACCAATACCCCGATGGTGATATAGGGGATTCCGTTGAGCCAATCGTTGCCAGTAATGATTTTGCCTCCATGCCGTTCCACAATCTGGCGGACATTATACAGGCCATATCCATGCCCGGCTTCCCCCTTTGTTGACCAGCCCCGCCGGAACATCTGGATAAATTCCACATTGGTCAGGGCCGCGTGGGGATTCAAAACAGAAAAACGGAGGCTGTCCGCTTCCTCTATTGCCCGGGCATACAGCACATCTCCGGGCGAGGCGGCCTCGATGGCGTTGTCCAGCAAAATGGCAATCAGCTCCACCCAGTCAGCCTCAGATAAGGCGCGGCGGAGAAACGCGCCTGCAACCGTCACTTCCACACGGACCTGTTTTAACTCGGCCTGTTTCATTTTTCCAAACAGCAGGCCGCTGATTACTTTACTGTCACATTTTAATAATTCCTTATCCGCGCCATCCAGCCTTACATGCTGGAGCAGGGATGTCACAGCTTCCTGCGCTTCCTGTAAATCGTGTGCAGCAGAAACCGCTGCTGCAACTGCCATCATCTGATTGTTAAAGTCATGTTGACGCGCCCGCACCTGTTCAATCAGTTCCTCCACCAAAGGAAGATACTGCTCCAACATCGCGGTTCTCCGCCGGGCCTGCACACGGTGCTGTCGAAGAAGCATGACAATCACGTCGCAAACCGCCAGCATCCCCACCGCTCCCACCGTCACCGGAAGCCAGCGGAGCATGACAGAAAAGTCAAACCGAAACAGGAGGAGCAGCAGCAAAAGCAGCAGGGCCGTATTGCTGCAGACCATACAAATGACTGGATCCCCATCCGAGAGCTTCTCCCGCAGCCACCGGAGCGCCCCCGTGCCCCAAAGCACCAGCCAAAGGCCGAGGGACAGCGCCCGGCCCGCATAGAGATACCACACTGGCTCCGCCGGATTGCACAGGGCCAGGAACAATAAGCAGAGTTCCCTCAGCAGGAGATACAGCGCAAAGGCGGCAACCGTGCCGAAAAGCGTATGTCCCTCGCTCTTTTGAAACCACAAACTGTTTAATAACAGCACGCCGAGGAAAAAAAACAGAAACGATACGATTTGATTTACCGGGAGCACAGCATATGCCATGTCGGTGTTGTGGTCCCCAAGACCCAGGCGTGAGAGCAGGCAGACACCTGTGAACAGCAGCGGAATCAGCCGATCCAGCTTTCCCCTTGACCGGCCCAGCAGCCCGAGGTTTAAAAGAGACAGGAGAAGCCCGTCTAATACACTCTGCAAAAAGATAGAAATACTCATGGCTGTCCACGCTCAAACACTGCTTTCTGATATTTCTCACCAATCGGGATTGCTGTTTTGCACCCCTCCAAGTAAAGCAGGCGGTTTGCCTTGTCTATTTTATAAATATGAACCGGATTGACCAAAAAGCTCTTATGGCATTGCAGCAAACGGTTCTGCGGCACCATGTCCAGCAGCTTTAACAGGCTGTATCCAGAAATCTGGTCGGTTACCTCGCTTCCTCCACTTTGTGCCGTGTGGATTAAAAGCCTTTTTCCAAACGATTCAATATAAAGGATGTTTCTGATTTCATATTCGAACAGAAACTGTTTCTGCTCAATCCGAAGGATTTCCGGAGCCGCCTGTATCTGCGCCCCCATCTCAAGAGCTGCTTGGAATGTCCTTTGAAATTCAGCCTCCGTAAAGGGTTTTACCAGGAAATCGTAGCATTTGATTTCCCGGTAGGCAGACAACTCCTCCCCTGCCAGCTCCGTGGTAAAAAGGATTGGCGTAAACCGGTACTCCGGCATGGAGCGCAGCTGCCTTGCCAGTTCGGTCCCCCGGTAATCCAAAAGCTGTATATCTAAAATGAACAGATCTACCTTATTTTTCGATGCATACGAAAGAGCCTCTGCCGCCTTTGCAAATGCTGCAAGTTTATACTCAAATGAGCTGCTTTCAATGTACCGGCGTATGAGTGTAACTGCGCCCGGCTCGTCTTCAACTAATAAAATAAGTCCCATAGGCTCCCTCCCTTCAATTTTCTATGCAGCTCCCTAATAAACGGGAAGCTGCGTTACTTGCTACCCACACCGTGAAAGCAGTAAGGGTACGCCAGGACATGTCAAATCCGGCATGGAATCCAATTTGTTTAAATACACAAATATCGTCTGTCCGCGGCCCCAACTTCCTGAATCAGGTTTTCTTGTGCATAAAGTAGAATCTGTAAAAGTAACAGTTGCTGTCTTTCCATCGGCCGTAATAATGCCGCTGATTGGATTTCCTGCAGCATCTGTCGCTGTAAAAAGCAGGCCATCAGCAGTCAGTTCTCCGACACCGTCCTCCAGTGAAGTCAGGCGGTAAATCCCTATTTGCACTATATATTTACCATCATTGCCTTTTGCAATCTCAAAAGCCGTTGTACTGCCTTTCAGTTCTTCGTTATTTTTATCTGCTCCGCAGGCAGCCAGGCATAATGTTACAGCAATGAATGGTATCAAACCTGTCTTTTTCATTCTTCGTTTCCCCTTACAATACCGATTTGTCAGTCTGATAAACATAAACTTATAAGTCTGTCAGGAAAATCTCTGGAACCTGTTTTTTCCTGAATCTATATTTCTGTACCTCATTCAGCGGGTTGGTAAAGGGGGTATCTGTTTTTCGAAATTTGTGATTAAGTATATCACGATACAGAGTCGTGATAAAGGGATTCCAGTTCTGTAAAACAGCCGTCTTGTCTGATTTTTCCAAATAGCTGTAACCGTCAGCCAGATAAAAAATTTCTAAAGCCAACGCCAAATCACAGTTGGAATCAGAAAGGATTTCTTTTGGTACTTCAAATCCGTCATCCCAATTATATTCCCTCAACATACTTTTTAAATCAGAATATAGCATTTTGCTTCTTATCACCTTCCAGGTCTCCTCTCTGTCCAGCGTCCCTATAAATAGGATTTAGAATACCTCCATTTCATTAAGCAGAGTTTTTAGTATTGTCATTTGCCCTGCTGTAATCGTTACGCCTTTTCCATATTCTGTATGTCCGTCATTCCAGGTCCGTATGTCATAAACAGGCTCCCTATCATCCCACGAAATAAGATTGAGTTCCTTTATCCACCCATTGTTTACTTGCGACAGGTTGCCGATATGCTTATAAATTTTGTACTTTTTCATGTGAAATGTCCCTCTCATAAATATTCTTTCATCGTACCGTCCTACCATTCGTTTGACACTTCAATTACCCTATCTAAAAAACTGCAATATATAATATCACAAACTTCTTTTAATCTTCTACACCGTAACAATATCAACTTGCTCTGCATTTTCTATATTACTTTTGATTATCTAATCTCCTGTTTTACATTTAGTTCACATAGTCCAACAAATTTAATGTATATGTTAATTTGGAAAAGGGCATTCCTATTATAGAATGATTTTCCGTCTCATCTCCACAAGTAACATCAATAAACCGCTTTCATCTCTCCTCCTGTTCTAAAATTATATCATAGATATGAAGATTTGAAGATGCCATTTACATCCTTAGATAAGAAACCTTAGATAAGAAATATAGTCTTAACTCAATTAATATCAGCTGAAAACCCTCATCGTTTATACTAATAACTTTATTCTTAACATCAGAGCTTACTCTGTATTTCACTAAATCTTTACTTCGATGGCTTTACGCTGCACAACGGCTCATCTTTCGTTATGATTAATCCTTACCAATCATCGGCACGATAAATTCTACGTGTATCCAAATATCTGAATCCACTCCAGCGCAGCCCGCATGGACTACATACCTGAGATTTTAACATTGACTACAATATCAAAGTTCTTTAACATCCGCCATAAAAGAGTCACTGCTTCACATCCTATCTGTCTCATCAAACCATCCACCAAAACAGAATGAACATGAAACCCAGGCTTGTCATAGCAAGCTGCCGCCTGAGGCAACAAACCCACATGAAAATTGCAGGCCGTAGAGCGATTGGTTAACAACAAACGTAGGCATTGCTCCTGGCAGGGGGAATCCCTCTTTTGTTGTTGAGATATCCTCAGAAGAGATAATTCTTTGCAAGAATGCTTATCCCCAAGGCAATCAATACAAGCGGGACAAGGATATATTGGTAATGGGTGATTTTTTTCTTAATATATGGGTAACTTGCAAGCCGGAACCCAAGATAACACCATAAGGCAATCATCACTGCAAAAACAGATAGCGTAATCATAAAATCTGCGTGGGTATATCCGCTGAATAAAGGGACATATACCCCGATATTATCTGCCCCATTCGCTATTGTCAGCAGGGTAACGCTAAAAAAATTGATTTGAGTCTTGTTCTGCGTTTCTGTTTCTGATTTATCCTGTCTGCATCGGCAATCCCTCCAAGAGCGGATACCAAGGAGCAGCGGCAGGAACCCCAAAAGCCCAACATACTGTGGAAGGATGATCTGTGTACCCAATGCCCCCAATGTTCCCAAAGCGCAAAGACACCCGATTCCGAAATACTGGCCGGCAATTATCTGTATGACCCTCTTGGAATCCAATACCTGTGCATAAAGTATCATCAGTACAAAAATATCGTCGATGTTGGTGCTTACAAATGATAGAACTGCAGTAAAAAAAGTCGTTGCCATTGTCTATATCCCTTCCTATCTATCAGGCGGCATGGCGAAAAAAATAAGCCCACGCACACAAAACGTGTGTATAGGCTTACATTTCCAGTTCTAACCACCAAAGGTGGCTGACTTTAATATCATTAAAGATATAAACTGCCCCCGCCCTATACGGATATCATTTCTTGCGTAGTATAGCATATTTTGCAAAGCACCACAAGTAGGAAGCGCGGGATAATCGCCACGAAAATGCTTTCCTCATAAATGCTTTTTCATTTGTGGTGTACACTGTGACACAGGAAAAACTGCGCCACAACCTTGACAGTCCATTGGGCAGCTATTTTGTTCATCCGTATTTATAACTTACCCCGGCCTTCTGCGCCTGGCTCATCTGATCCTTCCGGTCTATCAAATACAATTTATCCCCCTTCTTGAACCTTGCCCCGGTCTGCTTAAACCAGAAAGGCACATCATATTCCACACACTGCTCCATGGAATCAAGTATCCAGGCAAAGTCACAGATTCTTGCCTCCGGTCCGGATTCCCCGCCGCAGGTTACCCCTTCTATCTTCCCTGTAGCCAAATACTTCCGGATATCAATCTGTTCCAGCATTGGCTCATGAATGATTGTCCGGTGTTTGATTGGCAAATCCAGAAAAACAGGGAGGCGGTAATCGGCCCGGTCCTGATTCTCACAGGTACAGCAGATGGTCACATTCTCATATCCGCTTCCCCAGTCTTCCGGCAATCCCACTGCAAACCGATGGATACGTTTGGTAATAATAACAAAGTGCAGATCCCCCCGCCGGCGGATGATATCCCATGCCTCCGGGCGCCATGCATCTGCTTCATCCAGAAAAAAATCAGAAGTCATGCATGTGTACACATCCTCACCCTTCAGCTGCAGCTTATATTCATTCCTGCGGTTACATTTAACCGGCATATCAAAGCTGGAGGTACGGGTTACAATATTGCTATCCTTACCAAATTCAGCATCCCTCCGATAAACATAGCAATTCGCACAGCCTGGGCTGATTTTTTTACATCCATGCCATGGATTCCAGGTCGCCATACCACTACCTCCGTTTTCTCAACCAAACATTCCAGGAGTACCCGCGCTCACATCAACCCCTTATTGTCCGTCTTCATAGACCATCAGGCATTCCGTCTCGCCAGTTTCTTTTTCTGTCATCTTCTCCCATACCTTGAACCCCTCTGCCAGATAAAAGGACATCGCTCCGGTATTCTTTTCAAACACATGCAGGGACAGCCGCTTCTTCTGTTTCACTGCTCCAATCAGCTGATGGCCAATTCCCTGCCCCTTGTGTCCTGCCGCCACAAAAATCCCTTCAATGTAATCCGCATCCATACCGATGAATCCCAGGACTTCTCCATCCTCCTCGTACACATAAACCTCCGCATTGGGCAACACTGATTTTACGGAATCGAAATTTTTCTCCCAATACCCTGCATCTATAAAAGAATGGGCCTCCAGATTTCCCTGTAACCATATGTTCATAATCTTGTCTAAATCCCGAAATTCAAATAATCGAATCATTCCTCCGCCTCCCTGTCCCTCTATTATATCGGACCAGTATCTATTTTGCAAGGCCAAAAAGAACATTTGTTCTTTTTTAAATTCTACTTTTCTTTCCTCAGGGGCTGTGGACACAATGTTGGACCTAAGCTGTTCCCCCAGACTTCTCCTACAGTTTAGCGGACTCGTTCCACCTAAAGATAGCTTAATACAGGTTTCATTGTACCAGTGTAGATGTTAATCTAATTCCTCATCTGGAATCGAAAACCCTGTGGTATCCGTAATCCACTTGATGTTTGGCCTGGATACCCTGAAATCACATTGGATTAGATTTTCCACCTCTGGACTGATTTCATCTGGTTTCTTTCGAAGGTATCCCTGATAACAATAACTGCTTTTGGCCAGTTCCTCGTTCTGCTTATTTTGAAGGCTGATGGTTTTCTTCCTGCATAGATATAATCCTTGCCTGATATTCATTCTGCTCCCTAAGCCCTTTCAGTAATCCTTCAAGTGATATCGATTTCTGAAGCCGGTTTTTCTTCATTTTGCGCCCTCACATCCTGTCTCCAATATAGCATAAGCAAAGATTTTAGGAAAATTACTGTATCTTATCAATTGTTAAACCTAAAATGACGGTGTATAGCTCCGGAGAAACGTACGTGAAACAAAGATAAATATGGCGCGTTGTCCACATAAATTCATCTGGCAGGTACATCTGTGGATACTTCAACATGCATAGAACCCAATTGAAAAAGATACCCATTTTTTTGCTGGGTTCCTAAATGCAGCCACTATTTCTGGTAACTCAATTATTATATGAGTAGGATTGAAAATGCACCACACAAATGATATAATTCCCGTCTTTGACAGTCATTTTAACAAAACACCGCTATAATGCCCATTCTATCAGGGTTTTACAGCGGTGTTGTTCCGTTTTGATATATAGCCTTTTTCCTGTTTTTAGGAAGCGTTAAGGAATTTTAACTAGCTTGTCTTCTTTTTGCTCATTTTCTGGATTTCTCTCATCCTGCTTTTGGTGAGGAATTCATAGTCGGTTTCAAAACCGCTTATTTTGTGCAGTCCATCTGTCAATTCCGTGGATTCGTATATAGGGATAAAACCCTGTCCCTGTACATCCGCAAAGGCAAAGCCTCTTAGGGCAGAAAGGATTTCCCCGCAGGTGTAACGTTTATTAAGCCTGTTCTCCAGACACCGGTAAACGAGTAATGCTAAAAAACAGATGAGGAAGTGGGCTTTGATGCGGTCCTCCCTTTGTACATACACAGGTCTTGCGGCAAAATCCGTCTTCATGATCCGGAAACAGGTCTCTATCTGCCATCTGCGTTCACTTACCTTTAGGATCTCTCCCGAATCATCTTCAAAGCAGGAATCCTCCGTTTTGCTACTCAAACCGGGGGATTTCCCTTAAGCTGACCACTTAATTCCACCTATCTTTATCAACGAATCTTCCAACCATATAACAACCAGAATTTTGGTATTTAAAAAGCGCCAGACACATCCCTGCATCCAGCGCAACACCATCATTGTTTAGTTGTTTCCTATATGCCTGGGAACTGTCCCATCTCCTGCCATCTCCAGGTAACAGTCCAATTGATGCCCTGTCAGATTGGCAACCATCTCTGCAAATGGGGCTAAGTTCCCTTCTACAGCATATGCTTCCAATGCATTGAAATATTCCAGCCTGTTTTCCTTTGCTATCGAAATAGCAGGAAATCCATTTGCCATCAACTGATAGTTCATAAGCAGCCGGGATGTCCTGCCGTTTCCATCCGGGAACGGATGTATGCGCACAAACTCCGCATGTGTCCAGGCTGCAAGTTCAATCTGGTTTAGCTCCCTGCCCTTCCATGTAAGGTCCGCATAAAAATCCTTGACCTGGGAGTACATTTCATTGGGGGACGGAGGCGTATGTTGTGCACCCGATATATATACATCAACATCTCGGTAGATAACTCCCACAAATATATTCTCCATCAATATAGCGTGGATATCTTTGATGATTCTTTCATTCAACGGCAGTTCTTTTGCAATGCACTCCTTCACATAACGCTATGCCTTCTGATGATTCACTGCCTCATAAAGTTCCCGGAGATGTTTGCCCCCAATGGAAATCCCGTCTTCCAGCAAAACCTTGGTTTCTATAAGGGTCAGTGTATTACCTTCAATCGCTGTGGAGTTATGGGTATATTCTATCTCAAATGCCTTCTCATAGCTTTGCAGGGTAAGTTCCGGAATGGAATCCCTTACTGCCTGATACCGATTCCTTTTCTGAACAATTCTCTCATAATCCATAGGTTCACCTCTTCCTTGTACCTGTATGCCTTACAGTATATCACAGATTAACCGGTTAGTAATCATTGATTGACAGCGAATTCCGTCATCATTCCCCCAGGAAATCTCAGTATTCCCCATTATAATTTAATCTTCAGACCATACCAGTTAAACCATAATGGCAGCATATCTGCCTACTTCAACCTCATCAACCATTTCCCAATATCATACTGCTTTTTGAAAATTGCTGGTTATCATCCCGATAACCAACAATTTTTATCTTTTTTTAATTCTATATCTTATCATACAGCTCATCCATTCTTCCTTCAGGCTTTAGGGAAATACCGCGTTCCTATCAGTCTTAAATCAGATGATATCATTAAAACCGCTATTTTCATGGTTCAGAAACACAGCTGTTTTTTTGTCATTTTAGGTCCGTTTTTGTCTCAAAACCACAATATATTGTGGTATTTATTCCCATTTTCTTATCACTCCACAAGTGACATCAATGTCACCACCTCCACATTTGTTGAGTGGATAATAATGATGGCAGGAAGACATACTTCTCCCTTAACGGAAACGACATAATTATCTTTAAGCGTCATTTTAATCCGCTTGATGTTCTAATTCTAACAAATACTTATCATAGTCTGAAATAAATAAACAATCCTGAACAATACGATATTTTTCAAACTCAGTCTCTGCATGAAGCTTTGCCTGTTCTGCACTGACTTTTCCCGGCCCCATCAACAACTCGTTCCCGTTAAACTCCAGGAATCCATCAAGGCGCTTTGCCCAGTCCTCCATACTCATTGGTATTCTTCGTTCTGCCTGTAACTCCGCATAGTCGAGATACAGTGAAACGATTCTCTGTAAATAGGACATTTCCTTTTCGCTCAGATAATTCTTAGCAACGGTAACATCTGCTTTGACAATTTTCCCATCTGGCGCTGATTCCCATGTTGTCAGGCCCATATGTTCTTTTTCAGCATTTGCACGCTCTACAATCAATTCTGCTACTGTATGCCGATGTACAGCCCAATGCATCTTATTCTGCACCATTTTAAAAAACTGCCGTGTAGTCTTAGCGTCTTTATCATAATCAAACGCTGTGGCATATAAATCAGTAACCTTCTGATAAAACTTGCGCTCGGACAGGCGTATCTCACGAATATAATCCAACTGACGTTCAAAATACTCATCGGTGAACATATGCCTTTTTTTCAGGCGCTCTTTGTCCATCGTCCAACCTTGAATTGTGTAATCCTTAACAATCTGACCTGTCCATTTGCGAAATCTTACAGCGCGGTCGTTGTTAACTTTAAAGCCGACTGCAATAATCATCTGAAGATTATAATGAATCACTTCGCGATTCACTTGACGAGAACCTTCTGTTTGAACTATCCGGAATTTCCGGATAGTTGACTCCTACGCCAGTTCGTCATCTGTATAAATTTTTTTAATATGTTCATTGATTGTCCGCACATCCACATCATATAAAGTCGCAAGCATTTATTGTGTCAGCCAGATATTCTCATCCTCATAACGCATTTCAAAACTATCGTTGCTATCCCCTACTGAAGCCATATAAGTCAAATACTCCGCGGCAGAGCTGTGTATTGTAATATCATTCTTCTTTTTTGGCATAAACAATCTTCCTCCCACGTTCTATTATAGTTACTTTAGAAATCAATATAAGTGTCTTTGAGTCACGTTCTAATTTTCCTTTTTCACAGGTGCTTTTTTATATCTGTTGAGCTTATCAACTTATCTCGCTAGAATAATTCGGCTGTTTGCTTCAGGATAGTAATCACACATTTTCGTTCTGTATATTGACCTCAATTTTTGTCAAACCATCATCCTAATCAATCATACCCTATATTCTATTCATACTTATATACAGCATTTTCTTAAACCATTGAAAATTTATAATTTTTCGATAGCAAACAACAGGTTTCCACATTCCCCGTCCCCGGAAACATATCCACCGCACAAACCTTCTCCACCCTATATCCTCTCTCCTGCAGCACCACCAAATCCCTCACCAGGCTGGTGGGCTTACATGAAATATACACTATCCTGTCCACCCCAAATTCAATTATCTTCCCCAATGCCTTTGGATGGATTCCATCCCTTGGCGGATCCACGACAATCAGGTCCGGCTTATCCTCCAGGTCATCAATCACCTTCAGAACATCCCCTGCCACGAATTCGCAGTTATCCAGTCCATTGAGTCCGGCGTTCACCTTTGCGGCTTCTACCGCTTCCTCCACGATTTCCACACCCACAACCTTTTTAGCCACAGGCGCCAGTATCTGGGCAATGGTCCCTGTGCCGCTGTAAAGGTCAAACACCACCTTATCCTTTGTCTCCCCTACAAAGCCGCGGGCCGTATCATACAGCACCTCTGCCCCCATGGAGTTGGTCTGGAAAAAGGAAAATGGGGATATCCTGAACCGAAGCCCCAGCAGTTCCTCGTAAAAAAAGTCCTGTCCATAAAGAACATGGGTTGCATCACTCTGTACCACATCGGCCAGGGAATCATTTTCCGTGTGGAGGATTCCTGCAAACCGGCCGTCAACAGGCAGGGCCAGCAGGCGTTCCTTCCACCCGGATAACACAGCCGCCTCATCCCTGCCGCCCAGATACTCCCTCTGGGTACTGGTAACCAGATCCACCAGGATTTCTCCTGTCTTCACTGCCCGGCGCACCAGCAGATGACGCAGATACCCCTTGTGCTGTAGCTTTTTATAAAATGCAGTCCCAAGTTCCTCAAAATATTCCTTCGTAGCCACCAGAATCCTGCAAAAATCCGGATGTACAATCTGGCAGTCCGGTGTTGTGACAATATCATAAAAGCTACCCCGCCTGTGCATTCCCAGCGCCAGCGGTCCATCCTTTACCTCATCGCCAAAGGAGAACTCCATTTTGTTGCGGTATCCCTTTTCCAGAGGGCTGGCCTTGATTCCCATAAACTCATAGCTATCCGGTTCCACCACGCCGTCTAAAAGGGATTTTACCTGTTCCTCCTTGATTTTCAGCTGTGCTTCATAAGGCAGGCTCTGGTAAATGCAGCCGCCGCACAGGCCAAAGTGGGGACATGCATTCTCCGGCAGTTCCAAAGGCGAACGCTCCAAAACCTCCAGCGCCCTTGCCTCGGTTTTACCTTTCCTCCTCTTTGTAACCACACATTGGATTTTCTGTCCCGGAACTGCATTCTTCACCACCACACGTTCCCCATCTATCATAAGGATTCCTTTATTTGGAAAATCTATTTTTTCGACAATGCCTTCGTAAATCTCACCTTTTTTCATTCTATTATCTCCGTTTCTGTCATGATACTCCTGACACTATGATACTCCTGCTATTATGATACCCCTGCCATAATATCACATGTATCTTCCATTTTTTCATCGTCTCATTATATCATGTCCTTAAATACACATCAAGTTATCATATCCGGTCAATGGCCACATTCAAATCATCATATCCAGTCAATAACCACACCATATCATCCTATCCAAGCTATCGCCACATCCTATCATCATATCCAGCCTATCGCTCCCCCGCATCCTATCACGACCATTACCCAAAAAAGAAAGTCCCCCATTCCCCCGCACATGAACCAACTCAAACTTCACACAAAGCCTCCCTCATGCCTATCATTTCCCCAGATTCTCCTCCCCTCATGCCTGTCATTTCCCCAGATTCTCCTCCCCCCATGCCTTCACATATTCCATTACCGGCATAAAGCTTTTCCCAAGTTCAGTCAGGGAATACTCTACTTTAGGCGGGATTTCTTTATAATCATGTCTGTGGATAAATCCATCAGCCTCAAGTTCACGCAGCTGTGTTGTCAGTGATGACTCGGAAATCCCTCCGATATGGCGGCGCAGCTCCCCAAATCTCTGAATATCCTGAAAACCTATGTAATACAGAATCTCCAGCTTCCATTTTCCCCCAAGGATTTTCTGTACTGCAGAGATAGTTGCACAGCGTTCAGGAACACCCGTTTCCTTTTTCATTGATATCACCTCATTTCAGGCTAATTATACAGCCAGTACTACAATAAAGCAATGTACAGCAAAAAATCTAAGTACTTTTATTTTCATCGTACTATGCTATAATCAGGCTATCGCATGGGATTAAATCATCAAAAACGCCCTGCACAGCAGGAGGAGAGCCAGCATGAAAACAGTCATTTATTACTTTTCGGCAACCGGAAACAGCCTGAAGACAGCCGCAATCATATCACAGAAGCTGGGGGCAGAGATGCTGCCCATGGTGAAATACAAAGGAACCATCTGCACAGCAGATAAAATAGGCCTGGTCTTCCCAACCTATTTCTGGGGTGTTCCCCGGACCGTGGGGGAATTCATAGATAAACTGCGCGTGAGCCGGGATTCCCCATATATTTTTGCGGTCCCCACCTATGGTGAACTGCATGGCGGGGTACTGGGCCAGGTAGACAGATTGTTGGCAAAAAAGGATTTGAAGCTGGATTATGGCAGGGAAATCAAAGCAGTTGCAAATTTCGTGGAGGAATATAATCCAAGAATCCATCTTGCAGGAAAAAGATTAAAAGAGGCCGCCAGGCTGGCTGAACTGGCCGCCAGTGAAATAGCTGCAGGAATCAGCAATTCCCCCTTCCGTTATTCGGCCGCAGACAAATTATTCTACAAAATATATACAGATATTAAGGTCAATCATGACCAGGGGTTTCATGTTGACGATACATGCATACAATGCGGTATCTGCCAAAACATATGCCCCAATCACAATATAATCTTAAAAAACGGAGCATTGGAATTCCAGCATCAATGTGAACACTGCGTTGCATGTATCAATTGCTGTCCCCAAAAAGCAATCCAGTGGAAATCAGCCACCCAAAAACGGAACCGGTATAAACATCCGGATGTCACGGTCAGGGAAATCATTTCAGGGATGCAGTAATTTTGAATATTCACTCCCCGTTTCCAAACCTCCAAACACTTCCTCCATTCCCTGAAAAAGGACCGTCCCACAGGGGACGGTCCTTCCTAAATCCGTAATCTCTATTCAGACTTCTCAGTCTTTTTCTCCTCCGGCTCCTCATCTTCAAAGAAGTCATCGTCAAAATCATCGTCAAAGTCGTCTTCAAAATCTTCCAGATAATCCGGTGTAAAGAAGCGGTACACTGCATATGCAATACCTGCCACGGCTGCTACGGCGCCGATGATGGCCAGTACCCAAAGGATACAGTTTTTCTTCTTCTCATCTTCCTCTCTTTTGTGAAGCAGTTCATTGATTCTGCTGGAATTCATCAGTTCTTCTACACGGCTTAATGCCTCTTTTCCCATTGCATCGAATCTGTCTCTGTCAAACCTGTTCATCCGGTCCACGTCCTTTCTTATATGCAAGCAATAAGCTCAGATACATATTTTTAATTATTATACCATGGAAGTCCCTTTTTTACTATCCCAATTTCTTGAATTTTTAACCAGCCATCCTATATTTTTTTTAACTTTGCAAAAGATGCGAACATCTTCTTCTGACCGGCCGTGTCAAATTCAACCGTTACTTCATAGTCCTTCCCGCCGTCCTTTATGGACTTGACGGTTCCCTCCCCGAACTTAATATGCTTTACCCTGTCTCCCTCACTGTAGTTCAGGGAAGCAGGCTTTTCAACCATAAATGCCTTGCCAAAAGCCGGTTTCCCACCGGGCCCGCCATGACCCGCACTTCCGCCATAGCCAGCGCCTCCGGCATAGCCGGCATTCCCGCCATAGCCCGTGCCTCCGCCGTAGCCAGCACCTCCGCCATATCCGGCACCTCCGCCATATCCAGCTCCTCCGGCACGGCCGCCAAACACAGCCCCACTGCCTGTCCCAACGCCGCCGCCAGATCCTGCCCCGCTTCCCGGTCCGGCAGTCCCGCTGCCAAACCCGTCAAATGGCGACGCCGTCTTCGACGCATAGGCATTATAGCCCTTGCCGAATGTGCTTGTACGTCCCGATGCCACGGACTGGTTCCACGGAAGTCCTGCATCGCCCGCACTGCTTCCAAAGCCTGAGGCATTTCCCTGTCCTGCACCGTTGCCGCGGCCGCCATAGCTTCCAAGCACCGGCTCCAGGCGTTCTTCATCCAATAATTCTGCAGGCACTTCCTCCAGGAACCGGCTGGGCTTGCAGTATCTTGTCTCTCCGTTGACCATGCGCTGTCTGGCCGAGGTCAGCACCAGTTCCTTCTTCGCCCTGGTAATGCCAACGTAGCACAGACGCCGCTCCTCCTCCAGGTCCGTCCTGTCATCTGAATTAATGGACATCATGCTGGGGAACAGGCCGTCCTCCATCCCCACCAGGTATACCTTGGGAAACTCCAGGCCTTTGGCGCTGTGGAGCGTCATAAGGGTCACACGGTCCTCGGACTCATCCATGCTGTCGATATCAGCCACCAGCGCCACCTGTTCCAGGAATTCGTCCAGGGTGGGGTGTTCGCTGTCCTCCTCATAGCTTACCGCCTTGTTCACCAGTTCCTCGATGTTCTCAAGACGTGTCTGGGCCTCAATCTCGCCCTCTGCCTCCAGCTCCTGCTGGTAACCGGTCTCATCCATAATCCCTTCAATCAGGTCCCGGATGGAAAAATCCTCTGATTCAGCCCTGGCCCTGAAGCTCTCCATCTGCCCCACGAACTTCAGGATTTTCTCCGCGGCCTTGCCCAGCCCCGGAACCTGGCGCGCTTCCTTCAGCGCCCCATAGAGACTCATGCCGTGCTCGGATGCAAACGCAGTCACCTTGCCCATGGTGGTCGCACCGATGCCGCGCTTTGGAACATTGATGATCCTCAACACAGCCAGGTCATCCACGCCGTTGGCAATTGTCTTAAGGTAGGCCAGGATGTCTTTGATTTCCCTCCGCTGGTAGAAGTTCACGCCTCCCACCAGACGGTAAGGCACATTATAGAAAATGCACCGTTCCTCTATGAGACGGGACTGGGCATTGGTCCTGTAGAGCACGGCCTGGTCCTGATAGGCAAATTCACTGTCCCGTATCTGTCTGGCCACATAATCCGCCTCATCCCTGGCCATGTCAAACTGCTTGAACCGGATCAGATTCCCTTCCCCATTGGCTGTCCACAGGGTCTTATCCTTCCTTCCGCGGTTGTGGCGGATAACGCCGTTTGCCGCATTGAGGATGTTCTGGGTGGAGCGGTAATTCTCCTCCAGCTTAATGACCTTTGCCCCCGGAAATGCTGACTCAAAACTCAGGATATTCTCTATATCAGCCCCGCGGAACCGGTAAATGGACTGGTCGTCGTCACCTACCACACAGAGATTCCTGTACTTATCCGCAAGCAGGTTCACCAGCTTGAACTGGGCCTGGTTGGTATCCTGGTACTCATCCACCATGATGTATTTAAACCGCTCCTGATAATAGTTCAGCACCTCGGCATTATTCTGGAACAGTTCCACGGTCTTGACAATCAGATCGTCAAAATCCAGGGCATTGTTCTTCTTTAACTGCTTCTGGTACTCCCTGTATATCTCCCCCACCTTTTTCTGGCGGAAATCCTGCCCTGCGTTCAGAAGGAACTCCTCGGGCATGATCAGCTTATCCTTGGCCGAGGATATCACACCCAGCACGGAGCGCTCCTTAAACTGCTTTGTATCCACGTCCAGACTCTTAAATACCTGCTTCATCAATGTCTTCTGGTCATCACTGTCGTAGATGGAGAAGCTGGTGGTGTATCCCAGGCATTCAATGTGCCTGCGCAGGATCCTTACGCAGGTGGAATGGAAGGTGCTCACCCAGATGCTCTCAGCCCCAAAGCCTACCAGCTGGTCCACACGCTCCCTCATCTCCCCTGCCGCCTTGTTGGTAAATGTAATGGCCAGTATATTCCAGGGGTTCACATCCTTCTCATCAATCAGGTAGGCCACCCGGTGCGTCAGCACCCTGGTCTTGCCGGATCCTGCTCCGGCCAGGATTAAAAGAGGACCTTCGGTGTGAAATACAGCCTCTTTCTGCATGGGGTTTAATGTATCGTAAATACTCATATTTTATGTACCGCCTTTATTTCTTCATTCAATGTGTCAGATGTATAAGTATACCATTCCTGGCCCCATCGTGCAACTTTAAAACCCTACGGTTCCTTCTGCACGACTCCTTCTCCGCCGTCCCTGCATTTTCCTTCTTCACCGTTCCCGCATCCCTTATCTGCGCAGTCCCCGGTCTCCCCTTCTTCCCCATGTCCATCCCACCAGCAGAACATGTTCTTGCCGCTGGTCTTGGCACGGTACAGGGCTTCATCCGCTTTCCGGTAGGCGCTGTCAAATGTCCCGCTGTCCCGGCTTATCTGTGTGATGCCGATGGAACAGCTCTGGTCCAGTCCCATCCTCAGGAGGATCCGGCTGATGGACTGGATCAGGGTGCGGGCTTCCCTTTCCCCCTGCTCCCTTTCCGTGGAGCCTGGCAGGAAAATCATGAACTCATCGCCTCCTATCCTGCCTGCAATGGCGGAGGGCGGGACAAAGTCCATAAGCACTGCCGCCACTTCCTTCAGAAGCTCATCCCCTTTAAGATGTCCATGGGTATCATTGACCTTCTTAAAATCATCCATATCAATGACGAACATCAGGCCGCTTTCATGATCCTTGGTCAAAAGCCTGGTGATGTGCATTTCCGTATACTTCCTGTTGTACAGGCCGGTCAGGGAATCCAGCTGTATGGTCTTCTCAAGGATGGCGGTCCGTTCCAGGGCTGCAGCTGCCTGGTCCGCAATGGTCTTGGGATAGTACTCGCCCTCCTGCTGGTAGATATAAGGCACGGACTGGTGCAGGCTGTCAATCACAAGCCGTCCGTTGTCATCCCGGTGAAGCCCGGCCGTGATCCTTGTATCCATGTCAATGATGACTTCCTTCCCGTCCGTATCCTTTTCCTGGGCCTTGAATTCCCCATAGACAACACAGCTGTTTTCCGTAATCAGCTTTGCCTCATACCAGGCCTCCCTGATGACAAAGCTGATTCCGTCCGCCTCCTCCTGGTCCTTCCTCATTCCTTCCGTCAATGCCTCCAGGCCCAGGTAGAACTCATGCCGTCCCGTTCCAATGACAAGCACGTCCGGTGAACAATATGTAAGTAATCCGGCCAGTATCTCCGGGTTGCCCGATATATAGCCTTCCATCACACTCTGAATCAATTGTTTTGCTTCCCTGCAAATATCGTCCCGCATACTTATTCCTTTCGATTTGATTGCAAATTCCTCTGACATACAATATATCATAATATGGCGGTTTCTGCTACTGTCAAAGTATTTTGCCATGTTCTTACATTTGCCCCTTGTCATCTAGTATTCAATACTATATAATAGATATAGCAATGTGATTTCAAAGACAGAGGTGACTGACAGATGAAGACAAATGAAGAACGTGTTCGGGATCTGCTGGCCTATCTGGGAAGTCTGTCCCATGTTAAGCCGGAAGAGATACCTGATATTGATTTATATATGGACCAGGTTACCACCTTCATGGAAGGCCATTTAAAGGATATGCGGCGCCATCCTGAGGATAAGGTGCTGACCAAGACCATGATTAACAACTATGCCAAGAACAACCTGCTCCCCCCGCCTGTGAAGAAGAAGTATTCCAAGGACCACATGCTCATGCTGATATTCATCTATTACTTTAAGAGCCTGTTATCCTTTAATGATATTGAGGAACTGTTCCGACCCATCACATCCAGACATTTTACCGGCAAGGATTCCCCCCTGTCCCTGGAAGATATCTATACAGAGGTATTTACCCTGGAAAAGGGCGAGATGGGTAACCTGATGAAAGACGTGACCGGCAAATTCACCCGCTCCCGTAAAACCTTCCAGGACGTTCCGGTGGATGAGGAAGATAAGGAATACCTGCAGCTCTTTGCATTTATATGTGAACTGTCCTTTGATGTCTATCTGAAGACGCAGATGATTGAGATGATTGCGGACCAGCTGCGCGGGGAGACGACGCCTCCGCGGAAGAAGTGATTCATGGCGTAATCCATGGCGTGTTTGGGAACAGCCATCCGGAGCTATCCGGAATTTAAAAACGTATATCCCGGCATATTGGTTGATATGCCGGGATATATGTTTTATATATTATATTATCTGCATTTTTACATTGCAGCCCATCACCGCTGACAGGCCGGTCCACTTCCCTGCTTCCGTTTACTCATCTTCCGCTTACTTATCGGACGTCTTCCTTTTCCGGAACAACACTTTCTACCTGAAGCCTTGAAAACACCATATCATATCCGTCGCTTCCGTAGTTCAGAGAGCGGTTCACACGGCTGATGGTTGCCGTGGATGCCCCTGTCTTCTCCGCAATCTCCAGATAGGTCTTGCCTTCCCTCAGCATCTTGGCAACCTCATAGCGCTGTGAAAGTGACAAAAGTTCATTAATCGTACACACGTCCTCGAAGAACTTATAACACTCCTCTGGATTCTTAAGTGTCAGTATGGCATCAAATAAATGATCCACTGCATCCGTTTTAATCTTTTTGTTCATGTCCTGGTTCTCTCTCCTTATAATTTATGCGGTTCACACTCTCCCCCGACCGCATGTAGTTGTGGAATCAATGTCCCTGTATCAAGAGACACAGGCCTTTGGCATGCCTGGATACCATCCGGACAGACCATAAGCCTCATACCCACTCATTTTAACATATTAAAGTTTGAAAGTCCATACATGATAACACTTTTTCAATGTAAAGTTTCACCGTGTGCAGTGTATGTCTGCCGGATTACCGGCGTGTACCCACGCCAGATTGGAACATATCCATTCACAACACATACCACACACAGCCAGCGCATATCCGTCCATTCACAGCACATCCTGCCCGCGCCCCAGCATGAATTTCTCCACCACCAGGCCGACCCCGTCATGATTGTTGGAAGCCGTCACATAATCCGCCGCATTCCTTACAGGCAGAACTGCATTTTCCATGGCCACCCCAAGACCTGCGTACTTAATCATGGTCAGGTCATTGTATCCGTCCCCGCAGGCAATCATCTGCTCCTTCTTCAGGCCAAGGATGTCCAGGAGGCGGGCCAGGGACTGTGCCTTATCTATGCCCTTTGGCATGATCTCAAGGAAATATTCCTCGGAACGGTATACGCTGAAATCACGGCCCATCGCAGCCTTCACCTTCGGCTCCACGGTCACCAGGTAATCCCCGTCATCCAGCATGATGAACTTGGGTACCTGAAAATCCACATAGGACTTCATGTCATCCACCTGGCGCAGCGGAAGATGGTTGATGTTGGATTCAGCGGTTGCATAAGGACATTCCTTGTTGTTGGTGATGACCTCCTCCCCCTCATAGGTAAGGATATCCACACGGTGCTCTTCCGCCAGCCCGATGATTTTCTGATTGGACTCCAGCGGAAGGAGGGATGAAAATACAGTCTCCCCTGTCCTGCAATTGGTTATCATCCCCCCGTTATAGGATAATATATAGCTTCCGAAACGGTCCATCTCCAGTTCCTTTGCCAGCGGCTCCACGCCGGGCGTTGGGCGTCCGGAAGCCAGAACCACGATATTGCCCGCTTCCTGGGCCTCCATTAAGGCGTCCCTGGTCCTGGGCGTGATGATTTTGTCCCGGTTGGTCAGCGTACCGTCTAAATCCAATACGATTATCTTATAGTCCATTGCTTTTTCTCCCCTGCTTGTTTGATAGATTCCGGAAATGATTCCATGGGTTTATTTTAGCAGAAAGATTGTTTTGATACAACCTTAACAATGCCATTATCCCTTATTCACATATCCTGTCAGAAGAAGTCCCATCTGACCCCTGCTGCGCGTTCCCCTCTTCCTCCGGCTCCGCCTTGTCCGGTATGAACGGCAGACAGAATACCACAACCGTCCCCTTCCCCTCATTACTCATGATTTTCAGCCCATATCCTGGTCCGAAGGTCCTGCGTATCCTGTCATGGACATTCCTGATTCCAGTATCCAGCCCCTTATCACCGGTCTGTACATCCGTCCCATCCTGGTCCGGGCCGGCATTAAGGGCCGTAAGTGTTTCCTCTGTCATCCCCACGCCGTCATCCATGACAGTGACCTCCAGGATGCGGTCCTTGCGGCGGGCCTCAATACTCACGGTGCCGTCTCCCTTCTTGGGTAATAAACCGTGCCTGACCGCATTTTCCACAACAGGCTGCAGGCTCATCCTGATGATGGATGCGTCCATTACATCCTCATCCGCACTGACTTCCAGCTGAATCCTGTTTTCATACTGAATCCCCATGGTATAGAAATAATCCCGTATGTTCCCGATTTCCTTTTTCAGCGGAACCATGCTGCCGCCGCTGCTCAGGTATTCCACCTGCCGTGACAGGCTTTCCACTATTACGGCGTTTTCATTTTCCTCATGTTCCAGCAGCCCCACTGTCCTCCATATGTGTTTCACAGAGTAGGAATACAGGCAAAGCAGCACCAGGAAAGTACCGCTTAAAAACGCCACGATACACTGTACGGTGCTGTTAAGGCTGCTCATGACAGCGTCCCTCCCCACCTGGGCCGCCACAATCCAGCCACAGCCGTCCATCCGTTCATAAACCACATGCCGCCTTGCATCAGTCAGATATCCCCTTGTTTCCGTCATGGAAGACAGGTAAGGAACCATACGTTCCAGCGGCTTTCCTATCTCAGAACCATCCATGCTGTAAATGCAGATTCCATTTTTGTCAATGATGGAAAATGTTCCATTTTCCCCCACCCCCATATACCCAAGCGCCGAAGACAGCTTTCCAATGTCCACGTCCAGATAGAGGTTTCCCAAACTGATTCCAATGGTCTTAAAGGATGTCAGGTCCTGGTAACTTCTGCGGAAGGTTAAGACCTGGTTCCCGGAATCCGGGAAATAACTGTCCGCATGGGTGGGAAGCGCTGAAAAAGCCTCACCGCTGTACCCTTCCTGCGATATCCATTGCCGGAAAGCAGTTTCATCCAGCGCCTTCTGCATGTTCCTGGTGGCATAATATATCCTGCCTTCCCTATCCACAAATGAGGCGGTGCGAATCCTGCTATCCTCCTCCAGCATTTCCCCAAGGAACAAGGCCATCTGGATGCGTTTCTCCTGGTCTGCCATGGATTTATCCTTAAGCAGCTGGTAAAGGAGTCTGCCATCCTCTGTGTAAATGTCGTACATGTGCTTGGTGAGACTGCTGCTCCCGTCCACCATTTCCCGCGCACCACGGACCGCGCAGCCGACCGTCCGGCCCATGTCATCCAGTATGACCTGTTCCATATCTCCCTTAAACCTGTAAAACAGCATGACACCAGCAATCAGCAGCGGCACCAGCCCGCCAAAGATGAAGGCCAGGGTCAGGCGGTAAAAAATATTTCTCCTTGTCTGTATCATGGCGCCTCCCTCTCCCATATACGGGTCAGGTCATCCGCCAGATAGGACGTACTCTCCTCACCCCAAAGGGTATCCACCAGCCGTTGGGCAAAGCAGGCGGCAAATCCATCGGGGACCTCGGCATTTTCCATCATTATCCCAGTGCGTACCGGGTTAGTGGAATAGGCCGACTCCATGATTGCCTGGTTTTGCGTATGTAATCGGCTGACAGGGCGCACGGTCACCGGGTCCCCATCCATGGCGGCCAGTATATTTTCATAGAATCCTTCTGAATAATAAAATTTCAGGAAACGTTCCGCCGCCTCCATCTTCTCCTTATCCCGGGCCGTGGCCGTGGATATTCCCCATTCCACATTGCGGTCCTGTACCGCATAGGTAATCCCGTCTTTGCCGGGCAGGAAGAAAAATCCCAGATGTATCTGCGGATTCAGGTCCTCTATCCGTGACAGCATCCAGGGACCTGCGTACACCATGGCGGCCTTCCCCGATGACAGTTCCTGGACTGTCCTGCTGTCGGAAGCATTGCGGTATTCCGGGTTTATATAATCCTGTGCCCCAAGATTCCGGTAATCGGCAAGCATCTGCCGGGTGCGTTTGGCAGTCCACTGCACTTCTCCGTCCTCTGTAACCATATAATTCCTGAACAGGTAATCTGCCCAGTATTCCATATGCCGCACATCGGCCGCCCCCAGGGCCAGGGGGTTGCGGCCTGCATCCTTTACCTGTTGGCAGATTTGGAGGAAATCCTCATATGTGTCAGGTTCAGACAGCCCCAGTCCAACAAATATATCTTTATTGTAAATGATTCCCAGCGTCGTGGCATACCGGGGTACACCATAACACACCCCTTCATATATTCCCGGATTTTCCACCAGGGCAGAAACTCCCTCCGGAACCGGCGCCAGAAGCCCTGCGGCAGCCAGGGTGGAGGTTTCCTGTATTTCCACAATATCAAAGAATTCCTTTTGGGCCGCCAGTATTTTCAGGGACTCAAGGTGGGAGCGGTATTTATTTTCCGGCATACTGTAAAGCTCCACCTCTATATCCTCATTTTCCCTCCTGAACGCCTCTGCCGTGTCCTCAACCACTCTTTTCCATTTAAGGTCGCTGGCGGAGTATACCAGGCGGAGTTTGACCGGATTGGAAATCCCATCTGAGCTGACAGCCAGTCCGGTATACGGTTTATGGACCGCACCGCCTTCACCGGATAGCGTCATCCGGGCGGAGCAGGCGGACAGCGTGATTACCGGAAGCATGATGGCTGATAGAATGGAGACGGACGTGAGGAGGAAACGGACGGCACCAGATTGAATGGCGTTGAAACACCCGGAGGTAAATTGTATGGCATCGGAGCATGGTTCGGAAAGCCGTAGTCCTCCGGCACCCTGAGTTTTGGCACTGGGGTTCCTCCAGCGTGCTGCATTTCCCATCCGTCCTCTGCCTTTGTGCCCTGCTTCTCCCGCTGGGTTTCCTGTATTTACTTGGGTTCTGCTATTACTTCCCTTTAAAATCCTCATTAATCCGGCGTACATTCTTATACCCCACAGCCTTAGCCGCCTCATTTGCCTTATCATCCGTGTTACCAAGCAGCTTTACGGCTCCCTTCATCCTTATATCGGTCAGATAGTTCCTGGGATTCTCCCCTGTATTCTTCCTATAAAAGCTGTTGAAATACCGTCTTCCGTGTGATTGGCTCCAGCTCAGATCCGTTCCAGCGGCTTCAGTATTCAATCTTTTACCCCCATAGACTACCGCTTTCTTGGCATAGGAGAGTTCCTGATGCCTGTCAGTGAAAATCATCTTGTAACCGGTCCCTGATGGTTATCCTTTGCAGTATAGGGATTCCCGTTTTCATTGTTCTTATGTGAAATTAATGGCAGCCGTCAGCAGGCAATATCTGATGTTATCCGCACTTCATACCTCCCTCAACCTGAGTTTATTGTCAATGAATTCATATTGAATCAATTTCACGGATGACCAGATACATGATATGGCAGGCCGGCAGCCTTTTGTATAGTATCTTACACATTCCCGGTCTTTTTTCCGTCTGACGGAATCTGAAAAACCTGACGCCACTACATATGCCTCAATCATGGAATAGTCACCGTACGCATATTCTCCCTGAATCCAATCCACATATTTCATTATCTGTCCAATGACATCATCCGTTGCCTCGTCCTTTTTTATCTCCACTACAAGATACCTGGATTTCGTCCTGTAGCCCGGAATATACCTGTACCCGAATATGTCCATTTTATCCATATAATCAATCGCCTTAAACGGTGAGGCAACCACCTGATGGGAAATATAATCCCACTTTCCAATTGGTGTGCTGTTATCTTCTGACAGCAATTCACACAGTGCGGCTTCAATCGCCATCTCATGATTAATCTTATTTCCTTTTGCACATGAAAGAAGTATGTTATCCGCTGTCAGCCTGTACTGTTCTGTATTTTTATCCCTGATCTGATTATGTAATGTATCAGAATATGGATATGCATTTTCATTACGAAGCAGGTTTTCTTCATTTCTTTTTAAAATAATATCCATCAATGCCTGATTCTCATCATCATCCACTTTAATAAATGAAACCTTCCACATTGCCCGCAGCATGCGGAACCTGTCCGGATTGCTGTTTAAAGCATCATCCATATCCACTCCGTTTAAAAAGAACAGAGGCGCTGGCTCAAACACACACAAACAGCGGTTATTGGCAGTTCCTTCGTCCAATAGCGGTTCCAGTTCCCCATAATTTTTCTTTGAATAATCAACCGGCCGGTCCGCACCAACGTAATTTAAAAACCTGCACTCTGAATTAATTTCAATCAGTTTCCCAATACCGTATATTTTCCTCTTAATAAAAAAATAAATGCTGTCACCGGGTTTCATGCTAAGATAATCAGCAAATGTCCCTTCGTGATGCGTCATCCAATTTCCCTTTGGTGTACTGAGATTGGTGCTGTATGTTCCTGTCTTTACGCAATATGTAAGAGAGTCAACATCACTAAGTGTCATTATATATCCAGCCATAAAGCCACCTCCTTTACCTATCCCTGTCTCCCTTTGCCCAGATGTGTTTCCCGATTCCTTCCCGCCCCATGCACACCTCACTTTGCATTATATTGAAATGTATAAAACGGGACATGCAGGGAACGGAAAGCAACCGTCAATCGTCCCCTGCACACATACCTGTGTCAGAACCGTAAATACATTCAGGCGGATATGGATTATCTTTCTGTACCGTCCGTTCCGGTCTTGGCAAAGTAATCCATCCTTAACACATATCTTAAAATGAAATGCAATCCAAAATCTTACCATATGCAATGGGGTGCTTTTTTATCTACTTTACCGCAAAAACACTGGAAAGAAAAGGATAATCTTATATCATCCTTAAATTCATGGGAATAGGACGAATTCCATCCTGTCTTCATGAATCATCCAACGCTGGCTTTATGGGTTACCCAACATTATCTTCACGAATTATCCTGCGCTGTTTTTGGTGTATAAACCGTTTCCTTCCCATCCATCCTGATTAAAACCGACTTTCCCGGAATCTCCTGATTTCCGTATATAAAAGGTCCATCATTAAAATTAGCCGCTGCCTGTATCTTATCCCCATACTCCGTCATCTGCACGGAACCGTCTTCCTTCAGATATTGAAAACCGGTCATTTCCCGTGTGACAGCATTCCGGCTGAATTCGGACCATACCGCATTATGTCTTACTATATCGTCCTTATATTTCTCCCACTGGACGGTGTCCAGATGATAAAGGGGCGGAACATTATAAAGGACTTCCCGCAGCATGCGTGTTCCGGTCTGGTCTTTGATTTTGAAGGTTGACCAGTCCCAATGATAGCTGGTAATCACGGAGTCATTATAGACCAGTTTAAATAGAGGCACATCAAACCTGGGGTCTGTGAACAGTGTCTGATATCTGCTTTTTACGGGAATCCGTCTGGAGAAATGCTCCGCCACCCCACCGTCCGGATTATAGTATTTCCCTATAAAATATTCACTGTCCCTGTTTTCCTTCATATCGTCATCCATCCACGAAAAGCTCTGCATCTCAATCCCATGTGCAAATGCAATGGTAGAAGCCGCAAAATCATGGCCGCCCTCAGAGCCGATGACCATACCATAGGTATCACGGATATATGCCATCCGTTCCAGCCGTGCCTCCAGGTCCTGTTGCTGCGTGGTGATATGGTCCGGTGTATAATCATCATAAATCTCCCCGGTAGCATCACAGTCAATAAACCAGGAATTAAACGGAAGTCCATTTCCCATGATATCCAGCATCCGTTCCACGACAGCAGGAAGTGACAGGACCGGATTCAGCTTGCGCCCCACACCCTTAAATCCCTTTATCTTCTCTCCGTTCCTATCCTCCACCGCTGCCCGGTCATACAGGGATGTATCCTCAAATGCGGCCGTTATCCACTGCTCACTGCCAGGTTCATGTATGGAGTGATAGGAATCATAGCTGCCAATCAGGTAGCCCTGGTTTACCGCCTCCTCCACAAGTTCCGGTTTCGCATATGCCTGTTCCCAGCTGTTAAGCCCAATCCACGCCTGGCTGATGCCGGAATCCTTCATCTGCCGTATCAGTCCCACCGTATCCTGGTCCATCCAACCGGAAGGTTTGCCGAATACATCCGGAAGGTTTGCGGACAGGATATATTTGTTAACCTGGATTTGATTGGATTCGTTCAGGTTTTCATATCCCGGGGCCAGAAGCGATGCCAATTCAGGGGAGGATGTGGTAAATGCATGCCGGAGGGCGGACGGTGCATCGGAGGGTACAGTGGACGGGGCATCAGACAGGGCGGTGGACGGTGTGTAGGACGATTCATAAGGCAGTGAAGACAGCTGCCAATAGAATTCCGGCAGTTTCAATACTCCGCTGAGATAACTGCATACCAGATGTTTCTGGTAGTCCGCAACATAATCCTGGGATTGGATTTCATCCAGGGCCGCTTTGATTTCATTTCCATTCTCCACCTGGGATGAAAATGATATAAGGTAATTCATGAACGGCGACCCTATTGCGGTACGGAAGGCCGGCCAGTTCACGTCCTCGGGGGAAATGAGCCGCTCGCCCCAAAGATATATGAATGGTGCGCCGTAAAGCTTCCTTATCATCGGATTAGATTCTGCCTTTTGTTCCAATGTGACAAACCGGTCCGTTTCCTTCACATACTTACGGTAGAGCTTCGCCGCAGAGACAGGGTCATTATCCGTAAGATAGATGCGGAACCGCTTTGTCCTGTCCGTATCAATAGCCGGAAACCCATTATTCAGTGAAAAGGTCAAATCCGGATTTTGTCTGAAACCTATTTTCGTGTGGAATGGGTCTTCCATGATGAACAGGACCGCGTAATCTCCAGCGGATGATATCCAAAAAGGCATGGAAAACTGTTCAAGGACGGCAAATTCCTTGGCAGGAGGATTGGATTGTCCTGCCATATTGGACTGGTCTGCCGGATTGGACTGGCCTATCTGCCCCGCCAGATAATCCTTCCAGACCGAATCATCTGCCGGTACCCGCTTTCCCTCACCAAATGGGAAATAATAGCTGTCCGCAGATATTTCCGGCCATGTAAAGGCGTTGTCACGGTCTGTCTCCGAGGTAATCGTAACACTGAGGTAATCGTCTTCAGGGGTAACGGAGACAGCAATCCCATCTTCCTGATACCGCCATGAGACCTCCTCGTCCCTTTTCCGGTAATCTTCCACCACCCTCTCCTGAAGCGGTAAAGCTGCCCGCACTGAACCATCCGCTGTAAACAGTTCAATCGCAAATGTTTCCGAATCCACCTCATACTCAAATGCCATGCCCATGGCTTCCCCAAAATCAGAAGCTTCTTCCTGTTCCCGAAGGACGGCGGGCACCTTCGCCGCATCCGCCCCCTTACTGTCTGCAATGGGATTATGAATCCCGCACCCGGTCAGGCATACCGCAAAAAGCATGCATGCCCCCCGGAATAAAAAACCTGGTTTTGTCATGTCAATCTCCTTATCATTTTTATACTTCAGACCCAGTATAATAAGGGGATGTTACATTCATTTGACAAAATCAGGTTTTAAAAAATAACCGTAAATTTTATTCTCCCGTCTTCTGCGGCACAATTTATCCCATAACCGCATTGTTCTGCAATCTTTTTAACAATAGGCAGTCCCAATCCGGTACCGGACAGATTTTGATTGCGGGAGGACTCCCCGACATAGAATGGTTCCCATATTCTGTCTAAATCCAGATTCCCTGCCTGCATCTGGTTGGATATGGTAAAATGACAGCCAGCGTCATTTCCATACAGACATATTTCAATACCAGGCCCGGACTCTGCCGCATATTTAATTGCATTGGACAGTAGGTTAGAGAAAATAGTTGAAACAAGTTCTGCATTTCCCCTGATATGCTGATTTGGTTCTATTGATGCGGAAAGCTCCAGCTTTATCTGAACAGCAGATATCCTCTGTTCCTTAACCTGTTCCTGTAACAGGCGGTCAAGGGCAATGGTCTCTTCCGGATATTCCTTCTGCCCAATCCGTGACAACCCCAATAACTGTTCTGTGAGCCGGGCCATTTTTGCATTCTGGCGGATAATGGTGTCTAAAAATGTCCCGTCATCCAGCCCATCCTGTATCCCTGACGCATAGGTGCCAATCAGCGAGATGGGCGTCTTCAGGTCATGGGCCACATTGTCCAGCAGCGCCTCCATCTGCCGGTTCTTCCCAAGCAGCATGTCCTGATATTCTTTAATACTTTGGCTCATCCGGTTCATACTGCCGGCCACTGTCTCCAGTTCATCATTGGTACGGATTACCAGCCTGCTGCCATAATCCTGCCCGGTAATCCTGCGTGAAAACTCCTCCATCTCCTTTAATGGGTTGGTGATGTGCCTCACCAGGATATACATGAGGACTACTGCAACCACGGATGAAATGGACAGAAGGATAATCAGGAACTGATTCAAGATGCCAACGGTTTCCTCGGTATTGGGAACCACCGCGGCAATGGCGAACATGCCTTTATCTGTAAATATATACTCAGCCAAAATCCCATACTTCAATTTTTCCTGCTGATAAAGGCGCAGCTTCATGCCGTGTTCCACCGCATCCTGGTAATCCTGTTCCCAAAGCCAGAACTTCTGGAAGCCTAATCCCTTTTGCCGGAACTGTTCGCGCAGTTCATTGCTGAGGGCTTCACTGTCCGATGTGTTGCCTGAATATACAATCAGGACCTTTTCCTGTTCTTCCAGGATCCTGACAGCAGTTTCCGGCGTTGTACCGCTTTCCAAAAGGGTAATCAGCTGACTTCCAATGTCCTGGATATAATGTTTTTGACTGCGCAGGTAGTATTTCCCTACAATCTTTGAGTTCACTGCAAGGGAAAGGATTAGGGTGAATGCCATAATCAACGCCGTTCCATAGATGAACTTTTTCCATAATTTATTCATAGGTCTGGTTTTCTGTTTGTGTCTGGCCGGATAAGTGGCCATATACTGGTTCGTGTGGTTGTCTGTAAGTTCCGTTATCTAAGTCAGCAACCACCCGTTCAACTGGTGGTTTGCCATTAGCCCCAAAAGGGCTATCTTACTGCTCTCCCCAAAGGGCGTGTCGCAAGCACCGTTACTGGTCCGCTATAAAGCCGTACCTCTCGAATCTTCTTTTCGTGACTCTTCTGCCTGCGCTTTTGTATACTTCGATACTGCTTCATCGGTAATATCACCAACTATTTCCATTTAATTCCCTCGTGCCCAAAATACTTTTTCCACTTACTTTGCAATTCGGGGTGTCTGTCATATAACATGAGTGTACTTTTTCCTTTCAGATTTCCCATAAAATTCGAAATACTTATCTTCGGCGCGATTGCTACGCTTAAATGTACATGATTTATACACACTGCTCCTGCTATGATTTCCACTTACCCGCATTGTTCCACCGCTTCACACCTTTCATTACTTACAAGGCATTTCCAACGAGTATGTGATAAGCTTCCATTGTCCATTTGAACCTCCTCCTGTGCTTGAGTTTGGCTTGCGACACCATTCTCATTTTAGCATAGGAGGATTTTTATTGATATGCTCACCGTTCTACCTGGAATCTGGCATTACTGCTTTTGAATTAACCGCTTCCAGTATAATCCGTAACTACTGTGCAAATGCGTCATGAAAGAATGTTTCCAATTTATCAAATGGGATGATGTCCATCCGATCGTATAAATCTGTATGGGAAGCGCCGGGGATAATCATCAGCTCCTTATTATCTCCCTGTAACAGCTTATATGCTTCCTGGCTATACATGAGAGAATGTGCTTCTTCCCCGTGTACAAGCAGAACAGCACTGCGGATTTCCGGAGCATATTCAAACAGCCGCATATTCATCAGAGAACCGCTGGCAGTTGCCGCCCAGCCATTATTTGCATTGACGGAACGGGGATGATAACCGCGCCCGGTCTTGTAATATGCAACATAATCTTTCACATATTGAGGCGCTTCTTCCGGAGCCTCTTCGGGAAGTCCTCCTCCCATTGTGTAAAAACCGTTTTTATAGTCCTCTGTTCTTTGATGATTGTAAGCTGCACGGGCCTCGTATCTTCCTTCTTCATCCACAGAATCAAAATATCCCAGCGCCGTATTTCTGCTCATATCATACATCGTCATTGCTGCCGTTGCTTTTATTCTTGTATCAAGTGCTGCAGTCTGCACTGCCATGCCACCCCAGCCGCAGATACCGATAATTCCAATTTTTTCAGAATCAACATTTTCCTGTGTGGAAAGAAAATCAACAGCCGCCTGGTAATCTTCAACATTAATATCCGGAGAATTGAAATCCCTTGGATATCCAGCACTCTCTCCTGTAAAAGAAGGGTCAAATGAGATAGCCAGAAATCCTCTTTTTGCCAGTTCCTGTGCATAAAGCCCGGAACTCTGCTCCTTCACTGCGCCAAAAGGACCACAGACCGCAATGGCCGGAAGCTTTCCCGTATATTCTTTCGGTTCGTAAAGATCCGCAGCCAGAGTAATACCGAAATGATTAACAAATGTTACCTTTCTATGGTTTACTTCATCACTGAGCGGAAAAACCTTATCCCATTCATCCGTGAGTTCGATTGGCTCCATTTTTATGCTAACATCCTTCATGTTCCCATAATTCATTGTCATCGCATCTCCTTCCTTTTCTGCCTGTGCAGATGTTTCTGTTTGTGCCGTTGTTTCTGCCTGTACCGCCGCTTCCGTCTGTGCTGATTCCGTCTGTGTCCCAGGCTTCGCACCGCATGCCGCCATGGATGCCATCATGGCTACACAGCCTGTAACTGCTAAGGTTCTCCTCAATAATTTTTTCATTTCTTCCTCCAACTGTTTTTTAGTTTTTATTGAATCATCGGCATTCGCCAAAATTCCGTTTACATACCCTCCATCCACTGACGCAACGATGTCTCAGACTCGCGGCCATTCAACAGCTTTCCGTTTTTAATGACAGCGCCAGGGCAACTGTGTGACAGCTCCGATGCTGTTCTCCCCAGTCCACTTCCGCCTGATGTGGCGAAAAGGATGATCGTCTTGCCAGCAAAATCGTAACTCTCCAGAAAGGTCTGAATGATGGTTGGCGCAGTATACCACCAGATAGGAAAACCCAAAAGAATCGTATCATACTCCGAAATAGGGGCCGCGTGATCAGCCAACTCCGGACGGTGGGATTTATCACTCATTTCCACCGAACTGCGGGATTTCTTATCGTTCCAGTTTAAGTCTGCCGAAGTGTAGGGAACGGCAGGTTTGATTTCGTACAAATCCGCCATTTCAGCTTTGGCGAGATTAGCCGCCGCTTTGGCAGTAACGCCGCTGGCAGAGAAATAGGCTACTAAAATCTTACTCATTAAAAATCCTCCCTTATTCCATTTTCTTTTCCCAATAACGAATTACATTCAATCCAGTCTGATTAAGCCATGTCTGAATCTCACTGGTATTTCCAATCCGCCTTCCCTGAAGTACTGTGGAATCAGGACACAAGCCACGTATTGTCTGCATACTTGTACCAATCCCGCTTCCACCACTGGTGCAAAACGGTACAATTGTCTTACCTGTAAAATCATAAGACTCCAGAAATGTATCGATCACCATAGGCGCATCTCCATGCCAGATGGGATATCCCACAAATATCGTATCATAAGTTTCCATCTGCTCTATCCGGGTAATCAGCGCCGGTCTTGCATTAGAATGAAGTTCCCGTTCTGCACGGTCAAGGGTTGTTTCGTAAGAACCGCTATATGGGGCTTCTGCCTCTAATTCCACAAGCCTCCCACCCGTCAACTGTTGGATCTGTTGTGCCGCCTGCTCTGTTGTTCCTGTCCTTGTGAAATAGACAATTAACACATTTTCTCCTTTTGCAGTAGTTTCTGAACTGGCAGGCGTATTTTGCACAGCCCTGGTTTCCACACCGCTTGCCGAAATCCAGGCACCATTCTCATTAACACGGTATCCATCCGGAGTCATGGTATTGGAAAGCATCCATCCATTACCGTCAAAATAATAACATTCCGCAATTCCGTCCTGATTTCCATCCAGCCACTGCCAGCCATTCTGTACATAAGTACCATCTTCATTGTCGTACCACCATCGGTTTTGATTTGCTCCCTCTCCAGTTTTCCAAGCACCTGCAAACGCAGTCACAGACATTGTCATGCTTATGAGAAGCGTAAGCAATAGCAGCCATCCTCTTTTCATTATTTTCTTTCTCCTCTCAAATAGGAATAGGCCGGCATCTCAGACAATATCGGTTTAAATCTCGTATAGTCAATCTTACCGTCCTCATTTAACAGCTTTTCTTCCCTGTCCAAGCTCCGTTTCAGCAATTTCTCCCCAGCTCGTATGCCATCTTTGGGTAGCCGGTACTGTTTGTCATGGAAGGACTTCCACAGCCTTTTCCCAATACCATTCCGGCGTCCTGGAAATTGAGATACTTGACAAGTGTGCGGTAGTGGGCCTCCAATGCATCAAATGTCCAGTCATCCGCATTCCACGCAACCGTAAGCAAAGCAGATTTCATGTTCTTCCTGTTAATACTGCTGTTGTAAGCACAGAATCGGTCTACCACCGTTTTTAACTGCGCCGACATTCCGAAGTAATATAAAGGCGTGGCCAAAACAATCATATCGGCACTCAGGATTGCCTCCTTAATCTGCCCGTTATCATCCTTCTGAACGCATGGGCCGTTGTACCCACAAGCGACACAGCCTGTGCAGGCCTTTACCTTCTTATCCCTTAGATCAATCCTCTCAACAACGTGTCCGGCCTCCGTTGCGCCCTTTGTAAAGCGCTCTGTCAAAATACTGGTAGAACCGCTTTTATTGGGACTTCCCTGTAAAACTACAATCTTCATGTTCCCTTTACCTCCTTCCATTGTTCATTTCACCTTATTATCTTCAAGCCATGTACTCACATCCGATGACAGGGACGAGCCGCCTGAATAGCTAACCGCCAGTCCCTCGCCAATCACTGCGTCCGGTGTCAGCTTTGCAATCACAGTCAGACTCTGCCCAAATCTGCCGCCGCCATGGCTGCAAAATGGGATGATTGTCTTCCCTTTAAAGTCATATTCTTCCAGGAACGAAGCGACCGGCATTGGAATGGATGCCCACCAGTTGGGATATCCAAGCAGAATGGTATCATACTGCTCCATGTTTTCCACCTGATCCGCCAGCTTTGGCCGTGCCTGAGCATTTTGATCCCTCTGCGCTTCTTCCAGCACTGTATTGTAATCCCTGGAATAGGATTCCACACAGGTAATTTCAAAGAGATCCGCTCCTGTCTGTACCGCAATTTCTTTTGCAATCCCTCTGGTATTTCCTCCCCAGCTAAAATAAGCGATTAAAACCCTTCCAGCATTCGTCTCTTTTTGCATTGACCGGCCGCTTACAAGAACACCTCCCTCCGGCACCGCTCCTCTCACAAGACGAACGCCCACATTATAAGCGCCGCGTCCTCCCTGGGCGGTTGCACGATAAGCGGAACGCACATTCTTTGCAAAGTCATTCCAGCCTCCTCCTCTGCTGATATGGAGGTTTCCTGTATCTGCTCCTGCAGGATTTGTCTGCTGGCTGCTGCCATACGCTCCATATAAATCCCAGACCCATTCCCCAACATTGCCATGCATATTATAGAGCCCATAGCTATTTGGTTCAAAGCTGTCCACCGGAACGGTTTCATACCTGGACGTTCCGGGGCGTGTTTCTAAGTTGCTCTGGTTAAAATAGTTATCCTCAATCATATATGGGTAGTTCCCCCAATAGTTGCATTCCTCTGAACTGATGGAGTCCTCTGTATGAAAGGGTGTTGTTGTCCCCGCGCGGCAGGCATACTCCCACTCTGCTTCTGTTGGGAGGCGGTAACCGTCAGCACTACGGTTCCAGAAAATCTCATTTCCATCTATCTGATATGCCGGGATCAATCCCGCCTGTTCGCTCATCAGGTTGCAGTAAGTAATGGCATCCACCCATGAAATGCTATCTACCGGCAGTTTAGAACCTTCAAAACTGCTGGGATTATTTCCAGTCAGCGCTTCATAGTCCTCCTGTGCCACTTCAGTCGGTCATTTTTTGCGGACAGTTCATACATGCTATCCTTTTCTGTTCTCTGCTCCTGCGTTTGCTCTCGTTTGATTTCTCCCTCCGTATCTTCTTGGCACAAGCAGGACAATACCTTGATGCACCAGAGCCCGGGACATATTCAACGCCGCACACCGTACAATTTTTAGCGGGCATTGCTGCCCACCGTTTTGTAGGTATGATATGTAATTCATCGACAAAGCCGATGAATTTATAGTAAATCTTGATTTCCTGCTTCACTGTTCCGTCTGCCATCTTCTCACGCTCCGAAACAAGTATCTTGTCTATGAGTGCGTTTATAACTGTTGCATCCAGTTCTTTTAAGCCTTGATAATTTCGGATAAGGGCGAGGAAGTCACGGATTCCCCGTGATTTCTCGTAGCTTTCATTAAGAGTTTCCGTCACCTCTTTCAGCCTTGCTTCAATTTCAAGCTGCTCTTTCTGGTATTTCCCCGACATCATCTCAAAATTCCGCTCGGTAATACGCTCCATGACCTTATCCTCGTAGAGAGAGGAAAACAGCCTGTCCAGTTCCGCAAGGCGTTTGTTCAGCTTCTTACGTTCTTTCTCTAATGCTTTCGCCCTGCTCTGGTCTGTTTCCGTGAGCCGCTTTTCTATGGCCCTGACCGCCTTTTCATCATTCACTGCCATATCCGCAAAACAGTTGATGTCGGCAAGAACGGCATTGAATAAATCCCTTGCTTCTATATTGTGGGCACTACACTCGCTTCTTCCGTTTCTTGCATAATTATTACATGAATACTGTACACAGTCGATAATCTCTGGGCGTTTCCTCCTGTGTACGTTCATTGCCCGCAGAGCACATCCGCAGTCCACACACTTGATAACGCCTGCAAAAATATTTACAAATCCTCCCTTGTTCTGTGGAAGCCTACGACTTGTAATAAGCTGTTGGACAATATCAAATTCCTCCTGCGTGACTATTCCCTCATGGGTATTGGGTATCACTTCCCATTCTTCGGGCAGCTTAGAGGGGCGTTTCTTGCTTTTCATATTGGCGGCAATCCGTTTGTAGCCTACAAGATTTCCCGCATATATCGGGCTTCTTAAAATGCTCCTCACGCTGTTCCCACTCCAAATATAGCGTTTGTCCTCGTTCCCCTCAAAATGACGTTCAAAGCCTGTTTCGCCACGCTCCGCCGCATAAGCGGCAGGGCGTAGGATATGCTGTTTATTAAGATGTCTGCAAATTTTGGCAACTCCATTCCCTTTTAATGCAAGGTCGAATATCTCTTTTACAACATGTGCCACTTTATCATCTATCAGCAGATGGTTGTGGTCGGCAGGGTCTTTGATATAGCCATAAGGGGCGGTAGTTCCCATGAATTTCCCCTGTTGAAACCTCGCCCGATATGCCGATTTTATCTTAACAGATATGTCAGCGGCATACATTTCGTTTAAAATGTTGCGGAAAGGCGTGATGTCCATAGCAGATTTATTCAAGGTATCTACGCCGTCATTGACCGCTATATACCTCACGTTATGCTCTGGGAAGAAAACTTCCAGATATAACCCACAATCAAGATAGTTTCTCCCCAGACGGGATAAATCTTTCGTAATCACGCAGTTTATCAGACCGCTTTCAATGTCTTTTATCATATTCTGGAAACTTGGTCTTTGGAAAGCTGACGTTAGATAACGATACTTTTGAAAACACTGGAAAATCAAGGTTTTTCGAGCGACGGACAAGCAGGGTATTGTACTAAAAACTGAATACGACGCAGAAGCGGCGTTTCTTACTCTCTACATGGGAGAACAGGAACGCCGCTTTTTTCATGCCCTTTGTTACGCAGTAGGGGCAGAAAAAGCCTTGCTACAAGCGGTTTTCCGGGCGCGTATCTGGCGCGGAAAGGGATTTATACCTTATCCCCCGAAACCGCGCTTCTACTGCGTAACAAATCCAAAGCAAAGGAGCTATGAACTATGGCAGTTTTCAGAGTGGAACGAAACAAGGGCTATACCGTAATGAGCAACCACCACCTACGCAACAAGGAGCTTTCCCTAAAGGCAAAGGGGCTGTTGTCGCAAATGCTGTCACTCCCCGAAGATTGGGACTACACCTTGAAAGGCTTATCCCTTATCAACCGGGAGAAGATAGACGCTATCCGCGAAGCCATTAAGGAACTTGAACGCGCCGGGTATATCGTCCGTTCAAGGGAGCGCGACGAGAAAGGACGCTTGCGGGGCGCGGACTATGTGATATTCGAGCAGCCGCAGCCGCCTACGCCGGATTTACCTACATTGGAAAATCCAACATTGGATAATCCAATGCAGGAAAAACCAACATTGGAAAAACCTACGTTGGAAAATCCAACGCAATTAAATAAAGATATACAAAGAACTGACTTACCAAAAAAAGAAAAATCAAATACAGATTTATCAAGTACCCATTCCATTCCTATCCTTTCCCCTAACCCCTCTCCTTGCAGAGAAGCGGCTGCGCCGCCGGAACGGAAAGGAACGGAAGCGGCAGCACAGAGCGCAGTTGATATATACCGGGAAATCATCAAGGACAATATCGACTACCACATTCTCAAACAGGACATGAAGTTTGACAGTGACAGGCTGGACGAGATTGTAGACCTCATGCTTGAAACCGTATGCACCGCCAGAAAGCGGGTACGGATTGCGGGGGACGACTACCCGGCAGAGCTTGTGAAGTCAAAGTTTATGAAACTAGACGGCGAGCATATCCGCTTTGTGCTTGACTGTATGCGGGAGAACACAACCAAAATCCGCAACATCAAGCAATATCTGAAAGCCGCCCTTTTCAACGCCCCGTCCACAATCGGCAACTACTACACTTCCCTTGTCGCCCATGACATGGCAAGCGGCGCACTGTCACCGAAAAAGCCGCAGTACGGCGACCCGGACTATTATTCATGCAATGAGGGCGAAAGCCTGTAACCACCCACAACCACAAAAGGAGGATTTTATTATGGCACAGAAAATGACAGGAGCATTGGTATTTGACGAGCGCACCGACCGTTACGACATCCGCTTTGACTTAAACAGCTACTACGGGGGCTTGCATTGCGGCGAGTGCTTTGACGTATTCGTGCGGGGCAAGTGGAAGCCGACCCGGATTGAGTACGGCGACAACTGGTATCTTGTGGGTATCAGAGCCGAGGACTTGAACGGGCTGCGGGTGCGTATCTGACCGCCGCCCCATAAAGAAACGCGAAAGGAGGACGCGACAAATTGCAGGACGAAGTAAACGAAAAGACCATAGCCCTTTACATCAAGACCGGGAAGCTGACCGCGCAGACGCTCCAAAAGGCAATGAAAGCCATACTGTCAAAGGGCAAAAAGCAGCTTGCAAAACCGCCACAGGGCAAGCAGAGCTTAAAGCAGCTTATGAAGCAGAACGCGGGCGTTTCCAACATTGAGATTACCGAGGGCAATATCAAAGCCTTTGAGAGTACGGCGAAAAAGTACGGTATCGACTTTGCGCTGAAAAAGGACGCGACGGAAAGCCCGCCCCGCTATCTGGTTTTCTTCAAGGGGCGGGACGCGGACGTACTGACCGCAGCCTTTAAGGAATTTTCCGCAAAAAAGCTGACACAGGAGAAAAAGCCCTCAATCCGAAAGCTGCTCTCTACCCTCAAAGAAGCTGCACAGGGCAGAAACGCGGAACGGGCAAAGGTCAAGAACAAGGACAGGGAGGTATCGCTATGAAGCCGGAAATCAAGAAGCTGCTTATCCTAAATCTCCCGTATCTGCTCTTTGTCTGGCTCTTTGATAAAGTGGGCGCGGCTGTCCGGCTCTCCCCCGGCGCGGACGCAAGCGCAAAGCTGCTACATCTTGGGGACGGTTTTACCGCCGCCTTTTCCAGTATCGCGCCGAGCTTCCACCCGGCAGACTTAGCTTTAGGCATTGCGGGGGCGGTCATTGTCCGGCTGATTATCTACACCAAAGGCAAGAACGCGAAGAAATACCGCCGCGGGACAGAATACGGTTCGGCGCGTTGGGGCGGGGCTGACGACATAAAGCCGTACACCGACCCGGTATTTGAGAACAATATCCCCTTAACGCAGACGGAACGGCTCACCATGAACAGCCGCCCGAAGCAGCCGAAATACGCAAGAAACAAAAATATCCTTGTAATCGGCGGTTCCGGCAGCGGCAAGACCCGGTTCTTTGTGAAACCGTCGCTCATGCAATGTACGTCAAAGGATTTTCCAACGTCGTATATCGTCACTGACCCGAAAGGAACACTGATTTTGGAAACCGGGAAAATGTTACAGCGGTACAAATACCGTATCAAAGTGCTAAATACGATTAACTTCAAAAAATCCATGAAATACAATCCCTTTGCCTATCTGCGGAGCGAAAAGGACATTTTGAAGTTAGTCAATACCATTATCGCCAACACCAAAGGCGACGGGGAAAAATCCGGCGAGGATTTCTGGGTGAAAGCGGAAAAGCTCTACTACACCGCGCTAATCGGCTACATCTGGTATGAAGCCCCGGAGGACGAGAAGAACTTCACGACGCTGCTTGAGATGATAAATGCGTCGGAAGCCCGCGAGGACGACGAGGATTTCCAGAACCCGGTTGACCTCATGTTTGAACGTCTGGAAGAAAAAGACCCGGAACATTTTGCAGTCAAGCAGTACAAAAAATACAAACTTGCGGCGGGCAAGACCGCAAAAAGCATACTTATCTCATGCGGCGCGAGGTTAGCCCCATTCGACATTAAGGAGCTGCGGGAGCTTATGGAAACCGACGAAATGGAGCTTGACACCATAGGCGACAGAAAGACCGCCCTTTTCGTCATCATCAGCGACACCGACGACACTTTTAACTTTGTCGTTTCAATCCTTTACACACAGCTATTCAACTTGCTTTGTGACAAGGCAGATGATGAATACGGCGGGCGGCTTCCCGTCCATGTTAGGTGCTTACTTGATGAATTTGCGAATATCGGGCAGATACCAAAGTTTGAAAAGCTCATTGCAACGATACGGAGCCGGGAAATATCCGCGTCAATCATCTTGCAGAGCCAGTCACAGCTAAAAGCCATTTACAAAGACAACGCCGATACCATAGTCGGCAACTGCGACACCACGCTTTTCTTGGGCGGCAAGGAGAAAACCACCCTTAAAGAAATATCGGAAATTTTAGGAAAAGAAACGATAGACAGCTTTAACACGTCCGAAACAAGGGGGCGGGAGCTTTCGCATGGGCTGAACTATCAGAAATTGGGAAAGCAGCTTATGACGGAAGATGAAATTGCAGTCATGGACGGAGGGAAATGTATCTTGCAGCTACGCGGGGTGCGCCCGTTCTTTTCGGACAAATTCGACATAACGAAGCACCCGAAATACAAGTACCTGTCCGACGCAGACCCGAAGAACGCCTTTGACATGGAAAAGCACCTTAAACGCCGCCCCGCCATTGTCAAGCCCGACGAGGTTTTTGACTATTACGAGCTTGACGCGGCAGACTTACAGGAGGACGCAGACCATGAGGAAACGTAGCGCAGAGGAAAAACAAAAGCAGCTTGAACGGTTTTTAATGAATGTTGCGGAAGCCGCCGACGCTGCATTATGGGAGTATTGGCGGGAAAAGGAAGCGGAACACCGCCGTTTTGCAACGGAGTATGTCACGCGCCGGGGGCTTATCCCGCAACAGTGACAGCATGGCAGACCGCCGGGGGACAGGGGAAGCTACACTTCCCCTACGCTGCCTTGCGGCAGCTACCCCTTTGTGAACTTGCGGGAAGCGAACACCTTGCTACGCAAGCTATTCACTTCCCGCAAGTCTGAAAAAAACGTCCGGCAGCACAGCGGAACACAGAAAGGAGCGATTGAAGCAATCACATCTATCCATACCGGCTACATGATACGCGCCCCCACTTTCCGGCGCAGTACACAGCGGCAGGAGCCGCACCCCTTACAACTGAATACCGCCGCGCCGCAGAACTTACGCAGCGCGGGGACAGCCGCCTTTACCAGAGGGCGGTTTTTTTGTGCGGCGGCGACCATACGCTGACCGCCTTTTGTCCGCTTGCCGGACAGCCGCAGACGCGGCAGAAAGGATATATTTATGGCATTTTTCAATAGCGCAGTAGACGTTTTGCAGACCCTTGTTGTAGCACTTGGAGCCGGGCTTGGTATCTGGGGCGTAATCAATCTGATGGAGGGCTACGGCAATGACAATCCGGGCGCAAATGCTCATGTGCGGTAAAGTAATAAAAAGATTTAGGTAGCCGCCTTAACTATTCCTAAATAAGATAATATGCACAGTATTTTCTCGTAAATAGAAAATAAATTATTGCATTTTACCAATTATTATGTTAAAATGACAATGTAACAAAGAGCTATGTATTTTTAAGGAAAGGGAGGAACTTATGAATTTAAGAAAATCTATTTTAGCACTTTCAGTAGTAGCTGGAATTGTAGCTGCTCCAATGACTGTATTTGCCGCTCATACTCATAGTTGGGGTTCTCCCTAGTACTATGGATATGAAGATGAAATGCCTGGTATATATGATGACTGGGATAAATGTGCGACACGTCATGTATATAATTACAAACAATGTTTAATTTGTGGAGAAGTAAGCATTTATGAAGTTGAGACGATTGAAATGTCTCACAAATGGGTGAATGGTGCATGTGTATATTGCAACAAAGGTTACGCGAAAGAGATAAATTAACATAGTATCATTACCGGCAAGTTTATAATCAAAAAATAGAAAGCATTGAGAATATTTCAAAATTTCTTGAAAGTACTCTCAGTGCTTTCTTTGATAATATGAAAGGAGAAATAAATGCAAAAAAAACAACTTTCTGTATTAGTACTAATTATTTTATGCTTTTTATTAGGATGTAACAGAGAAACACCAAAAGATGAATCTCAACAAAATTATGAAGATGAATCTAATATTTCTAAAACAAATGGAGAAGAACTTGTAAATATAAACAGTGAATTGTTAGGTTCGACTCCTTTTGATATCCAAATCGATAAAACAGCATTGCAGACTAGAAAAGAAACAGAAACAGAAGTTACAATAAAGACAAATTTAACAGACTGGGGTTATACTGTTTCTTCTGAAAAAGGGAAAATATCTGATATAAATAAAAATTCATTCATATATATAGCACCTAAAGATGAGAGGGATGATACTATAAAAATACAATTATCGGACTATGAAAATGGCATATCATATGAATATACAATTCCACTTATTTTTGCGGGAAACAATGAACATTCTTTAGATAAATTCAAGGAAAATCTTTCAAGATTACCTAATAGTTAGTAAAGAGTCGATAGACTAAAGTACCACCATCCTCTTTTATTTCAACTGAATATCCATCCCGCCGCACCGCAGCGGCACATGAAGCAGTAAATCCGAAAAAGATTTGCTGCTTTTTTTGCGTCCATTTTTGGCAAATTTCCAAAAGTTCCGTATTAGACAGTGAAACCAAAAAAGGCTGCCATTTTTTTCAGACAGCGGGCAAAACGCAGCTTCCGAAACGCCTTATTGTCGGGAAAGACCGAGCCGCCGGAAAAGTTCTTGCCGGAAAGTCCGTCCATTCTGCTCTTTTGTGGTTTGTAGGGAGTAAGGGAAAAACGCCAGCCCGCAGCCTTTTATAAAAAAAGCTGGTTATAGATTTTCTGAAAAAGTGGCAGTAGCAAGTGAACGGCAGGCCGGCAGTTTCTTAGAGCAAGATTCTACCGCAGTACCAAAATTCGCTTATCGCTCATTTTGCCCCTGCGGGAATCTTGTTGGGGAGTGCCTTCCCCAAACCCTGCTTATGCGGCTTACGCCGCTGGAAAATCCCTCAAAATAATTTTTCGGATTTTTCAAAAACAGTTCCGCTTTACACCCTGTTTTTCTCCTATTAGTGAGAGGACACCACGCACAGCCGAAGGAGGTTTTACCATGCGAAAACGATATAACACGCCGCACCGCAGCCGGGTAGTCAAGACACGCATGACCGAGGAAGAATACGCCGAGTTTGCGGAAAGGCTTTCTGCTTACAACATGAGCCAAGCCGAGTTTATCCGGCAAGCCATAACCGGGGCAGCCATACGCCCCATCATAACCGTTTCCCCCGTCAATGACGAGTTGCTTGCCGCTGTCGGGAAGCTGACCGCCGAATACGGCAGGATCGGCGGCAACTTAAACCAGATAGCCCGGACGCTGAACGAGTGGCACAGCCCCTACCCGCAGCTTGCCGGGGAGGTACGGGCGGCGGTTTCCGACCTTGCTGCCCTAAAGTTTGAAGTCTTGCAGAAAGTGGGTGACGCTGTTGGCAACATTCAAACATATCAGCTCTAAAAATGCGGACTATGGCGCAGCGGAAGCCTATCTCACATTTGAGCATGACGAGTTTACCATGAAGCCCACCCTTGATGAAAACGGGCGGCTGATACCGAGGGAGGATTACCGCATTTCTTCCCTCAACTGTGGGGGCGAGGATTTCGCTGTTGCCTGTATGCGGGCTAATCTCCGCTATGAGAAAAACCAAAAACGGGAAGATGTGAAAAGCCACCACTATATCATCAGCTTTGACCCACGGGACGGGACAGACAACGGCTTGACCGTAGACCGGGCGCAGGAGCTGGGCGAGCAGTTCTGTAAAGAGCATTTCTCCGGACACCAAGCCCTAATCTGCACCCACCCGGACGGGCATAACCACAGCGGGAATATCCATGTGCATATCGTCATCAACTCCCTGCGGATTTACGAAGTCCCGCTTCTGCCCTACATGGACAGACCAGCCGACACAAGGGAGGGCTGCAAGCACCGCTGTACCAATGCCGCTATGGAATATTTCAAGAGTGAAGTCATGGAGATGTGCCACCGGGAGGGGCTTTACCAAATCGACCTCTTGAACGGCAGCAAGGAACGGATAACCGAACGGGAATACTGGGCGGCAAAGAAAGGGCAGCTTGCCCTTGATAAAGAGAACGCCGCCAGAGAAGCCGCCGGACAGCCGACCAAGCCCACCAAGTTTGAAACGGACAAGGCGAAGCTGCGCCGGACGATACGGCAGGCACTTTCCCAAGCTGCCAGCTTTGACGAGTTTTCTTCCCTTTTGCTGCGGGAGGGTGTGACCGTCAAGGAGAGCCGGGGGCGGCTTTCCTACCTCACGCCGGACAGGACGAAGCCTATCACAGCCCGGAAGCTGGGGGACGATTTTGACAAGGCTGCTGTCCTTGCCCTGCTTACGCAGAACGCCAACAGAGCCGCCGAACAGACCAAAGCCATACCCGAATACCCTGCCGCAGCTAAAAAGCCGTCACAAGGGGAAAAAACCGCAAAAACCACCCCGGCAGACAACACCTTGCAGCGCATGGTTGACCGGGAAGCCAAACGAGCCGAGGGCAAAGGCGTGGGCTATGACCGTTGGGCGGCAAAGCACAACCTAAAGCAGATGGCGGCTACCGTTACCGCCTATCAGCAGTACGGCTTTTCTTCCCCGGAGGAACTGGACGAAGCCTGTTCTGCCGCCTATGCCGCCATGCAGGAAAGCCTTGCAGAGCTGAAGCAGGTGGAAAAGACGCTGAACGGGAAAAAGGAGCTGCAACGACAGGTGCTTGCCTATTCCAAGACCCGCCCTGTCCGGGACGGGCTGAAACAGCAGAAAAACGCCAAAGCAAAAGCAGCCTACCGTCAGAAGTACGAAAGCGACTTTATCATAGCAGACGCAGCCGCCCGCTATTTCAGGGAGAACGGCATTTCCAAGCTGCCGAGCTATAAAGCCATGCAAGCAGAGATTGAAACCCTTATCCAAGAGAAAAACAGCGGCTACAACGATTACCGGGCAAAACGGGAGGAATACCGCCGCTTACAGACTGTCAAGGGCAATATCGACCAGATTTTACACCGGGAGCGCAAGCCTGTGAAAAGGCAGGAACAGGAACGATAAAAACCGCCCCAAAATGTACCCGAACCTATACAGAACAAGGGGGCTGCCCCGTACCCTATCCGCAAATACCAAAGGATTTTTTGACGGGCTTATAGGGCAGAAAAACCCCGAAAATGATACCGAGATGATACAGAATTACCGCCGATACCGTCACACCAGCGGAAACGGCAGAAAGGAGCGCACCCATGCCAAGAATGAGCAAGAAACGGCGGCTGGAATGGTCTTTTTTCCTGCGGCAAGTGAAAGTCGGGAATTCCACCTGCGACCGTATCACATACAATGACCTCTGCCGGGGCTGTACCCATAGCTGCAAGCAGAGCTTCCGGGCGATTATCATACTCTGCCCCCACTACTACTCCAAACGCCGGAAAAAGGAGGACAGGGACAATGGCAGATAACCGCAAATATTACTACCTCAAGCTGAAAGAGAACTTTTTTGACAGCGACTCCATTGTGCTGCTGGAAGATATGAAAGACGGGATTTTATACTCCAATATCCTCTTGAAGCTGTACTTAAAATCGCTGAAAAACGGCGGGAAATTGCAGCTTGACGAGCATATCCCCTACACAGCGCAGATGATAGCGACACTGACCCGCCACCAGATAGGAACGGTTGAGAGGGCTTTGGAGATTTTCCGGCAGTTGGGGCTTGTGGAGCAGCTTGACAGCGGGGCTTTCTATATGACCGACATTGAGTTGATGATAGGACAGTCCTCTACCGAAGCCGAGCGAAAACGGGCTGCAAGGCTGGAAAACAAGGCACTTTTACCGCCCCGGACAAAAGGCGGACATTTGTCCGACATTCGTCCACCAGAGAAAGAGATAGAGTTAGAGAAAGAGATAGAGATAGAAAAAGAGAGAGAGGGAGAAACGGGACACCCCGCCCCCGCCGCTTATGGCAGATACAACAATGTGATACTGACCGATACAGAGCTTTCCGGGCTGAAAACAGAGCTGCCCGACAAGTGGGAGTATTATATTGACCGGCTTTCCTGCCATATCGCTTCCACTGGGAAGCAGTACCACAGCCATGCAGCCACCATTTACAAGTGGGCGCAGGAAGACGCTGCCAAAGGCAAGGCTGCCCCGAAACAGGGCATACCCGATTATTCATGCAAGGAGGGCGAGAGCTTATGAAAAACGGAATTGAAGCTATGATTACGGACATTACAGCCACTACCGCCGAAGCGGAGGACTACACAGGCGAGGACGGGCTTTTATACTGCGGTAAGTGCCATACGCCCAAAGAAGCCTATTTTGCAGAGGGAAAGACTTGTTTCGGGCGTGACCGCCACCCGGCAGAGTGCGACTGCCAGCGGGCAGCCCGTGAAAAGCAGCAAGCCGCCGAAAGCCGACAGAAGCACCTTGAAAAAGTGGAGGACTTGAAACGCCGGGGCTTTACCGACCCTGCTATGCGGAACTGGACATTTGAGCATGACAACGGCAGAAACCCGCAGACCGAAACCGCCCGCTTTTATGTGGAGAGCTGGGAAACCATGCAGGCTGAAAATATCGGCTACCTGTTTTGGGGCGGCGTGGGGACGGGAAAAAGCTACCTTGCCGCCTGTATCGCCAACGCCCTTATGGAAAAAGAGGTTGCCGTCTGCATGACAAACTTTGCAACGATACTGGGTGACCTTGCCGCCAGCTTTGAGGGCAGGAACGAATATATTTCCCGCCTTTGCAGCTACCCTCTGCTGATACTTGATGATTTCGGTATGGAGCGAGGAACAGAATACGGGCTGGAACAGGTTTACAGCGTGATTGACAGCCGTTACCGAAGCGGCAAGCCGCTGATCGCCACGACCAACCTCACGCTGGAGGAATTGCAGCACCCGCAGGACACGCCCCACGCCCGTATCTATGACAGGCTGACTTCCATGTGCGCCCCCGTCCGCTTCACGGGCAGCAACTTCCGAAAGGAAACCGCACAGGAAAAGCTGGAACGCTTAAAGCAACTGATGAAGCAGCGAAAGGAGAGCCTATGACAGAAACGAAACAGACAAGCACCACCAAAACAGACCGCCGCCCGGACTGTGTGACGGAAATCCGCATGGGCAACTCCGTCCTTACCGTTTCCGGCTTCTTCAAGCAGGGCGCAACCGACACCGCAGCCGACAAGATGATGAAAGTGCTGGAAGCGGAAGCTGCTACACAAAAAACGGCGATTTGACCGACCATAAAGAAGCAGATTTGACGCTTTTGCCGCTATACAGACAGCCGCCCCATGTGGTACAATCAAGGTACGGAATAGTGGGGCTGGCTGTCGGAAACGGAGGATTTTATGTTAAGACAGACCAACCAACAACCAATTACCGCCCTTTACCCAAGACTATCCCATGAGGACGAGCTGCAAGGCGAAAGCAATTCCATTTCCAATCAGAAGCGTATCCTTGAAACCTATGCAAAGCAGAACGGCTTTTCCAATCTGCGCTGGTACACGGACGACGGTTATTCTGGTGCGAACTTTCAACGACCCGGTTTTCAAGCCATGCTTGCGGACATTGAAGCCGGAAAAGTCGGGACAGTTATCGTAAAGGATATGTCGAGGTTAGGGCGAAACTACCTGCAAGTGGGAATGTACACGGAAATGATTTTCCCACAGAAAGGTGTCCGCTTCATCGCTATCAATGACGGAGTGGACAGCGCACAGGGCGACAATGACTTTGCCCCGCTGCGGAATATCTTTAACGAATGGCTGGTGAGAGATACGAGCAAGAAAATCAAAGCAGTAAAACGCTCAAAAGGCATGAATGGCAAGCCCATCACAAGCAAGCCTGTGTATGGCTACCTCATGGACGAGGATGAAAATTTCATTATTGACGAGGAAGCTGCACCCGTAGTCAAGCAGATATACAACCTCTGTCTTGCCGGGAATGGTCCGACCAAGATAGCCCGTATGCTCACAGAGCAGCAAATCCCCACGCCGGGAACGCTTGAATACCGCAGGACGGGCAGCACCCGCCGCTACCACCCCGGCTATGAGTGCAAGTGGGCGACCAATACCGTAGTGCATATCCTTGAAAACCGGGAATACACAGGCTGTCTGGTAAATTTCAAGACAGAAAAACTTTCTTACAAAGTCAAGCACAGTGTAGAAAATCCCCCGGAAAAGCAAGTGATTTTCGAGAACCACCACGAGCCTATCATAGACACCCAAACATGGGAACGGGTGCAGGAGCTTCGCAAACAGCGCAAACGCCCAAACCGCTATGATGAAGTGGGTTTGTTCTCCGGCATACTGTTCTGTGCGGACTGCGGCAGCGTGATGTATCAGCAGCGATACCAGACGGACAAGCGCAAGCAGGACTGTTATATCTGCGGCAACTACAAGAAACGCACCCATGACTGTACGGCGCACTTTATCCGCACCGACCTCTTGACCGCTGGTGTACTCTCCAATCTGCGGAAAGTGACCAGCTATGCGGCAAAGCATGAAGCCCGGTTTATGAAACTCTTGATTGAGCAGAACGAGGACGGGGGCAAACGCAGGAACGCCGCCAAGAAAAAGGAACTGGAAGCCTCCGAGAAACGCATAGCCGAGTTATCCGCTATCTTCAAGCGGCTGTATGAGGACAGCGTGACCGGGCGCATATCAGACGAGCGTTTCACAGAGCTGTCGGCAGACTATGAAGCAGAGCAACGGGAGCTGAAAGAAAGAGCCGCTGCTATTCAAGCGGAGCTTTCCAAAGCACAGGAAGCCACCGTGAACGCAGAAAAGTTTATGAATGTTGTCCGGCGGCATACCAGCTTTGAAGAACTTACCCCTACTCTGCTGCGGGAGTTTGTAGAGAAAATCGTTGTGCATGAGTGCAGCTATGACGAGAACAAGACCCGCAGACAGGACATTGAGATTTATTATTCTTTTGTTGGCAAGGTGGACTTGCCCGAATAACCGCCCGACCTATCCGACACAATGCGCAAGTGCCGGATAGGAACGGCAAAATTTTTTACACTTCTATTACTTCTTTATCGCACATCAGTAAAGAGCCAGGGCATGAAGCAGCTTATGGCGGGCGGCGGCGTTGCCCTTATCGGCATGACCCTTGTACCGCTGCTTTCCGGCTTGTTCGGTTAAGAAGCGCGGGTAAAGGCTTATGCAGAGCATACTTGACGCGATTAACGAATGGATAAAGGAAATCCTCATAGGAGCCATAAACGGTAATCTGTCAACTATGTTCGGGGACGTAAACGAAAAAGTCGGCACTATCGCCGCAGAGGTAGGGCAGACCCCGCAAGGGTGGAACGCAAATATATTCTCCATGATACAGACCCTTAGTGAAAATGTAATCGTACCCATTGCGGGGCTTGTCATTACCTACGTCCTATGCTATGAGCTTATCAGCATGGTAACGGAAAAGAACAATATGCACGACGTTGACACTTCCATGTTCTTCAAGTGGGTGTTCAAGGCGTTTGTGGCAGTCTACCTTGTGACGCACACCTTTGACATTACTATGGCGGTGTTCGATATGGCGCAGCACGTTGTTTCCGGCGCGGCGGGGGTAATCGGCGGCAGCACAGAGATTGATGTTGCCGCCGCCCTTGCTTCCATGCAGAGCGGGCTTGACGCTATGGAAATCCCCGAACTGCTCTTACTTGTCATGGAAACAAGCCTTGTGAGCTTGTGCATGAAAATCATGTCCGTACTGATAACCGTTATCCTCTACGGGCGCATGATAGAAATTTACCTTTACTGTTCGGTATCGCCTATCCCGTTTGCAACTATGACGAACCGGGAATGGGGGCAGATAGGAAACAACTACCTAAAATCCCTGTTCGCTATCGGTTTTCAAGGCTTCCTCATTATGATATGCGTCGGCATTTACGCGGTTCTGGTAAACAACATGATAATAGCGGACAATCTGCACAGCGCGATATTCTCCCTTGCAGCCTATACCGTTATCCTCTGTTTCTCCCTGTTCAAATCCGGCGCACTGGCGAAGTCGATATTCTCCGCGCATTAGCGGCGTGTCAAGGGCAGGGTGGAGATTTTCAGAGCGAAGCGGCGAAAATACGACCCGACCTTGACGCGGATAACCCCCATATAATACGGGCGGGCAAAGGGCATAGATTGACCTTTGCCTTGATTACCCTTATGGAAAATTACAGCAACACCAAACCCAGAGAAAGGAGGTTTTCACTTGGCGTATGTACCCGTACCCAAAGACTTATCCAAAGTCAAGACAAAAGTAGCTTTCAACCTTACCAAACGGCAGATTGTATGTTTTGCGGCGGCTCTCCTGTTCGGCTTGCCGCTTTTCTTTCTGCTCAAAGACAGCACAGGCACAAGCCTTGCGTCTATGGCTATGATTGCCGTCATGCTGCCCTGTTTCCTCTTTGCCATGTATGAGAAGCATGGACAGCCCCTTGAAGTGGTGGTGAAGAACATCATACGGACAAAATTCATAGCCCCCAAAGAACGACCATACAGGACAGACAACTTTTATTCCGTCTTAGAACGGCAGAGAAAACTTGAAAAGGAGGTATCAGCGATTGCAAAAGGAAACACGAAGAAACAGCGCGGCGGGAAGCACAAAGCCTAACCCGCCCCGCAAGCTCACCCGCGCCGAGAAAAAGCAGATTGCGGAAATCATCAGACAGGCAAAGGGCGACGGGAAAGCCCACACCGCGCAGCAGACAATCCCCTATATCCAGATGTACCCGGACGGTATCTGCAAGGTTACGGGACGGAAATACTCAAAGACCGTCGCCTTTGAAGATATTAACTATCAGCTTGCACAGGCAGACGACAAGACCGCCATTTTTGAGAACTGGTGCGACTTCCTCAACTACTTTGACGCTTCCGTTTCGGTGCAGCTTTCTTTCATCAATCAAGGGACGCAGCGCGGCGAAGCGGAAAAGGCGGTCAATATCCCGGCACAGGAGGACGCTTTCAATTCTATCCGCACAGAATACCGGGATATGCTGAAAAACCAGCTTGCAAAGGGCAACAACGGGCTTGTCAAAGCAAAATATATCACCTTTGCCATTGAAGCCGACAGTCTGGGCGCGGCGAAATCCCGCCTTGCCCGTATCGAAACGGACGTACTCAACAACTTTAAGCTCTTGGGCGTGTCTGCCCGCCCCATGACAGGCTATGAACGCCTTAAAATGCTGCATGGCATTTTCCACCCGGAGGGCGGGCAGTTTGCCTTTGATTTTTCATGGCTTGCCCCGTCCGGGCTTTCCACAAAGGACTTTATCGCCCCGTCCTCTTTCCGTTTTGGCGAGGGGCGTTATTTCCGCATGGGGCGCAAAATCGGCGCGGTTTCATTCCTTGAAATCCTTGCGCCGGAATTAAACGACCGTATCTTATCTGACATTCTGGACTTGGAAACGGGCGTTATCGTCAATCTGCATATCCACAGTATCGACCAGACCGAAGCCATAAAGACAATCAAGCGCAAGATTACCGACCTTGACAAAATGAAAATCGAGGAACAGAAGAAAGCGGTACGCAGCGGCTATGACATGGATATTATACCGTCCGACCTTGCCACTTTCGGCAGCGAAGCGAAGAATCTCTTACAGGACTTGCAGAGCCGGAATGAAAGAATGTTCCTCTTGACGTTCCTTGTGGTGAACATGGCGGACACGAAGCGGAAACTGGAAAATGACGTATTCGCGGCGGCGGGCATTGCACAGAAGAACAACTGCGCCTTAACCCGCCTTGACTACCAACAGGAAGCGGGGCTTATGTCCTCTGTACCGCTTGGGGAGAACCTTATCCCCATTCAAAGAGGGCTTACCACGTCAAGCACCGCTATCTTTATCCCCTTTATCACACAGGAGCTTTTCCAGACGGGCGCGGCTTTGTACTACGGCTTAAACGCCCTTAGTAACAACATGATACTCTGCGACCGCAAGCAGCTAAAGAACCCCAACGGCTTAATCTTGGGTACGCCGGGAAGCGGGAAATCCTTTGCCGCCAAACGGGAAATGACAAACGCTTTCCTCATTACCGACGACGACATAATTATCTGCGACCCGGAAGCAGAGTATTTTTCCCTTGTGCAGCGGCTTGACGGGCAAGTGATACGCTTATCCCCTACGGGCAAGGGCATTGACGGGAAGCCCCAGTATGTGAACCCTATGGATATTAACCTCAATTACAGCGAGGACGACAGCCCCCTTGCGCTGAAATCCGACTTTATCCTCTCCCTCTGCGAGCTTGTCATAGGCGGCAAGGAGGGCTTGCAGCCCGTCGATAAGACCGTCATTGACCGCGCCGTTAGGAACGTGTACCGCCCTTTCCTTGCAGACCCCGACCCGGAGAAAATGCCTATCTTGGGCGACCTCTACAACGAGCTTTTGAAGCAGCCGGAGCCGGAAGCGGCGCGTATTGCGGCGGCGTTGGAGCTGTATGTTTCCGGGAGCCTTAACGTATTCAACCACCGTACCAACGTGGAGCTGAACAACCGCCTTGTCTGCTTTGACATCAAGCAGCTTGGGAAGCAGCTCAAAAAGTTAGGTATGCTCATTGTGCAGGACCAGGTATGGAACCGCGTCACCGTCAACCGGGCAGAAAGGAAATCCACCCGGTATTTTATGGACGAATTTCATCTTCTCTTGAAAGAGGAACAGACCGCCGCCTATTCCGTTGAAATCTGGAAGCGTTTCAGAAAATGGGGCGGCATACCCACAGCCATTACGCAGAATGTCAAGGATTTGCTTGCTTCCCGCGAAGTGGAGAATATCTTTGAAAACTCTGATTTTGTCCTCATGCTCAATCAGGCGGCGGGCGACCGGGCTATCCTTGCGAAGCAGCTCAACATCTCCCCGCAGCAGATGAAATATGTCACCCACACCGAAGCGGGCGAGGGGCTTATCTTCTACGGGAACGTGGTGCTGCCCTTTGTAGACCGCTTCCCGAAAGACACCGAGCTTTACCGGGTAATGACGACGAAGCCGGAGGAAGTGGGCGAAGCATGAACGGGCTGAAAACTGACACCATCATCAACCGGGACGCGCTCTATGCCTTGCGGGAGCTTCCAGAGGAAAGCGTACACTGTTGCGTCACAAGCCCGCCCTACTATGCGCTTAGGGATTATGGGCTTGATATGCAGATTGGGCGGGAGGACACGCCGGAGCAGTACATTGACAGGCTGACCGAGGTTTTCCGCGAGCTGCGCCGGGTACTGCGTTCTGACGGTACGCTCTGGCTGAATATCGCGGACACCTACTGCGGCACAGGGAACAAGGGCTACCATGCAGACCCGAAGAACCCGAAAGGCAGAAACGGACAGCAGATTGCAAAAAACAACCGCGTTTCCGGCTGCAAACAAAAGGACTTAATCGGTATCCCTTGGCTTTTAGCTTTTGCCCTACGCGCTGACGGGTGGTATTTACGGAGCGACATTATCTGGCAGAAAGAAAACCCCATGCCGGAGAGCGTGAAAGACCGCCCTACCCGCTGCTATGAACATATCTTTCTGCTTACGAAGTCAAAGAAATATTTCTATGACGCAGCCGCCATAGCCGAGCCGTTAGCCCCCACAACGGCGGCGCGGTACCGCACCGGGCGCAGCGCGGGACAGAAATATGCGGACGAAGTACCCGGACAGGGGAAAGTACAGGGGCTTAACCGGGCGAGAAGCGGCAGCTACTACGACGAAGCCCTCATGCCGACCATGCGGAACAGGCGGGACGTGTGGCTTATCAATACCGTACCCTACAAGGGCGGGCATTTCGCCGCGTTCCCGCCAAAACTTGCCGAAACCTGTATCAAGGCGGGCTGTCCGAAAGGCGGCGTTGTGCTTGACCCCTTTTTCGGCAGCGGCACGACGGGAGCAGCCGCAAGGCAGCTTGACAGGCATTATATAGGCATTGAGATAAACGCCGAGTATTGCGCCCTTGCAAGGGCGCGGATTGGAGGGACAGAAAAATAAAACAGTATCGAGCGCGTGAGAAAGTCACGCAGAAAATGACCCGCGAGGGGGCTGTCGAGGTAAACGCCGCCACCGGGAAAAAGAAACGTATCAGCAAGCGGATAAGGGACGCGGACTTTGCAAAGACCGAAGCACCGCAGCCGCCGGAACAGGCAGCGCAGACCATACCGGGCGGCGCAGCTCCCGCGCCCACAGCCGCCGCGCCGCCGCTTCCCCATGCGCCGGGGGCAGAACGGGAACAGGACACCGCCGCAGCCGAGCGCGTCTTGGAGCGTATCGACGGGGCGCGTACCAGAAAGGCGAGCAAAAAGGCGGCGAGGAAAGCACAGGCAGAAGCCACAGCAAAAGAAAAATCTTCCCGCTTGCAGTTTACCGACGAGGAACGGGCAACGCCGGAGCTTGAAAGGTATATCCGAAAATCGGACAAAGCAGCCGACCGTCTGGACGCGGCAAAGGCGGCTATCCCCAAAGAAAAGAAACTTGTACGGGAGCGCACCTTTGATGAAGCCACCGGGAAAGGCAAGACCCGCCTACATTTTGAGGAACAGGAAAAGCCCATAGGAAGGAATAAGCCCCACAATAACCCGCTATCCCGCCCCGCACAGGAAGCGGGTATTTTCGTCCACAACAAGATACATTCCGTTGAAAAGGACAATTCCGGCGTTGAGGGGGCGCACAAATCCGAAGAACTGGCAGAGCGCGGCGCAAAGTACGGGACGCGGAAAGTCAAGGAGGGCTACCGCAGCCACAAGCTCAAACCCTACCGGGCGGCGGCAAAGGCAGAGAAAGCGGCGTTCAAGGCGAATGTGGATTTCCAGTACCATAAATCCCTACATGACAATCCGCAGATTGCGGGCAATCCCCTTTCCCGCTTCATGCAGAAGCAGCAAATCAAGCGGCAGTATGCAAAGTCGGCAAGGAAAGGCGGCGCAAAAACGGCGCAGAAAGCCGCAGAGAACACCCGCAAGGCGGCAAAAAAGACCGCCGAGGAAACAAAAAAGGCAATCGCTTTTGTAGGGCGGCACCCGGCGGGCGTATGTATCGCCGTTGCCGCGCTGCTCTTATTCATCATGGTATCGGCGGGGCTTTCCTCTTGCGGCTCCATGTTCTCCGGCTTGATGAACGGCATACTTGGGACTTCCTACACGTCGGAGGACAGCGACCTTGTGGCGACGGAAAATAATTACGCCGCAAAGGAAAACGAGCTTCAGCAGCAGATTGACAATATCGAAAGCACCCACCCCGGCTATGACGAATACCGCTATGACCTTGACAGTATCGGGCATAACCCCCATGAGTTAGCGTCCTACCTCACCGCCCTTTTACAGACCTACACCCCGCAGAGCGCACAGGCAGAACTAAACCGCGTCTTTGCCATGCAGTACACTTTGACGCTGACGGAAGAAACGGAAATCCGCTACCGCACAGAAACAAGCACAGACCCGGAAACAGGGGAAACGACCAGCGAGGAAGTACCCTACGAGTACCATATCCTCAACGTGAAGCTGACGAACAAGCCCATTTCCGAGATTGCGGAGGAACTTCTAACGCCACAGCAGCTTGAAATGTACCGCGTCTATCTGGAAACAAGCGGAAACAAGCCGCTGATTTTCGGCGGCGGCTCCCCCGATATGGGCGCGTCCGAGGATTTAAGCGGCGTACAGCTTGTAAACGGCACACGCCCCGGCAACACCGCCGTTGTAGACCTTGCGAAGCGGCAAGTCGGCAACGTAGGCGGGCGACCCTTTTGGAGCTGGTACGGATTTAACAGCCGCGTGGAATGGTGCGCCTGTTTTGTTTCATGGTGCTACAATCAAGCCGGGAAAAGCGAGCCGCGCTTTGCCGGGTGCCAGTCACAGGGCGTACCCTGGTTCCAGTCACGCGGGCAATGGGGCGCGAGGGGCTATGAGAATATCGCCCCCGGCGACGCTATCTTTTTCGACTGGGACGGGGACGGGAGCGCAGACCATGTAGGGCTTGTTATCGGGACGGACGGGGAGCGCGTCTATACCGTCGAGGGCAATTCCGGCGACGCCTGCAAGATAAAGAGCTACCCCGTCAATTACTCCTGTATCAAGGGCTACGGCTTAATGAATTGGAACTGACAACAAAAAAATGAAAATCTGAAAGGAGAAATTTATTGATGGCTATGAACAAAATTGAACGTATCGACAAGGAGATTGCAAAGACCCGCGAGAAAATCACCGAGTACCAGAATAAATTAAGGGGGCTTGAAGCGCAGAAAACCGAAGCGGAAAACCTGCAAATCGTACAGCTTGTGCGCTCCATGCGCCTTTCCCCGCATGAGCTTTCCGCTATGCTTTCCGGGGGCGGTATTCCGGGCATGGAAGCCGCGCCGGGCTACCCCGCAGAACCCGCAGACCACGACACCGAAGAAATGGAGGACACCGAGAATGAATAAGAAAATCCTTAGAACACTGACCGCACTTTGCGCCGCCCTTATGCTTTCGGGCGGCTTTTCCGTCACCGCTTTTGCACAGACCCCGGAGGGAGAGGACGACACCAACGACAGCGGCGTTGTCTACGAGGAACCCCAAAAGGAAGAACCCCTTACCCCGGACGGGAACGCGACCCTTGTAGACGATTTCGGCGGCAACAAGCAGCTTATCACCGTAACGACCAAAAACGGCAATTACTTTTATATCCTCATTGACCGGGACGACGAGGGCGAGAACACCGTACATTTCCTTAATCAAGTGGACGAAGCCGACCTCTTAGCACTTATGGAGGACGGAAGCACCGAAGCAGCCCCGCCCGCCGTTTGCAGTTGCACCGAAAAATGCGAAGCCGGAAAGGTAAATGTGAGCTGCCCCGTCTGCAAGGACAACATGACCGCTTGCAGCGGCAAGGAAGCAGAGCCGGAAACCGAGGAACCGCCGGAGCTGCCCAAAGAGAAAGGCAATGCGGGCGGGCTTGTGCTTTTCCTTGTCGTGGCACTTCTTGGCGGCGGGGGCGCGTTCTATTATTTTAAGTTTATGAAGCCGAAGCAAAACGTCAAGGGCGGCACCGACCTTGAAGATTTCGATTTTGACGACTACGACGAGGACGAGCCGGACGAGGGGGACGGGCTTTCTGATGAAGAACAGGAGGACGAGGAAGCATGACCCTGTTTACCGACAATCCCTTTGAAAAGATGATGATACAAAGACCGGGCGGGCGGCGTGACAATGCGCCGCCCGTTCCCCATTCCCCGGCTTGCGCTTCCTGTCCGTACAAAGGGCAGCTCCCTTGTGTGGGCTACTGTCTGAAACAGGTACAGGAGAAAAAGGCAAGTGAGCCGGAACGCTGAAAATGGACTTTTAATTTTCGTTTGCAACATCTATGAGATTTTCGTAATGCAAAAGTGTTATGTTATTTTCATTTTGCAGTTGGAGCTTTCTATCACGAATATTCTCAAAATCTTTACGGAGTCCGGCTATCACAGCATAGTAGATTTGATAAGGGCAATATTTGTATAATTGTCTGGGTAACTTTGTATTGGAGAATGAGTGCTTTTCCAATTCTGCTACAATTACATTCCAATTTGCAGCAATATACATTTGCCAATCCCTAACCTGTTCAATCCCTTTATTGATTACTTCCCCGAAACGAGTACCTTTTTCTTTTGTTATCCGCCCGTTGGGAGCTTCTAATTCCACAAAGACAAATTGATAACCGTCTGAACTATTACCTATGAGCAGATAATCAGCCACATAAGCCGACCCGATTTTGAACTCTGGAAAGATATAATTATCGTCATGGTGTCCTGTTCTGTAATAATGCCGTAATAAGCCAAACAAATAATTCCATGCACGATTAGAAGCTATCCAATTTAGTATAGCTCTTTCTGTTGTATCGGAAGAAGTAATCAGTTGATAAAACTCTTTTGTCGTATCATATATAGGTGTGAACCTTGAATAATGGTTGTTGGGAAATAGCGAAGTAGCACACTCAATAAAGTAATCCATTTCTTTGTTTTTACCGCGCCTGTAATGCCCGCCACGTTTTTTATTCATTGCTTCTTCCTGTTCATCAGTAGGAGCAAAAACATCGAAAGTATGTATTGATTTCATATTGTCACCTGTTTCTTATAGTAATGCTTAAAGTATAAACCAATTTCAAACCTAAAACAACCGAAAGGAGAACAGAAAATGAAACTGATTATTGCAGAAAAGCCGAGCGTGGCGCAGACTATCGCCGCCGCGCTTGGCGTTAAGGAAAAGAAAGACGGATATATCGAGGGCGGCGGCTGCCTCATTTCATGGTGCGTCGGGCATTTGGTACAGCTTGCGGAAGCTGCCGCCTACGGGGAGCAATATAAAAAATGGAGTTTTGAGAGCTTACCCATTCTGCCGGAGGAATGGCAGTACGCCGTTGACCCGGACAAGGGGAAGCAATTCAAAACCCTAAAAGAGCTTATGCACCGCGCCGACGTTTCCGAAGTGGTAAATGCGTGTGACGCGGGGCGCGAGGGAGAATTGATTTTCCGCTTTGTCTACGAAGCGGCGGGCTGCAAGAAGCCCATGCGCCGCTTGTGGATTTCCTCAATGGAGGACGGGGCAATCAAGGCGGGCTTTGCTTCCCTCAAAGACGGGCAGGAATACGACGCGCTCTTTGCGTCTGCCCTCTGCCGCGCAAAGGCTGACTGGCTTATCGGCATTAACGCCACCCGGCTTTTCTCCTGCCTGTATGGAAAGACCTTGAACGTGGGGCGCGTCCAGACCCCGACCTTAAAAATGCTCACCGACCGGGACGCGGCTATCTCCCATTTCCAGAAAGAAAAATATTATCATGTGCGCCTTGATTTATCCGGCGCGGAAGCGGCAAGCGGGAGGATTTCCGACAAGGCAGAAGCCGACGCGCTGAAAGGGGCTTGCGAAGCGGAAACGGCGGTATGCGTTTCCCTCACCAGAGAGAAGAAAACCGCAGCCCCGCCGAAGCTCTTTGACCTTACCTCTTTGCAGCGGGAAGCGAACCGCATTTTCGGCTACACCGCGAAGCAGACCCTTGACCTTGCACAATCCCTTTATGAAAAGCGGCTCCTTACTTATCCGAGGACGGACAGCAGCTTTCTTACTGACGACATGGGCGGCACCGCAGCGGGCATTATCGCGCTGCTTTGCGAAAAACTCCCCTTTATGGCGGGCGCGGACTTCACGCCGGAGGTTGTAAAGGTATTAGACAGTAAAAAAGTATCAGACCACCACGCAATCATTCCCACTATGGAGCTTGCAAAGGCTGACCCGGACGCGCTGCCGGAAAGCGAGAAGAATATCCTTACCCTTGCGGGGGCGCGTCTGCTTTTTGCCACCGCCGAGCCGCATATTTATGAAGCGGTTACGGCGGTTTTCTCATGCGCCGGGACAGACTTCACCGCAAGGGGAAAGACCGTACTTGCGGAGGGTTGGAAAGAGCTTCAACGCAGATACCGGGCGACGCTGAAAGATAAGCCCGAAGCGGAGGACGGGGAAAATGCAGACGTGACGCTGCCGAAGCTTTCCGAGGGACAGGGCTTTCCTAACCCCGCCGCAAAAGTAACGGAGCATACCACAACGCCGCCGAAGCCCCACAGCGAAGCAAGCCTTTTGTCGGCTATGGAACGCGCCGGGAACGGGGACACCGACCCGGACGCGGAACGCCGGGGGCTTGGCACTCCCGCCACCCGCGCCGCCGTCATTGAAAAACTGGTAAAGGGCGGCTTTGCGGAGCGCAAGGGGAAGCAGCTTATCCCTACCAAAAACGGGAACAGCCTTATCTGTATTCTGCCGGATATACTCACTTCCCCACAGCTTACCGCAGAATGGGAAAACAATCTGACGCAGATAGCAAAGGGAGCCGCAGACCCCGGCGAATTTCTGTCCGGCATTGAAGCTATGGCGCGGGAGCTTGTGCAGACACACGCCGCAGCACTGGACGGGAAAAAGGATTTGTTCCGGGAGGAAAAGCCCTCTGTCGGCAAATGCCCCCGTTGCGGTTCCCCCGTCCATGAGGGGAAGAAAAACTATTATTGCAGCAACAAAGAATGTGCCTTTGTCATGTGGAAGAATGACCGCTTTTTCGAGGAACGCAAGACCGCTTTTTCCGCGAAGATTGCCGCCGCGCTCCTTAAATCCGGCAAGGCGAATGTGAAGAAGCTCTACTCCCCGAAAACAGGCAAGACCTACGACGGAACTATCGTTCTGGCTGACACTGGCGGGAAATACGTCAACTACCGTATCGAAGTGCAGAAGAACTAAAAACTTGAATAGCAAGCATAGGAAGCGGGTACCCACTTCCGTAAATCCCCGTTGCGACGCTGACGCGCCGGACGGGGATTTTGCTTGTTGGGAAGTTTCCCAAACCCTCTTTTGCGGAGGGCTTCACCCTCTAAAAATTTTCAAAAATATTTGGCAGAAATGCGGGCGTACCCGTAGTAGACCATGCAGCCAAAAAATGCAGCTTATGACGCTGCCGCAGAGAAAGGAGGTTTTTCACTATGGCAAGTTTACGGGACACCGTAAAGGACTATCAAGACGAGCTTAGGGACGGTATCGCATGGGTGGCGTTCTGGAAACAGGGGCGTTCATGGAACGCGGAATATTTTCATCTTGATATGGACGATACGCTCTACCCGGAGGACAGGAGCCGGTTAGAGGAAATAAAAAGCATTGACCCCGCCGCCGTTATCTTAAACGGCTACTATTGCGGGCATTTAGGCGAGGACATGAGCCTTGACGAGCTGACCGCCGGAGTGCGTTACCACTACGAAAACAGCATGAACGACATTGACGGTTTTATCGGAGCGCATGACGACAGGCTTCCCCCGGAGGTTATCGAGGAAGCGAGGGCAGCCGCCCATGAAGCGGGGCTTCCCTTTTCCGAAAAGCCCTACCGGGACGGGGAGGATTTTAACCCCTATGTATTTGACGGGAGCATGAGCATTGAGGATTTTGAGCTTATGCACCGCATGATTGAAAAAGAAAGGAGCGAACAAATGGCAGAACCGATTTTAAGCGGCTATCTTTCCAATCTTGGGAAGTACACCGAGGGCAGACCCGCGGGCGAATGGGTGACATTCCCCACGACTGCCGAACATCTGAAAGAAGTCTTTGACCGTATCGGGATTGACTTCAAGCACTATGAGGAATGGCATTTCACAGAATTTCAATCCACTATCCCCGGCTTGACGGAGCATTTAAGCGAGTATTCCCACCCCGACGAGCTGAACTATTTAGGGAAGCTCTTGGAAATGCAGTTTGACGACGACCGGGAGAAATTCATTGCAGCCATTGAATACGGCGACCATGCCGACAGCTTACAGGACATTATCAACCTTGCACAGAACCTTGACTGCTACTGGATTTATCCGTCCGTCCACAATGAAGAAGAATACGGGCGTTATCTGGTTGATGAACTGGAAGAACCGGAACTTCCCGAAGAAGCGAAAAAGTATTTCATGTATGAGGAATACGGGCGGGACGCTTCCATTAACGACGACGGTATGTTTACCGAAAAGGGCTATATCTACAACAACCGCAACACCTTTACAGAATGGTACGACGGGCGCGACGTGCCGGAGGAATACCGGGTAACGCCGCAGCCCCCGCAGCCGGAAAGACCCGACCCGTCAAAGGTAGAAATGGACGCAGCCGCGCCGGGGCAGAGAACGGCGCAGACCGCAGAGCAGCCACAGGAGCCGCGCCCGGTTATCCCTATCGTGCTGACGAGCGAGAAGCCCGCCGAAAAGCTCAAAGAGATTACCGACCGTCTGGAACAGGGTATTGCGGAACTCTTTGACAGCGAGCGTTACCGGGAATATCTGAAAGTCATGTCAAAATTCCATAATTACAGCTTCCGAAACACCGTCCTTATCGCCATGCAGAAGCCGGACGCTTCCCTTGTGGCGGGCTTTTCCGCTTGGAAGAACAACTTTGAACGAAACGTGATGAAAGGGCAAAAGGGAATTAAAATCATTGCTCCGTCACCCTATAAAATCAAACAGGAAATGCAGAAAATCGACCCGCACACGCAGAAGCCCGTTATCGGCAAGGACGGGAAGCCCGTCACCGAGGAAAAGGAAGTCACCATACCCGCCTACAAGGTGGTATCCGTCTTTGACGTTTCCCAGACCGAGGGAAAGGAGCTGCCGGACATTGCGGTTGACGAGCTGACAGGCGACGTTGACCGCTACAAGGATTTTTTCGCAGCCCTTGAAAAGACTTCCCCCGTTCCTATCGCCTTTGAGAATATCGAGGGCGGCTCTCATGGCTACTACCACTTGGAGGACAAGCGCATTGCTATCAACGAGGGCATGAGCGAATTACAGACCTTAAAGACCGCTATTCACGAAATCGCCCATGCGAAGCTGCACGACATTGACCTCAACGCGCCAAAGGACGAGCAGCAGCCCCACGTTGACCGCCGCACCCGCGAAGTCGAAGCGGAAAGCGTCGCCTATACTGTCTGCCAACATTACGGGCTTGACACGTCGGACTACTCTTTCGGCTATGTCGCCGGGTGGAGCAGCGGGCGGGAGCTGTCCGAGCTGAAAAGCTCCCTTGAAACGATACGCAGCGCAGCCGCCGAGATTATCAATTCCATAGACGAGAACTTAGCGGAGCTGCAAAAGGCACAGGACAAGGAGCAGACCGCCGGACAGGAGCAGCCCACCAGAGAGGGACAGGAAGCCGCGCCGGAGAAGCCGGATCCGGAAGCAGCCGCACCGGGAAAATCCGGCGCACAGGAAAAAGCGGGCGCAGCCCCGAAAGAAGCCTTTACCCCGGAAACGATTTACAGAGTGCGCCGGAACCCTTACAGCGACAGCCGGGAAAACAGCTACCTCTTGCAAGCCTATGTGACACAGGAGAACGGGCGGGCGAAAATGGGCGACGTGCTTTATACGGGAACGCCGGAGAAATGCCGCGAGCTTATGGGGCAGCTCAAAAGCGGCGAGCTGACCGAGGGCGACGTGAAGCAGCTTTACGCAAAGGCACAGGAAACGGCGCAGACCGCCGGACAGGACAAAGACACCTTTTCCATTTACCAGATAAAGGGCGGGGACGAAACAAGGGATTTCCGCTTTGAGCCATACGACCGCCTGCAGGCGGCGGGAAATGTGGTTGACAGGGCGAACTATGAGCTTGTCTATTCCGCGCCCCTTGCGCCGGAAACTTCCCTTGAAGATATTTACACCTGTTTCAATATCGACCACCCCAAAGATTTTAAGGGACACAGCCTTTCCGTTTCCGACGTGGTAGTGCTTCATCAGGACGGACAGGACGCGGCGCATTTCGTTGACAGTGTAGGTTTTCGGGAAGTGCCGGAGTTTTTACAGGAGCAAAAGCAGCTTACCCCGGACGACTTGGAAACGGGCGAAACTGTCAAGACACCGAGGGGGACTTTCCATGTGACCGCCATGAGCCGGGAGCAGATAGAAGCCGCCGGATATGGCTTTCACCACCAGTCGGACGACGGAAAGTATCTGATTATGGGGAATGGGACGCGGGCGTTTGCCGTTGCCGCAGAACAGGCGCAGCGGGACAATCCCTTGAAAACCGCCGAGCAGACCACAGAGCAGAACGGGAACATGATTGACGGTATCATCAACAACACCCCCACCGTTGACGAACTGGAAGCAAAGGTAAAGGCGGGCGAGCAGATTTCCCTTGTTGACCTGGCTAACGCTGTCAAAGCCGACAAGGAGCGCGGCAAGGGAGCGAAGCCGGAAAAGAAACCCTCTATCCGGGCGCAGCTTAGAGCCGACAAGGAAAAGGCACAGAAGAAAAACGCAAAGCAGAAGTCACAGGACTTGGAAAGGAGCTGACCCATGCCGGAACAGAGCAAATTTGAAAACATGGATTTGTTTGCTTCCCTTGAAGCGATTATGAAGCAGAACACAGGCTTTTACCAGAGCGACTTAGACATTGACAAAGAGATTATCGCAAAGGCGGCGGCAAGCCCCCACAGGGAGGACAAAACACTTTTGTGGTTCTGCCGCCCGTCCGGGACGCACTGTTTCCGGGAGCGCGACGTTTTCCTCAAAGACACCGCGCCCCACAACACATGGCGTTTCTACATGGAGCAGACAAGCGACCGCGTTCTTGCCTATGCAATCGAGCTGACGGGAAAGGAGCGCGGGAAAATCAAGGGCAATCTGTACGAACTGGACTACTCTAAACATTATGAGCGCGTCAAGGAAAAGGAGCTGCCCGCCGATACGGTGAAGCTGATTTATGAGCATGGGGAAAGGGTACAGGAAGCCGGGAGATATTTTGACGGAACCCCAGACCCGCAGCTTGGGAAATTTGAACGCTTTGAAGCCGTACCCAACGACCCGGACGCGCTGCAATCGCTCTTACAGGAAGAACGGCGCAGCCGGGAGCAGCTTTCGCCGGGGGATTTCAAGGCGCATATTGCCGCTTTGCGGGACGGGCTGATTGAAACGGAAGCGCGGCGCATTGTGCGGGAAATGAAGCGGCATTACGAGCCGAACAGCCCGAACAAGACCCATTTCATGGCAGAGCTTTCCCCGGCGTTCATGCGGCTTGCAGCCACAAAGGACACTGACCGCCTTTTCTCCATGCTGCCCTACAAGACCCTTTCCTTTTCCAAAATCGAGGGCAGACATGGGACGTATGCGCTGATTGACAAGGGGGAGAACCGGGACAGGGAGATAAGGAAGCCCCGCCCCTCTATCCGGGCGCAGCTTAAAGCAGACAAGGCAAAGACCGCCCCGAAAAAGGCGGCGGCAAAAACAAAAAATCACGATATGGAGGTATGAGCATGATTAGACTGACTGTTGAAGAAACAAACCTTTTGAGCATTTACAACGAGGGCGGCAAGCGGGCTTTGATTGAGAATGTCAACGCCGCGCTGCCCTACATGGACGCGGATATGCGGGAGCTTGCAAAGCGCACCCTTTCCAAAGTGGACGCTTTGACCGAAGCGGAATTTGCAGAGCTTCCCATTTACGCCGCTGATGAAGTATGAACGGGGTTAAGCGGCTGACGCCGCCCCAGAGCCGGAAAGTCAACGCCCTTGTGCGCCGGACGTGCTGCAATTATGATAACGGGAACTGTATCTTACTGGACGACGGGGACGAGTGCGTATGTCCGCAGCTCATTTCCTATTCGCTTCTCTGCAAGTGGTTCCGGGTTGCGGTGCTTCCCGCCGACAGGCTGCTTTATGCGGAGCTTTACCAGACAGGGGATAAGAAGAAATGTACCGAGTGCGGCGCGTTCTTTGCGTCAACCTCTAACAGTGTCAAATACTGCCCCGTCTGCCGGAAACGTATCACCCGCAGACAAGCCGCCGAGCGCATGAGGAAAAGACGCGCCCCTGTTACGCAGTAGGCGCGGAAAATCCCTTGATTTACAGGGCTTTCCGGGCGTGAAAATCGGATAGGCGATACTTTATACCTTTACCCCCAAAAATGGCGTTCTACTGCGTAACATTCACGAAAACAGCACCCATAAAAAGACAGGGCGCGGAAGTCATATACTGGCTTCCGCGCCCTGTTCTTTTTTTGCCTATCTGACATTTCCCTTTTCCATTTCTTCAAGCGGGAACTGCGGGAGGGCTTCTATCAGCTTCTTTGTGATGGACTGGCGCATATCTTCGTTGATTTCCTGTTTCGTGCTTCCGTCCGGCTGTCTGACCGCTACCGTCGATAGCCTGTCGATTTCGTCCTTGTAGCACTCCACGACTTTCTCCACCGCCCATTTTTCCCCGGCAACGGCGGCGCGTATGGTTTCATATTCCGGCATTTTCTGGTTTTCCATGCTCAACGCTCCTCTGCTTTTTGATAGCCCTATCATAGCACAGCGGCGGGGATTTTGCTATCCTTATCCGCGCTCTGTTCCCTTTTCCCGTTCCGGCTGCCTGTCTGCCTGTAAAATGCTGTCAATGTTCTGCTTGATAATATCGTATTCCCGGACTTTCTTTTTCAGCTTCCCATAGTCGGCATAAAGGGCTTCTTTCTGCGCTTGGAGGGCTTCATATTCCGATTGCAGCGCGGCAAGGTTCGGGAGCTTTGCAATGCCCGCCGCTTTCAGCGACCTTGCGGCGGCTTCATGTAGGATAATCGCCTGTTCCTGTCCGGCGCGGTACTTCTCCCTGTTCCTTGCCTTGCGGTATGCGTCATAGACGGGCTTTGTCTTTTGGTAGGTGGAAACATTCTTGATAAGCACCGCCATGTCCGCAAGCCGCTTTTCCGCGTCCTTCAATGCGTCTGCCGCCTGTCCGCTTTCCGCTGCCATTTCTTCAATCCGGCTGACTAAATCCGCGTACTGTTCAATCTTATGTTCCGTCAAGAAATTCATGGTCTTTGCTGCCTGTTTCAGATTGTGGATTTTCGCCCACTGTTCATAGCCCTTACTCTGCGCCGCCTTGATACTGTTCTCAATGTCGATAAGCAGCGAAACGCCGCGCTGCTCTCTGGGGGCTTTCGCCGCCTTTGCCCGTCTGCCCGCTATCCGTTCCCTTATGGCTTCCTCTGTATAATCCGCGCCGAGGGTTTTAAGACGGGTGAAGCGTTCCTGTCCGGGGGCGCGGCATGACACATATTTCCCCGGCTTTATCTCATAGCCCGCCGCCTGTAACCGCTGCAACAATTCCTCAAAACTGGAAACTTGGGGGATAAGCGCGTCAACGGCAATCTTTAGCTTGCCTTTCCAACTTGTACCCGTCTTTTCTGCCTGGTACTCCGCATAGCTCTTTCCCTTGCTGCCCTTGCCGGGAACGACGACGGACAAGCCATTTTCCCGACACAGCTTGTCGCTCATGTTCCGTATGCCGTAATAGCTCCTTTTGTTGGAATTATATTTGCGGTGGTCTACGAAATTTACGGCGCAGAAAATAATGTGATTGTGGACGTGTCCTTTGTCAATGTGCGTCGTGAGTACATATTCATGCTGCCCCTTTGTTACCGCGTCGGCAAGCTGCTTTCCGATTTCATGGGCTTTCTGATAATCGACTTCCCCCGGCTCAAAGGACTGTATCAGATGAAAGGCTAAATTGTTCCCCTTTTGGAGTGCTTGGGACAAGGTATATTCAAATTCAATATCTGCCGTTTCATAGGAGCAGCCGAAAGAGGACACAAGCATTTTTCCGTCCGTCTTGTCCGGGTTTTCGATATAGTCAAGGGCTTTGCTTAGAGTGCTTTTAATAGGCTTAATCTTTGTAACCGCCATATCTCCGCAAGCACCCCCTTTATTTCCTCTATGTCCTCTTGGTATGCGTTCCCCGTCGCGTTTACGCGGCGTGCTATCTGGTTGACGTTGACACCGATTTTCTGTATCTCTGCGGTCATTGCCTTTATATCGGCATGGTCTATCTGAATGATATACCCGTCAATGGCAATCTTCCGCAGATATGCCGCCATGTTCCGGGTGGGTACGAGCTTCATTTTTTCCAGTATTAAATCCCGTTCCGCTTCCGTCACTCTGAATTTGATTTGCACCGTTCTTTTGCGTCCGTTCATGTATTCGCTCCTTTCCTTTCCGTTCCGAGGGTTTGGGACACTTCCCAACAAGCAATTTTCAACCGACGCGCCGCAGCGCGGGAGGGGAAAATACGGAAGTGGGTACCCGCTTCCTATGCTTGCTACGAATGTTTTTATCCCTTATGCCTTACTACGGAGCTATGCCCGGTTTTGCCAAACTTCCGCAAAAGAAAAACGCTGCAATCCTCAAAAAAAGATTACAACGCTCTCTAAACCTTATTCAATTCTGACGGACACTTCTTATCTGCCCTCTGTTTCGACTTCCGCTATCTCCTTTGCCGTTGCGCTCACAATCCGTATGCCTGTATCGCTCATACCGTCAAGAAGCGCGTCAAGCTGCCGCCGCTGCGTGTTCTTCTCTGGCGGCGTTTCCAAAAGAAACTGGTCTACGGATATATTGTAGCGGAGCATAAGCTCAAAGAAAATCTGTAAACTTGGGTGCTGCCCCTTGTTCTCAATGTTCGCAAGGTAGCGCGGCGAGATAAACATTTCGTCGCTCACTTTCTTGCGGCTCTCCTTGCGCCCTGTCCGCGCCGCCTTTATCGCTGCCCCAAAAGCCTTGAAATCGTATTTCGGTACTGGTCTTTTTGCCATAGTTATTCACCCTGTTACATTTTACTGTTCCCCTTTCTTCTTGGATATGTCTACACAATTCAATCAGTTAGCCAAAATAATTCATATGTATATGTTGACAATTAGCCGCTTTTTTTGTATAGTATTATTAAAAGGGGGAAATGTTTATGTTACATAGCATGCGTATTCGATAAGCATTGAAATCAAAAAAGATTTTTCCCATTTTCAATATGGGCTTTTTTGTCATGCTTATTTTGCGTATGCTATACAACAAAACTAACGATGTATAGACATAGTATAAAAACTATGCCTTAATTTTGTTGTAGTGTTATATGTATAAATGCAGGTCAATGCTCATGTTGAGAATTGACCTGTATTTTTTTGCACAAAAGGAGAAATATTATGCTTGAAAAATATTGGATAAAATGTCCAATTTGTAACGGAAAGACGAGGGTTCAAGTATTTTATAATACGGTATTAAGAAATTTTCCTCTTTTCTGCCCTAAATGTAAATTAACACATATCATTGATGTTGAAAAATTAGAAATCATAATCAAAAACTCTGAAAAACAAAAGGAAGGATATTAAATGAAACACTTACCTAAAAGTACACTTACGGAAATATTGAATGACCCATACGGATTTACTTACAAAGAAATGTCGGAAGTAATTGGAGAGGATAAAGCAAGAGCCTTATATGCGGAATTGTATAAACAGCCATTTCACAAAAAAAATCTATCAATATCAACAAAAAAAGTCTATAAAAGTAGCGATACTGAAAAGTATGTTTATGAATTGAAAGACAACAGGTATATCGAAACGGTTTTTATTAAACGGCGAGATGGTGGGACTGTTTGCGTAAGTACGCAAGTTGGTTGTTCTGTTGGCTGTATTTTTTGTGAGTCCGGACGCAATGGTTTCGTTCGTAATCTAACACCATCTGAAATTGTGCAACAGGTCATATTGATACGTCAAAAAGTAAATCGTATCGTTTTTATGGGAATGGGAGAACCTTTATTCAATTACGACAACTTGATTGCAGCAATCCATATTCTTCGAGATAGAAATGGACTTAACTTTCCAACCGACGGCATTACCGTATCAACAGTTGGTCCAGTTAATCAATTAAAAAAATTGCGCGAAGAACATCTAAAAATTCAGTTGACAATATCTTTACATGCAGCAACACAGGCTGCGAGAAACTGCATCATTCCTCATATGCACATGTACGCTATTGAAGATGTTGTTAAGCAAGCATTGTCCTATTCACAAAGGCATAATCGAAAAGTGGTATTTGCGTATTTGCTTTTACCAGGTATAAATGACCGTTCCTCAGATATAAGGCAACTTGCAAAATGGTTTAAGGGCAAAAATGTTATGATTAACGTGCTGCAATACAACCCGACGAGTAATTCAAAAATTAGAGCACCACAAAAACAAGAAATGGTTGCGTTCAAACATCAATTAGAGCAAACAGGACTTGAAGTTACCATGAGAGTTTCTCATGGTAGAGAGATTAAAGCAGCTTGTGGACAGTTAGCTAATACATATAATAAAGCCAAAAAACAACAAAAATAATTTAATTAAAAGAGCCAGACGCACAGACGCAGAGCCGATAATATGCAGTTTGAAATACTGCTGTTATCGGCTCTTTTTTGATTTAATTTGTGCCCCCAATAACCATATTGGAGCAAAATCAGAACTGTTGCTTGTCGTTCTTTGATTTCCGCAGCAGCTTTGAAAAACCAAAGCCGCCGTTTCTTTTTATCTTCTAATGAAATGACGCGGTATCACTGTTAAAAGCGGCGGCTAAAAGGAGGTAGCCGCCATGAAGCACATACCATATCGACAAAATCCGACGGTCATTGACACATCAAAAAAAGCCCGACCACCGCCGGGGAAAACTACGTCTATCAATATGAACTGTCTAATCATCTGAATACCGCTTACAATACCTATACGTCTGTCCGGGCTTTTCGGACAGGCGTATTTTGCTGCTCAAAAAATTTTTTGAAAAAAATCCGAAAATCTTCGGCGTTTTTTTCAAAAGGCAGTATTGCCCCGCGAAAAGGGGGAAGCACCACCAACTTTCCAACGAGAAAGGGGGTGAGAATGTGGAACCTAATCGCAGGGAGTTTATAAAACAGTGCGCTTTCCAGAAGTTTTGTAATACGGTACTGCACAATGAAGCGTGTGACGCTCACAAAGAGCTGCACAGGCATAAGGCAAGGGAGATTACCTTTTCCGACTTGACCTTAGAAGAAGCGCGGCAGCTTCATACCTTTGATGAATATTTCAAAGGGGAAATCGCCTTTGAAAGAGCCGGGAAGAAAATCACGCCGAAGCTGCTTCTTGAAGCAATCCGTACTTTGCCGGAAGAAAAGCGCAAAGCCGTACTCCTGTACTATTTCGAGGGAATGAACGACACCGAGATTGCGGAGCTGTTCGATACGTCGAGAAGCACGATACAGTACAGGCGGACAAGCTCTTTTGAGCTGCTAAAAAAATATCTGGAGGAAAATGCTGATGAATGGGACGAATGGTAACGAACCCGGCTACCCGGAAAAAGCCCTTGTTCCCTATCCTGTCATTTTGGCAGCGACAAAGGGCGACCCGGACGCTATGAAGATTGTCTTGCAGCATTTCAGCGGCTACATAGCCCGCCTCTCCATGCGGAAGCTGTACGACGAGCGCGGGAACGTCTATTTTGGCGTAGACCACGACATTCGGGAACGGCTGCAAGCAAAACTGATGATGGCTGTCCTCACCTTTAAGGCAGAGGAATAAACCGCAGCGGCGGGACGCTTTCTCTCTCCCCCTTTTCCGTTCCGCTGCTGACGCGGCAGCAAAGCCATTCTGAACCTTGACAAAGAAAGCGGCGCAAGATAACGGCGGCGCAGCATAGGGCAAATCGGATACGTTCCTTTTGCGCCGAGCCATACGGTGGGTGCGCCATGACGCTATCCGGGTGAGGTTATCCCCGCCCGGACAGCCGAGCGACCAACACCGCGCCGGAAAGCAAGTGTAGCGGCTTGCGGGCGACGACACGCAAAATATACAATGATACTTCCTTACAGCCACAGTCCGAGCGTTAAGAGCGTCGCAGGCAATGGGTAGGGCTGCATGAGAACCATGCCGGGGTGAAATTCCCATGAGGTTATGCTAATAACCGTCCGATTAAAGCCTTTGTTTTCTTGAATAGTGGACTTGCTGCTATTCATAGACTGTATTATATGTTTGCGAAAGAAAGGGGGATTTTCTTTGACGCAAAACCAGACGCCCGTTACCACAACGGAGCATAAAATCGGAAAAGTTACTTACCTTGTATGTTCGTCCGCAAGTGAACGCGCAACGGACACACTGGATAAAAAGATAAAGAAGCTCATTCGCAAGGACATGGAGCTGAACCCCGCAAACGCCCGGAAATAGGGCGTTTCTTCACATTTTATACATGACACAGGCAGCGGTATGTGGTATAATATAGACAGTACAAATACCATGCTTGTCTGTCGTCGGAAAGGAGGACAAAATGTTACAGACAGACAAGATTACCGCTTTATATTGCAGATTGAGCCAGGAAGATATGCAAGCCGGGGAAAGCGAAAGCATACAGAACCAAAAACTGATTTTACAAAAGTATGCTGACGAACACCACTTTTTCAACACACGCTTTTTTGTAGACGACGGATTTTCCGGCGTGAGCTTTGAGCGTGAGGGGCTTCAAGCCATGCTGCATGAGGTTGAAGCCGGGAACGTGGCGACCGTCATAACAAAAGACCTTTCCCGTCTGGGACGTAATTATCTGAAAACCGGCGAACTGATAGAGATTGTTTTCCCCGAATACGAAGTGCGCTACATTGCCATTAACGACGGTGTAGACACAGCGAGGGAAGATAACGAGTTTACCCCTCTGCGGAACTGGTTCAACGAGTTTTACGCCCGCGACACCTCAAAGAAAATCCGGGCTGTCAAACAGGCAAAGGCACAGAAAGGCGAGCGCGTCAACGGCGAAGCTCCTTACGGCTACCTTATCGACCCGGATAACCGCAATCATCTGATACCCGACCCGGAAACGGCACACGTCGTAAAACAGATTTTTGCAATGTATGTACGGGGCGACCGTATGTGTGAAATCCAGAACTGGCTGCGGGACAATGAGATATTGACCGTCGGGGAACTGCGCTACCGCAGGACAGGGAGCAAACGCCACCCCCGCCCACAGCTCAACGCATGGTACAACTGGCCGGATAAGACACTGTACGACATTCTGACAAGGAAAGAGTATTTAGGGCATACCATAACCGGGAAAACCTACAAGGTATCTTATAAGTCGAAAAAGACGAAAAAGAACCCGGAGGAAAAAAGGTATTTCTTCCCCAACACTCACGAACCTTTGATTGATGAAGAAACCTTTGAACTTGCACAGAAGCGGATTGCCACCCGGCAACGCCCGACAAAGGTTGATGAAATTGACCTGTTTTCCGGGCTGCTCTTTTGTGGGGACTGCGGCTACAAAATGTATGCAGTACGCGGAGCCGGGACGCTTGAACGGAAACACGCCTACACTTGCGGCAACTACCGCAACCGGGCAAGAAATGATATGCTCTGCACTACGCATTATATCCGCAAAAGCGTATTGAAAGAACTTGTCCTTGCAGACTTGCAGCGAGTAACGTCTTATGTGAAAGAGCATGAACAGGAGTTTATCGAAACCGCCAACGAGTGCAGCGCAAAGGCAGTACAAAAGACGCTGACACAGCAGCGGAAAGAACTTGACAAGGCGCAGAACCGTATTAACGAGCTGAACATCTTATTCCGCAAGCTCTACGAGGACAACGCTTTAGGGAAACTTTCAGATGAACAATTTGCTTTTCTGACTTCCGGCTATGATGAAGAAAAAAAGACGCTGACCCGGAGGATTGCGGAGCTGTCACAGGAAATCGACAACGCCACCGAGCGCAGCGCGGACGTAAAAAGGTTTGTCGCACTGGTACGCAGATACACAGCGATTGAAGAACTGACCTACGAAAACGTCCATGAATTTATTGACCGTATTCTTATTCACGAACTGGATAAGGAAACGAACACCCGCAAAATCGAAATCTTTTATAGCTTTGTCGGCAGAGTTGATACAGGCGACAAGCCTACTGAAAGTATCTCCTATTTCAGACAGATAGGAGCCGACGTAAAGAGTTATGCTATCTAACATACATCAAAAAGAGGTAAGATAACACCCTCTGCAAAAAAGGTATCGTTATCTTACCTCAACAAAATTTGTACCAGAATAACCATCGTCCACATACGTTTTTGCTATGTGCCATCCCTGCTTTTTCACATAATCCGTGAGGATGGATTTCTGTGTCGCAATGCTCGCACTCTCGTTATCCGTACCATCGTCTTTAGATAAGCGGCAATAAATGCCGACTAAATAGATTTTCTTTTCTTCTTTGATTCCTGCCATACTGTAAAACCTCCGTATCTGTCCTATCTGTTTTCATGTCCCATTGCGTACATTCTAAGCGGACAGCCCCTCATTGTCGAAGGTGTCGCCCTCGGCAATCTTCTTCCGAATATCCTCGGAGATAATCGGGACAAACGCTTCTGTAACGGTCTGTGTGCCGACATATTCACGGCTGATTATCATCTGCACTGGTGCTTTTGGCACGATACGCTTTCTCTTTTTATCTGCTTTCTTATCCTCGCCCATACTTAAATCTTCCTTTCCAGACAGGGCAGGGAAGAGTTTGGAAATGTCCCCGCCCTGCCAATCAGATACCATTAATCCTCGCTGTTTAATTCTTTCTGTAATGCTTTAAGGAGTGCCGCCGCTTCATCAGCGTTCAGCGTGATTCCCTTGCCGCACTTTTCACGGTTCGGGGAAAAGCTGCGGATGTCATACTTCGGCTCTTTCCCATTCCATGAAATGAGATTGATTTCCTTTGTGTAGCCACTGTCGCCCGTAGACAATACTGCGATTTCCTTTACGATTTCATACTGGATTTCTCTCATTCTCCATACCTCAACTCTCTGTATTTACTTCCCGAAAAAAGAAGATTAGCGGCTGTCACGGTTGCGTTTCCTCTGCAACTCACGCTCCAAAAGTTTGATGATGGTTTCCTCCATCTGCTTCGGCGTTGTGTTCTTCGGAAAGTATTTTTTCAGCTTGCTTGTGTTGATTTTCAAGGTTTCTTTCTGGTTGCCCTTTTCCTCCGTCATAATCGCAAATATCGTATCCATGTCAAGCCGCCCGCTCTGGCTTAACTGTTTCATCCGCTGTGCCTGTGAGAGTGAGGGCGTTGCTTCTTCGCTCTCCATCGTGGCAAAGAGGTTTTCCTGCTCGTCTTTCTTCAAGAAGGACAGTTCCACCGCAGGCGTGAGGGCGATTTTCCCCTCGTCCACCATCTGCAAAATCGGCGGTATCAGTTCCGTCAGGCGGATAAAACGCTGCACGGTCATCCTGCCCACGCCGAAGCCCTGTGCCACCTTGTCGTCCGTCCGCAACTTCGTCACAACTTGTGACGAGGTTAAGTCTGTGCGGAAACCCTGCCGCTTCATGGCTTCGGATTTCATCTTGTAAGCAAACGCCCGCTCCGATGGCAGGATATTCTCACGCTGCAAATTGCTGTCTACAAGGGTGATGATGGCTCGGTCACGGTCTAAGGGCAGGACAAACGCAGGCACGGTATTTATCCCTGCAAGTTCAGAAGCACGGACACGCCGCTGTCCTGCAATCACTTCATAACCGTCCCCGTCCTCTTTCGGGCGTGTGATTATCGGCGTGACAATGCCAAATTCCTTGATGCTTTCCGCTAACTCTGACAGTGTTTCATCTTCTGCCACATGAAACGGATTGTCGGGGAACGGGTACAAGTCTTTGGTCTTTAACACCTTAAAATCCTGTTTCTTCATTCACATATCTACCTTTCTTTCGCTCTGCTTCTATGATTTTTCTGCAATTCTTCCAACACTTCGGGCGGTATTTTTGACAGCAGCCGCCCCATCTGCTCGTTGGTTCTCTGCAATTCAAATATCTTCTGATTCGCTTTCTGCACCTTTAGTTCCTGCTCGTACTTTTCATCACGCATACGCCCCGCATAGTCTGATTCCTGCCCAATTCTCTCTTTCAAACTGTCGATATACGCCTGCTGTTTCCCGATTTCCTTAGAGAATTTCTCCACGTCTGGCAGCCATGCAGAGAGTAAATCTAACGCTTTATCCCTTTTCTTCCCTGCGTTAAAGGCGTTGATGTCGGATAGGGCAGACACGATTTCTTCATACTGTTTATCAAGCCTGCCGCCTAATTTATAGAGCCATGTGGGGACGTGTTTCCGCTTGGTTTCCATTGAGGACTGCCCCCGTTCAAGCTGATTCCACCGTGAGGACATCCGCTCATGGTAGGCGGTCTGCCACTCGGATAATGATTTCTGGTTGCCTAAGATAGCTTTCGCTGACAGCTTATTGTCTGGCGTAATCGGCACAAAGCAGAGGTGCATATGGGGCGTTCTCTCGTCCATATGGACGACAGCGGAGAGGATATTCTGCTTTCCAACACGCTCCGAAATGAAGTCAAGAGCCGTCTGGAAATACGCTTTTTGTTCTTCGGGCGGTAACTGGTTCATAAATTCTGGTGAAGCTGTGATGAGCGTTTCCACCATCATCACGCTGTCTTTCCTTGTCCTGCACCCCGCTTCGGCTACCATGCGGTTAATCTCTTTCTTGTAGGTGTACTTTGGTGGTGCTATGAGATGGTAATTGTTTTTAGAGCGTTCCATATCTATATCTTGGTTGCTTTTGTAGGCTTCTTTCTTCCGCTCGTTGTGGCGTTCACAAGCCGCAACGCCGCCCGCTTTTCGTTTCTGGAAACGCAGGATTGCATAAGGCATAGGCGGATTCCTCCTTTCTTTCGGCGGGTGACCGTCCTTTGGGGTGACAGCGGTGACGGTGGTGACAGCAGTTTTGGGATACCCCCTGCCGACTGCCGCAACTGTCACCCTCACCCCCTGCATGACGGTCATGTCGATGATGACGGTGTTTTTGGGATACCCCCCTCGCAAGAGCCGTCACCGTCATGCCGCCATTCTTTTATCCGAAGCCGTAAGGCGTAGGATAGCAGGGCACAGCCCTGCCTTAAGGGAGTCCAGAGGGAACGTCTGGCACACGACTTTGCAGGGCAAGGTGTAGTGTGTTACACCCTGTAAACGCAGTCGGAAAAATCGGAATGATTTTTCTGACCGCAGGGGTGGTTTTACACGACCGAAAAGGGCGAGTAAATCTCACGCCTGCATTTTGCGTTTACGGGGTGTTCTCCCGTAGGGATGACAGCGGCAGGGTATCCTAAAATCACTGTCACCACCGTCACTGCTGTCACCCGCAGGGCAGAGCCGCCAGCTTTACATGGCTTTAAGCGTCAATGACAGTAACAGGGGGGTATCCTAATATCGCTGTCACCACCATCACCGCTGTCACCCGCCCTCCTTGCAAGGGCAATCCGCCTGCCGTCTTTCCTGCGGCTGTACTGGTAGCAGATACGGTTCTCGCTTAAAAATGTGGTGCGGTATTCATTCAGCCATTTCGTAATCACCGTGGGTATGGTTTCCGTTTCCCCCATAGCGGCTAACAGTTCCGTTGCCGTGCCTATCCATTCTTCCTTATCCCTCATAAAATCCACCAACCGAAAAAGGACATCTGGTATCGTTTCTTTCGCAAGCTGCTCCTGCGTTTTCCGCTCCACAAGCTCCCAACGGCAATCACGGAAACGCAGCGTGTATTCCTGATAAGGCGTGTCCCTGCCCGTCACATACAGCTTGGCGGTGTCAGACGCACGTTTCTCCTTTTCCAGAACAAAGGTAGCGTCCGCACTCCCCGTTAATCCTGTCGTCCCAGACACCTTGTTGAACACGTCGCTGTCATTCTGCTTTCGGATGTGGTGTACGACAATGACCGCCAGAGAGTGCCTGTCGGCAAAGTCTTTGATGAGGGAGATGTCCCCATAGTCGCTTGCATAGGCATTGTCTTTTGAAGCTGTACGGACTTTCTGCAAGGTATCAATGACAATGAGCCTGCTGTCTGGGTAATCTTTCAGATAATCTTCAAGCTGCACGATAAGACCGTCTGACAGCTTGCAGCTTGCCACGGCAAAGTGGAGCCGCCCGCTTGCTTCGTCCGTCAAACGAAATAACCTGTCCTGTATGCGGCAGAACGTGTCCTCAAGGCAGAGGTAAAGCACATCGCCCTCCATTGTCGGCATATCCCATAAAGGGATTCCCTGCGACACGCATAAGCATAGCTTCAGCATGAGCCAGCTTTTGCCTATCTTCTGTGAGCCGCAGAACAGCGATAAGCCTGTCGGGATAAGGCTGTCCACCACAAAGGATGGTTTCTCAAGCGGTTCATAAAGGAGCGTTTCGGCGTTGACTGTCTGTAACTTCTGCATGGCTTTCCTCCTTTCGGGCGGTGTCTTTGTTTTCGTTGCACATAGGCGTTGACCTCCTTAAAAATAGATTTACTCCCACGGAAAAAAGTGAGAGTATGTAATGCCGCCAATCCCACACAAATAAAAAACAGATTTCTTTTTCGGGCGGTGTCGGTCACGGTTGGAGATATTTCTTCAATTTCCGCCTTTACTTTCTCCTTTGCAATCGCAACAGATTTCTGTATTGCCGAAGCGGTGCAATGCTCCATAGCGGCGATTTGGTAAAAATTGAACTCATACTCGTAGTAGAGCAGGAAACGCCGCCTTTGTATCTCTGGAAGGCTCCCAACCGCCTTATAGAGCGTTTCATTCCGTTCTTCCTCAACCATGCGTTCATCAAGGCTCTTAGGCACACGCAACGCCCGTCTGTAAAGGGTTTCGTCCCATACCTCGTTAAACTCCCTGTGCCGCTCGTCCCATTAGAAAAGATTCCTGTTCCTGCGCTCCATCTGCCGAAACTCCATAAAGAACTGTTCCGACACTTCCAACTCGTGGGATTTGCCCTGCCCGTCCTTAAAGCTGATAAAATACCTTGTGCCGCTTTCCGTGGATTCCTCCCGAAGCGTGTATGCCTTAACCCTGTATGCCATCCTGTTGTCCTCCTGCAAAAAATGAGTGAGGGGATTTCCATCCCTCACCCAGTAGCCCGCAGGATGGCAGGCTGTTTTAGAAGCTATAAAATTTTCCGCAGCTTCTTCCGCAGATGGTCTAACCTCGCATAGATGGCACCAGTCGTCAAATGCACAAGCGGGGCAATCTCCTTTGTGGAATACCCCTGCATTTTCAGCAGGACGATTTTCAAGGTACGCCCGTCCACCGTGACTAATACTTGATAGAGATTTTCGCTCTCAATCTCTTCCAGTAACTCCGCAACCGTACCCACTTCCGCCTGCCGCTCCCTGCCTGCCATGTCCTCAAGATATTCCGCAACGTCATTCGTCCATCGGTAAAACCGCCTGTTGGAATTGAAGTCTGCCCTGTCCGCCATGCGTATCTGCTCAATGGTCGCTTCATCAACGCCGCACTCACGCAGCAGCTTTTCCTCCGCTTCTTTCCAGATACGCCATTTCCTGTCCTCCCGTCCGTGGTTGTATGCCATTCTTACTTCCTCCAATCAGAATTGATTGAGAGGGCAGAGAAAAGCCCCCTCATCTTCCCAAAGGAAAAAACAAGGGGGCTGAACGCCTTAAATTTTAATTTTCTATTATCTTTCTTAGTTTTATTAGGATTCTGGCTTTGCGTTTGTTTACAACGCTCTGGGTTATGCCCAACCTCGCCCCGACTTCACGCTCGGAAAGTCCGTCAAAAAAGATTGCCTGTATCAGCTCCTGTTCACTATCCGACAGCAAAGGCAGGGCGGCTTTCAGCCTGTCCACCATGACCGCATTGACAACGGTTTCTGCAATGTCCACCGCTTCATCAGTGATAAAGTCCAGAGGATTCCCCTCGCTGTCCGTAAATCCGTCGAGAGATAGCAGTCTATTCTTTGTATCTAATTTTTGCAGATAACGCCACCGTTCCTTGTCACGGTAGAAGTCTGTGTATTGCTCCCTCACGACTTCAAGCAGACAGCCTTGAATGGGGATAAACAGCTTGTCCATATAGGTCTGGTCGGATTCCCTGCAACGGCAGAACTCCGTGTAGGATAATTCCACATAGCCGCCACTTTCTCTGATATATACCTTTCTTGGTGCATATTTCACCATAAATACCTCCCATCTGAATTTTTGAAATGTAAAAAATCCAGATGGAGAGGCGGAGAACGACACCGCATATCAGAAACAGCCCTACGGCACTTTCCAACAAAAATCGACAAAAGAAAAACCGCAAAGGCTCTGTGACCTTTACGGTTATAGGAAATAGTAATTCTATTGTATGGAGATTGTACTTCTACTTTCAAGGTGAGAAGTACCGTTGCACTGGCAGAAATTTTTTTAACTGGTTTCCTGCCGTTCTCTGATATGCTATGTATTGATAAATTTTGCTTCGTATGAGCAGATAGATAACTGCCCGAAAAAAGGACATAAAAAAATCCCTCCAAATTTAAAAACAAATTCAGAGGGTAATTTAGGGTATAACAAAATAACCCACCCGAATATCGTTTTTTTTATTTGGTGAGTTTGTTCTTTCAAATACGAAACAAAAAGAGCCGATGATTCGTGAATTGTTCCACAATTTCATCGGCTCTGCGTCTTAAGCGTCTGGCTCTTTGATGACAGTTATCTTCAAGTTGTCAACTTTAATCAATCTTTCTTGTCTGCATTTTGGACAATAAAGGGGATAATTCTCCAAAACAGTGTCCTTCCTAATTTTATTACGGGTTTTGCTCCCACAAACAGGACACAATATCCATTCGCATTTCATCATAATTAGTCTCTAATCCTTTCAAATCTCATTTTATATGACTTTTGCAAGCTGTTAAGCTAACTTGTGGAACATATGCCGAACCTTATCTATACGGCTATTCGGGCGGCGGGGTTGGCAAATAAATTTACCAATAGCTGGCTGGTATCCTTTTAACTCTGTCAAGCAGACTCCCTGCCCATTTGTGAAATAAGTTAAATCGTTCCTGTATTCTTGAATACATCTAGCAGGGATTTCTCCTTTCAGAATGACCTCGTCATTCTTTATCTGAGTACTTACAATATCTGCACAATACCTTGGAGCATCATGATACGCCCGTGAGAGATATTCCTGCGGTGCATAAATTTCAAAGTGGAGATATGGCTCTAATAGTTCTGTCCCTGCTTTTTTTAAAGCCTGCTCCAATACGATAGGGGAAAGCAGCCGAAAGTCTGCGGGGGTACTTACAGGACTATAATACAATCCATATTCAAAACAGATTTTACAGTCTGTCACTTTCCATCCATACAGCCCCTGCTCGCAGCCATAAAGAACCCCCTCCATAACCGCATTTTGGAACGATTGATTTAAATATCCAAGTGAAACTCTGCTTTCATACTGCACTCCGCTTCCAATAGGGAGCGGCTCTATGGACAACCCGACAGAAGCCCAGAAAGGATTTGGCGGGACTTCTATGTGGATGGTATATTCTGCTTTTCTAAGCGGTCTTTCCATATATATAACAGTAGGCTCTTTTATTTCTGCCTCCACATGATATTTTTCCTCAAGGATGGCACAAATGACTTCCATCTGCACATTCCCCAAAAAAGAAAGTATAATCTCATGCGTTGTAGTATCCACATAATATTTTAAAAGAGGGTCGCCATCTGAAATTTCTGTAAGTGCCCCAAGCAATATTTCCCGCTGTTCAGATTTCTTTACTGCAATCGTTGTTTGGAGCATAGGGAGAGGATTTTCAATAAATTTTCTCTGCGGCAACAGTATTTCGTTCCCCAAAATACTGTTTAGCTGCAAAACATCATTTGGTAAAATTACAATATCACCAGAGCAGGCTGTATCGGATGAATATAATTCACCGTTTGTCGGAACACACATCTCTGTGATTTTTATTTTCTCTTTTTCAGATATTCTAATAACATCCCTCAAATGCAATGTTCCGCTATATATACGCACATAAACAAAACGCCGCCTTTTCTCTGAATATTCAATCTTAAAAACCTGCCCGCATAGTTCAGATTGACCTTCAGGCGTTGATGAATAAAATTTACTGGCAATTACTTCTATAAGCTGCCGAATCCCCAGATTGTTTTTAGCGCTTCCGTGATAAACGGGAAATAACGTTCCGTTTTGGAATCTCCTGTTTTCTTCCTGTTCCAGTTCTGACATTTTAAACGGTTTCCCTGACATATATTTCTCTAATAGTTCATCGTTTCCCATAATTACCGCATCCCACTGTTCCATATCGTCATTGTCCGTTACATTTATATGGGGATGCTGCCCAACCTTTTGCTTCACTATAATTTCCGAAGAAAGCTTTGCTTTCATTTCCCGATATACCATTGGCAAATCAATCCCCTCTTGGTCAATTTTATTGATGAAAAAAATTGTCGGAATCTTCATTATCTGTAGTGCATGAAACAGTATACGGGTCTGTGCCTGTATGCCATCCTTTGCAGAAACTAATAATACTGCTCCGTCTAATACGGATAAAGAACGGTATACTTCCGCCAAAAAATCCATATGGCCTGGCGTATCTATAATGTTGACTTTTACATCCTCCCACTGAAAAGATGTCACTGCTGTCTGGATAGTGATTCCCCTTTGACGCTCCAAATTCATTGTATCTGTCCTTGTTGTGCCTTCATCTACGCTCCCTAGTTCTGCAATTGCACCACTGGTATACAATAAACTTTCCGTTAATGTTGTCTTTCCTGCGTCAACGTGAGCCAGAATGCCTAAGTTAATTATTTTCATGTGATTTTCCTCCTATCAACACCCAAAAAAGGGCATAAAAATACCCAGTGATAAATACTCCTATCACTGGGTAAATAACTCCAATAGCCCCAAAACACTTATATGTTTTCGGGCATATAAAATTACATGATAAAAGTATTCTTAAACTGGGTACAAAAAACTAAGCCCCATATTAAAAGTGAAACGGGACTGCTACTTTTTGTTCCCACTATCAAATTGACAGTTTATTTAAGAATACCTTGCCGCATATTTATTAACTCCTTGTATAATACTGAATCTAATTATATTCCTTAACCCTTTATTTGTCAAGCTGACAAACTAAAGCAGAAAAAGCGGCAGGATTTCCCCCTGCCACTAATCATCTGTTTATGCAAAAATAATTTCCTTTTCCACAATCTCCCTCGCACAAGCCCTTATGTTATTGAGGCATCCTGTCCATTCTAAGGCGTTTTCTGCCTTTAGCTGTTCCGTTATGCCCTGTGCCTGTTTCATACCCTCTATGAGCCTTTCAAAGCGTTCCTGTGCCTGTCTGTTGATGTCGGCAAGGTAGGCGTTTAGCCTGCCGCTTGTAAGAAGATTGGTGTATGTAACTTTACGGTACTGTTTTAGATAATCTAAATGCCGTTGCCCCCAGATGCCTATTGCCTGTTCTTCTTCGGCGGGTACAGTTAAGCACGGTATCAAATAATCCCCTTGCCTTTCGTATTTGCCGCCCAGTTCCTCAAATAATGATTTTGCCATTGTCTGTTACCTCCACATTCTTTTTTATTTTGAATGTCCGCAAAATCCGTCCTACATCATAGGGACTCATATAGAAATCGCTGACCGTAACCGTATGCTGCTGTTCATCATCCCCTCTCCACGCTTCACTCTCCGGACTTCCCATCAAAAACGTTCCACCAGAAACCAAGACAAAACCATCGTTTATTTCTGTCTGACTTTCCTTTTCCTCCTGTTTCTGATTGACTGATTGTGAGAGATTTTCTTCTGCTTCCACAGGAGGCATGGCTTCCCATGAACCGGCTGGGGACATACGGTTTCCTCTCATTAGCCAGAAAATAACCCCTATACAAATCAGGATTGGAATTAAGAAAGTGAGATATTTTGCCGTCTTATGTTTCATGCCGTTCCCTTTTAATCCTTTCATTTGTTTCTGTCCATAGTAACCGGCTGTTATAAACAATCCCATAATGGAAAGTGTTTCTAAAAAAAACATAGCAGCCGGCTTCGTTTCATCCCAAAAGACAAAGGCCGTTTTTAAGAACAGATAGTCTGGCATGTCCTGCTGTATAAAAGCATAGATACCGAATATGGAAATTGCGGCTGCCAGGCCCCTGGCAAGCCAGGTCAGTCCGTCTTCTGATTCTGATTTCTTCCGAAACTTTGTTCCCAGTCTTACCACCATCCCCCAATGCATCCCGGTATGCAGGGACATCAGAATCAGCCCCCAATGGGAAGCAAACAGGTGAAGTCTGCGGGACAGAATCATGCCTCCTGAAACAGGCAGCCACTCGAATACAAATCCACTCATCATGATGCCGCTGATTATTAAAACAGACATATCTGCAAAAAGGAGCAAATTCATAACCGTGCCAAGGCTGCGAAGCGGTGTGTAGTTCCCTTTCCCGATATTTTTTAACCAATTTATGTTTAACAGATGATGGAGGAGCAGCACAACGGCCATCGCCGTCCCAATCCATTCATGAAATTCCTGACCGGTCAATATTTCTGCCATCAAAACAGGAAGCATGACAAGCAGGCATATATCCACCATCCTCTTTAACTCTGCCGTCTTCACCGGGCCATCACATCCAGTGAAAGACCATCAATCCAGCTCACCATTTCCTCATGTAAGATATCACTGCTAAGCCGTTCCCCATCCAGCCAGGTTACATCCGAGGCTGCAAGGTCATGCAGATTTCGTGCGCTGGCGCCAATCCCGCTGCCTCCGGAAGTGCAGAATGGAACAATCGTCTTTCCGCTGAAATCATAAGATTCCATGAAGGTATCGATGATACGCGGCGCTTCTCCCCACCAGATGGGATAGCCCAGAAAGATTATTTCGTACTGGTCCATATCCTCCACACTGCCGGAGATTGCAGGGCGGGCGCCTTCATCATTCTGTTCTCTGGTGCTTCGGCTGTTGTTGTCACTATAATTCAAGTCTTCTGATGAATACGGGATTTCCGGTACGATTTCATATAAATCTCCCCCGGTAACTTCAGAGATATATCCTGCCAGGGTCTTCGTAGTTCCCGTCGCGGAAAAATATGCGACCAGAATATCAGGACCAGCTTCCCTGCCGGTTTCCTCCATAACGGAGGCGTTCTCCCCGCTGCCGCTCTGCAGAGGTTCCGTTTGCTGTACCTCTTTTCCGGTTTCCTGTGAAGAAGCTGGTGCCGTTGTGCCAGGAGCAGGCACACTGCCCTGACTGCCGCAGGCAGTCACAGCAAACACCATGGAACAGGCACAGATGAACGATAGTATTCTTTTCATTGTAGAGTCCTCCTTCTCTTTGAACCTTACTTATGCGCTTTTTGAATTTTGTACCGCAAATAGTCCACGCGGTCTAACTGTTTCTGTTTAAAATGGAGTTCGTCAAGAGTCGCTCCCCGTTTTTTGTTTAACATATCCAGCCGTTCTTTTTCGGTTGAATCCCCTTCCAGAAGAAGGCGCATATAAGACTCAACCTCGCTGTTGTCAAATCCAACGTCATGGAGCGTCATAATCATACTAAGCCTTTGTATATCCTGGTCATCGTACTGCCATACCCCCATCACTTTCTTTACTTCATCACACAGCCCCCAGCTTTCATATTCCTTTAAAACTTCAACCGGAATATGATACCGTTCACTTGCTTCATTGATTGTCATAGTTCCACCTCGCTTTTTACTCATGAAAATAAGGGTGCTCCATTCAGGAACACCCTCATCTTAATCCTTTTATGTTGTAATGTCTAATGCCTATATTTTATCATCAGATATTACTTTTTCGTATTGCTTTAAAAACTTTATAAAACTGCCGGCGGCAGGGGAAAAGACCTGCTCTTTTTTCCAGGCAAGGGCTGTACTGCTTTCAAGGGAAGGATACAGAGGAATAAAGCGCAGATGTTCAAACGTACAGTTCAGCTTAATTCCAAGCACGATACCCAGGCGATTCTCCGCAAGCATCGCTTCATTGTATAGCAGATTACCGGTCGCAATAATTTTCACCTGGGTGTTTAAATCACCAAGCCATTTTCCAATACTGCTTTTCAAAAATTCACCTTTGGCAATGATTAACTGTCTGCCCATCAGATCCTCCGGCTGAATCCATTCCTTTTGTGCCAGGTCAGAATCCGCACCTACCCAGGCTCCCCAGCGTTCCTTTACCGGCATGGAAACAAAATCATATTTACGGATGTCAATGGGTTCTGCCATCAATCCTATGTCCAAAAGCCCTCTTTCAATATGGTCATGGACGTTTTCCGCATTTCCACTGTAAATTTCATACTGGACCAGGGGATGCTTCTCCGAAAAAGAAGAAATAATCTGAGCCAGTAATCTGGTGGACTGAAACTCTCCGCTGCCAATACAAATTTTTCCGGTAAGTTCCTCGTCTCCCTGCAGCAGCTCCTGACGTGTTTTCTCTGCCATGGACAGCATTTCCTGCGCCCGGTGCTTCAGTATCATGCCAGATTCAGTTAAAATGATATTATGATTACTTCTGGTAAAAAGCTCTACCCCCAGTTCTTCCTCCAGCTGTGCAATCTGACGGGATAAGGTGGGCTGAGTAACATGGAGCATCTGCGCCGCCCTTGTAAAATTCTCCTCTCTGGCTACCGCCAGAAAATAATTCAACACCCGAAGTTCCATATTCCCGCCCCCTTTTCGTGTCATTATATCAGAATACAAAGTCTTTATCAATATTAACTCAAGTCGCTCCCATTGGTGGCAATCACTTTCTGATACCAGTAAAAACTGTCTTTGCGTTCCCTGCTCAAGTCACCGGTTCCGTCATCAAATTTATTGACATAGATAAAACCATATCGTTTCGCCATCTCGCCAGTGGACAGGGAGACAAGGTCAATGCAGCCCCATGGGGTATACCCGATTAAGTCAACGCCATCGGCAATCGCTTCGCCCATCTGCCCGATGTGCTGACGCAGATAGTCAATGCGGTACTCGTCATGTATCCTTCCGTCCTCAGCCTTCACGTCATGTGCTCCCAAACCGTTTTCGACCACCATTAGCGGAATCTGGTAACGGTCATAAATCTCGTTCAGCGTCCAGCGCAAACCTTTGGGGTCAATCTGCCATCCCCAGTCAGAAGCTTTCAAATAGGGATTTTTCGCCCCTCCCAACAGATTTCCGGCGGCGCACTCTACAGAAGGGTCAGTGGAAACACAGAAAGTCATGTAATAGCTGAATGTGTAAAAATCAACCGTCCCCTTTTTCAGTTCTTCCAAATCCCCCGGCTCCATCTTAATCTCCACATTATTTTCTGCGAAGAAACGTCTGGAATAGCTGGGATAACTGCCTCGCACCTGAACATCAGAGCAGAACCAGTTCACCATCCTCATATGGCTTTGGACTGCCAACACGTCATCCGGATTACAGGTATAAGGATAGTCCGGTAAAAATGCAATCATGTTTCCCATTTTAAATTGTGGATAGTTTTCATGGGCATGGTTCACAGCACGGGCCGACGCCACAAACTGATGGTGCAGCGCCTGATAACGCGTCTGCATTGTGACGGGAGCTTCCAGGGAAGGACCTGTATATCCCTGAACGGTGCTGATTGCAATCGTTGTTCCAGTGAACAGCGTACCGCAGTTAATCTCATTGAACGTCAGCCAATACTTCACCTTATCCTTATAACGCTCGAAGATGACCTTACAATAATTCATATATAAATCAATCAGACGGCGGTCAGCCCAGCCGTTGTATTTCTCTACCAACGCATACGGGAGTTCATAATGGGAAATTGTCACCAAAGGCTCAATATGATGCTTCCTGCAGCAGTCAAACACCTTATCATAATAAGCCAGCCCTTTCTCATTCGCTTTTTCTTCTTCACCGGTAGGAAAAATCCGGGTCCAGTTGATGGACAGGCGAAATACCTTAAATCCCATTTCAGCAAATAGAGCGATGTCCTCTTCGTAATGGTGATAAAAATCTATGGCTTCATGGGTAGGATAAAACAGTTCCGGATCCAGGCTGGAATCAACTCTCCGCGGGACCGTATGACTCCCATTGGTGATAATATCAGGAACACCGATTCCCTTTCCATCTTCATTCCAGCCACCTTCACACTGATGGGCAGCAACTGCGCCGCCCCATAAAAAATTTTCAGGAAATTTCATATTCTTAGCCTCCAATCACAATTTTATCATTTTCTATCGCAACCTTGCCAACTTCGCTTTCATTGGCAACTAATACTGGTGTAATAACCGGGCAGCCGGCAGCCTTAATCCCATCTATATCAAACTCCAGCAGCAGCTGTCCCTTTTTAATTTTATCTCCATTACTGACATGGGCCTTAAATGGTTTCCCGTTCAGTCCAACCGTTTCAAGTCCCACATGGATCAGCAGGCTGACCCCATTGCCTGATTCCAGGCCCATGGCATGTAAGGTTTCAAATATGGTTACGCAGGTACCGTCAAACGGCGCATACACTTTTCCTTCTGAAGGTTCAACCGCAAATCCCTTGCCAAGTATACCGCTGGAGAATGTTTCATCAGGTACCTGGCTGATTGAAACAACCTTTCCCGGTACAGGAGACTCGATGATAAGTTTCTCATGGACTGCTGTTTCGCTGCCTGGCGTTATCTGTGCAGAGTCAGAAGCAGGGACTGCCTCATCTTTATGTAAAACGTAAGCAAGCATAAATGATACCACAAACGGAACTACAACGGCCAGAATCGGAGGGATAAAATTCGGAGCTTCCGGATTCACCATTCCAAGGACAGCAAATACCCCAAGACCGAAACTATACATTTTCGTACCTGTCAGCATAATGATGGCCCCGGTAATACCCGCTCCGGCACAGGACAATACAAACATTTTAATGCGTGGAAGAGTCACTCCATAAATGGCTGGTTCTGTAATCCCGAACAGACCGGAAATAAACGCCGGGAGCGCAATGGATTTCAGCTTCCTATCCCTGGTTTTGCAGTAAATCCCCAATACAACACCAGTCTGTGCAAAGCAGACCAGGCAGGACATTGCCATGACTGCGTCCGGATTTCCTTCCAGAAGACTCATGAAAGAAAATGATGTCAGCGCAGTATGGATACCAAATAAAACCATAACCTGGTACAATGCGGAAAATATAATACCGGCAAGCAGCGGAACTGTATCCAGCAAGGCGGTAATCCCCGTGTTCACAAGACTGCCCGCCAGATTGACGGCCGGTCCAATCAGGGTAAATCCAAACGGTATAACAACCGCCAGGGTAATTACCGGTGTCACGAAATTGGCAACCACTTTGGGTATGTATTTGTTTAACCATCTTGCCAGCGGAATCGCAACGGCCGTAACTGCGATAACCGGCAAAAAGGAACTGGTATATGTGGCGTTAATTGTATGTCCAAACAATTCCAGGTTCACACCGTTAATCGTGGGATAGCAGAGGATTGCGCCAATGAGGGCACCCAAAAATCCATCCCCCTTTAACGTCTTTGCCAGATTCATTCCCAGGAAAACCGGAAGGAAGAAAAATATTGCATCTCCCATTGCGCTAATGATTAAATCCAGTCCGCTTCCGGACTGAATCATGCCAGTCATTTGAAGTACTGTCTGCAATCCTTTTATGATACCGCCTGCACAGATCATATTCAGGCAGGGAAGAACAGCGCCGACAATCATATTCAGTACACGCATGGCTGGATTCACTTTCTTTTCTTCCTCTGCTTCCGTTTCGCTTCCTGATCCATCCTGCATTCCCAGCTGCACACAGACCGCATCATACACATCTTCCACCGCATCGCCGATGACCGTCATATATTCACCGCCTCCATGAACAACGGAAAGCACCCCTTCCAGATTCTTCACAATCCCATCGTCGGCCTTGCTTTCATCCTTAAGCCGGAAACGAACACGGGTAATGCAATGACGGACGCTGTTGATATTCTCTTTACCGCCTATATTAGCGATAATATTTTTTGCCACTTCATCATAATTCAGATTTTTCTTCTTTACCATATGACCATCTCCCATCAATATAAATATGAACCTCTCCTATGATTTCTCTTTGTCTGCTGCTTCAGACTGCTGCTTTAACTGATAAATCAGATAATCCAGGCAATCCAAGTTCCCTTGTCGCTCATGAATCTTATTTAGAAGAGATCTCCGGTGTGCAGACAAAACTGTAATTAATTCCTTCATTTGTCCGTTATCATATGCCTCCAGAAATTGCTGTATCTTTTCAGGCGGATAACAGGAATCGGTTAGTGTCTGCGCCAGGTCCCTTCTATTAAGCGGTAAATAAGACATATCCATCACCTCTGAAATCATTGTAATAGAAAATCATTGATATATCAAATACTTGTATTTTATATACAGATATACTTGATAAGTATATCTTTTTTTGATACTATAATCACTATAACACGATAGCTTCAGGATATTTCGCGGAAGGAGCATACAAAATTATGGAATTACGCACATTAAGCTACTTTTTGGCTGTAGCACGGGAAGGAAGTATTCTGGGAGCAGCCAATACTCTGCATTTGACACAGCCAAACTTATCCAGGCAGATGAAAGAGCTGGAGCTTGAAGTCGGCAAGCAGCTGTTTATCCGCAGCAATCGAAATATTACCCTTACGGAAGACGGTATTTTACTGCGAAAACGCGCAGATGAGATTTTAACATTAGTCAAGAAGACGGAATCTGAATTAGCAAAAAGAGAGGAAGCCGTCAGCGGAGAGGTATATATTGGTTCCGGAGAATTCGACTCATTCCATTATTTCTCTACAGCCGCCAGACATCTGACAGAAAAACATCCCGACATCTGTTTTCATATCTATAGCGGCAACAGCATGGAAATATTGGAACGGCTGGAAGCAGGGCTTCTTGATTTTGGCCTTCTGATTGAGCCGGTGGATGTGAATCAATACGATTTTCTCTATCAGCCTGCTGCGGAATCTTGTGGGGTCATTATGAGGAAAGACGATCCTCTTGCACAAAAAGATGCAATCTGCCCGGAGGATTTACGGGGTCTTCCACTCATTATGCCAAGACAGTTTATGGAATATGGATTCTTAACCAGATGGATTGGCGAAATGCCAGAGAAACTGAACATTATAGCCACAACAGATTTGCCCTATAATGCTACTATTATGGTTGCAGACGGAATGGGGTATTCTATCTGTATTGATTTTGATTTGTTTACTGGTACTTCTGACAGTAAATTGTGCTTTCGTCCTTTTAAGCCAGGACTAAACGCCGGGGTCTATATTGTCTGGAAAAAATACCAACCATTTTCAAAAGCTGCCCAGGCGTTTTTGGAACAGTTGAAAGAAGATATTGCCTTATTAACTGATTCAGCAGGCACTTAAAAATAGAACAGGAAATGCCGCATCTCCATATAACGTGAGAGAGCGGCATTTCCCATAACTTAACTTCTGAATTAGAATATTTACCATTTATCACTATTAGATTTCCATACCATTAAAGACTATCTTTTCTGCACTATTTTAATAGGGCAATTTGATTCCGGTGTGATTCCAGTATCATACTCTTCCGACTCTTTGAGAGCATAAGCTGCCTTGGCTTTACTTACACCTTTTCTATGCAGAACCTGATACATTTGGCCGTTTTCCTGTACCCATTCCACCTCATCTACATAGAATACAGCAAAAATTTCATACTCCCGATGCTCCCACAATGTATCCAGTGAAATCACCGGATGCTCTATTTAATCTTTCCTGTCACTTATGACATAGCCGATTCCGATACGGGTCTTTATATACTCCTCTCCGATTTTCCTGCGAAGCCTGCGGATATGGGTATCCACGGTCCGGCTGTCGCCCTCAAAGTCCATTCCCCATACATGGTTTAACAGCTGCTCCCTGGTCAGGATAATCCGCTGGTTGTTCAGGAAATAACGGAGCAGTTCATATTCCGTCCTGGTCAGGACTACCGGATTGCCGCCTTTCCTTACCTCAAAGGTCTCCTGGTTCAGGGAAATGTCCCCGCAGCACAGGATACCTTCCAGACGGCAAAGCTTCTTTATGCGCAGGAGAAGCACCTTGATGTCGAATGGCTTGCGCACATAGTCATCTGCCCCGCTGGTTAACCCCAGGATTTCATGCTCTGTTTCCCCCTTTGCGGTCAGCATCAGGATTTTGATTGGAAGGTTCAGGGCGCGGATTTCACGGCAGGTCTGGATGCCATCCTGGACCGGCATCATCCAGTCCAGGATTAGGAGGTCGGGGATGGTGGCGGGTGGAACAGAGTTAGGTAAAGTAGTGTCCGATGGAGTGGTGCTTGGAAATTGGGTTTCCTTGGTCCGATAGAACGGTCTTTCATGGGCTGATTTTTGATACTCCAGCTTTTTTAAGGATTTCTGCTTCCTGGGACTGCTGTGCTTCAGAAGGTAGTTTATGGCCTCCCGTCCGTTGGATACAACAGATACCTGATAACCCTCTTTCTGTAGGTAGAGGGTTAGGATTTTCTGGAGGTCAGGGTGGTCTTCGGCAATTAGTATGTGCATGGAGAGCTCCTTTGTTATTAAGTCTCCTTATTTCCCAGAAACTCAAGTCTAAGTCATCAATATAGATTCAACCATAATTATAGAGAAATACCAATAATGTATATTTACCAAAAAATATCCACCTATAATTAGGTTACCTTACATAAGTAGTTCATTCCATTGAGCAATACTACATAATAATAGTTACCCAAAAATCTAATTTTCTTTGATTCTTCATATTTTACATCTAAAAAAATATAACAGCCACATGGTAAATCAATCTTGAAATTCGAGGAAAAAACTACACGTCCATTCGGAAACTGAAAAAAGTATACACCATTCTCCAATGCATCTGCTTTAATTCCAAAAGTCTTGACAAAATCATCTGTTGATTTTACAATATCATTTACAACAATAAGCGCTAAATAAACCTCTTTTCTTTTATTATATATTTCAATAATCTGATTTCGTTCAAAAGCGCTAACTTGTTGTAGTGTTCCATACGGATGTGTCTCCCGCCCTACATATACTATATGTTTCTTATTATTAATCTTAGTCCATTCAATATACGGTAAATTTGCCAAGATTGTCTCTGGCTGGTTTCTACTACTACCTGAACCATTTAATACACCATCAACATGAACAGCAGGTTCTGTAAGTAATCTATTCCATATTTTTCTAATCTCACCTAATGACCTGTAATTAATTTTTCCTGCTGCATTTTTTATAGCAATTCTTTCTGATTTTAAATCAATATTCAAAATTGTAATTTCCGCACCTGGACGTATGCTACTCAACTTCATATTTTCAAGTTTACACAAATTTTGAACTACCTCTTCAAACTTCATAAAACACTCCCTAAATCAGGGGGAAACCGTAAAATACTAGCATCCTCACCTGCATTCTCTATTTCAACAACGTCATTCAGCCACTGTCTTAAAAAAGTCTCAGTTTTTTGATCCTCACCTCCAACTTTCATGAATTTAACAGAATGTGGCAAGTCGATGCGAACACTGCCATATTCATTCCTGTTTAATGAATCTTTTAAAGATATACCTGCCGCAAACCGCCTAATATCAGATACAAAGTCCAAAACGATAACTTTATTCTTTCCTTCAGATAGACGTAGCCCTCTCCCCAATTGCTGAATAAAAATACGTCTTGAATGAGTAACTCTCTGAAAAACTAAAATGTTAACATCTGGCACATCAATTCCTTCATTAAAGATATCCACAGCACATACAACATTTATTTTGCCGTCTGCAAAATCACTTAATATCTTATTACGCTTGTATTGGGAAATACGTTCAGATTCATCACTTGACGTGCCTGAAAATATTGCTTCTGCATTACAAAAACCTAATAAATTTATCTTATTACGCATTATCTTAGCATGTTCAATAGTTCCACAAAAAACTATTGCCCTTGGATTAAGCTGCTCCTTCCAAGCGTCCCTTAATGTATACACTACTGCGTCATCCCATTGATTAATAAATAAGGTTCGGTTTATTTGTTTAGGCGAAAAACTATATCCATTTATATTTTTCAACGCAGTCCAATTAATATTATCTGTATACATCCGATAATCAACATTAGTTAAAAAACCATTTTTCAGTCCCATAACCGTATCAATACTAATCCTTGGATAACCAAAATATTGTGTTAATTCTACATCATCCGGCCTCCATGGCGTAGCTGTCATTCCCAACGCAAAACTTCCAGTTAGCTCGCCTGCTTTGAAATATTCAAATAGCTTATCATAAATAGATGATCCCACATGATGACATTCATCGACACAAAAAACACCAATATCCGGTAAATCATTATGCATTTCAATCCAATTTGCTACTGAATTAACACATGCAAAAATATAGTCAGCATTTCTTAACTGTTCATATGTTGGACGCTCATACGAATTCCAAACAAGTGTTGATTCTGTAGGCTTTAAAAAAGGCCAAAACGCCCGTTCCAATTGATATACTAAATCATTTGTGTGTGCACATACCAAAACCCGTACTGAGTCTGAACACCTTATTCTACGAATACTCTCCGCCGCAATAAATGTTTTACCAAGGCCTGTAGCCATTACAATAAGAGCCCGGTTAATACCTTTTTCAAAATATGCACTAACTACTTCTTTTATGGCAGTCTCCTGATATGGTCTTGGACACTTTTGGTTGAGTATCGTATCTTCTAACTTTGCGGTCTTTTTAATCAACAAATCTGCATCCCAAAGTTGTAACGGAATCCCTCTTGATAACATAACCTGCTGATACTCTTTAACTGCTGACTCAAATCCGTTAACAGAGACAATCACAGGTATATCCGCCTCATATTCTCTAATTGCTTTCATAGTTTCGTCCACTACTGATATTCCTATTGGTTTTTTCCAATGCTTTGCCTGAAACAACCATCGTTTATTAACCTTAAAGGCAGTAACGTCTGCACCATGATCTCCTGTTTGGCCAACAAGCCGCACATTACTAAAACCCTCATATATTAGAAGCCTACTTAAATTACGTTCAAATGATTGCCATGATCCATTGATAATATCTGTCTTACATGCAAGCACTACTGCACCATCCTTTTATAAAGAAACTTAATAGAAAGTCTTACCCTCTCCAAAGCAGTTACATCTGAATATTTATTATTTTCAAAACTCACTACATCTTCTAAACAGTTCGCGTATTGTTTCTTTAATTTTTGTTTAGCATTATCTATAATTTCCTTTCCCAAAATCTCTTCTCCTTTTGAAGAGTAGTCAATATCCCAAACACCTTTGTTAAAAAAGATTTCCGGAATAGATGTAAATAGTGTTAAAAGGAAATCAAATGATACAAAATTCAAGTATTCACCACTGCTTTTTAAATCTGCAATATCTGATAAATCTATCCCATTTTCTATCATTGTATCGGTAATAAACTTTTTCTGTTCTTTTGACAAGTCATCAAAATAATATTCTGCATCCTTACCTAAAGCAATTCTTATCTTATCTCTCACTTCTGATAATAACACCTTTGCTTCAGTAGCTACTGCATCAGTAGATAATTCCAATACATCACCCCATCGCTTTTGCAAAACTTTCCATGCTAAATTAGTAAGATTGTATTCTAAATAATTGGTATGATTGCGTCTTTCGTCGTATAAATACATAGCAATCTCATTAGCAATGACTTGTTCTGCTCTAATGCCACAATTATGAAAAACGCGATGTGCTTTATCTATAAATATAGAGATTTTACCAACATCTTTAAAGATTAATAATGGAAGGCAATCTCCTCTATAAGTATTCATTGGCCTTTGAACAGCATATGTTTGTACTTTAAGAGGATTAGAATCTACACCATCAGCTAACTTTATAATTAAGGAATCACTGGAAAGATTATCGATTCGATCAGATACCTTTAATAATTCCTCTTTCTCCAATGGATTTACTGTACCTTTAGTATTATTACAATTTATACATGAAGAATTGGTAGCTATATTTTTGGTTCCACACACCAGGCAGACCCAAGGTTCATATATCATCGGTACCTGACTACTGCCGCAATATGGACAAGACTGTGCCGACATAGGAATATTTTTTCTACACTCAGGATTAAGACAGTCTTTTCCTTTAAAGATTTCCCCGCAAACATTACAGCAATCCACTTCTTTTAAATTCTGCGCACCACACTTAGGACATTCTATTAATTCTGCTACTGGTGGATGATCCGCAGATTCAACTAATTTCCACCATTCAGTATCATCGTAAAAGCCAGGTTCTTTATTTTTAAATTTTTTATAGTAGTCCGCTTCAGTCTCTCTACTTATACGTTTGGCCGATTTACTGTCAGCATCCCAATATCCCATATACATATCACTTTTGCCGAAGTTTCTTACTCTCCGATAACCTTGATATAATTTAAAGATTGGAGAATCATTCTTGTCCGCTCCTGGCTTATTAGGTTGTAAAGAGCTATTTCCCCGTAAATAAAGCATCGCCTCGTTCCACTCATCACTGCTTCTTTGAAAATCCTGTTTCATAAAATCGACTGGAACAAAATCCAAATGAATTTCTCCAACTATTCGTCCATATTGTGAATCAATTGGATAATCTTTTGTCAATTCTTGAAACTCATTAACATATTCAAAAAAAGCACGCTGCTCCGCTATTCTTATAGCTCTTCCATTTCTGATTAAGTCAATTCCATAATTAGTATCTGAATCAAATCTTTGTATACCAACCCATCCCCATATCCGCTCATCAATTGTTCTAATTTCAGATGCTCCACATGATGGGCATATTGACTCAGAACTCTGGATTATTGCAGTACACCTTCCACACCGTTTACTACTTCTTATAATTTTATCTACACTAATGACTGCTGGTATAATTCCGTTCCTCCTTGTTATATAACGGTTTGCATCCCAAATACAGTGTTCAAAAGGTTCACATTTATTATCATTAATAACAATCTTAATAGCTGATTCCCGTAAAATCGTAGCATACCGCCGTCCTATTGCTTCCCTTATTTTGGAGTCACCATACTTTACCAGTTCATTTATAAATCCTTTGTTTGCATTTCCATCAAGCCACCACCCTGATATCTCTATAATCGTTCCATTAGCACCTATATTAAATGGTTCGTTATCCCCTTTCGGGATTTCTTGTGCTGGAATTTGATAATTTTTTGTTGAATTTATATGTGTAAGATTAATAATGGTTTTTATATATGTATTACTTTCTTTACGCGCAGTTATGAAGGTTGTAGTATTACCGAATTTACCTGTTGAAATATTAAATCCCATTCCGAATAATCCCAATGTATCATATGGGTTATTTCCTGAAAAACCTGCTTTTATTGCTTTTTCAGCATTTTCCGGTGTTAATCCTGGCCCGTTATCCTGTATACGCACTATACCAGTACCAGTTGCCAGTTGCTTACGTGTTGGTAATGTAACCAAAACCATCGGGTTGCTAATCTTAATCCCCTGAACCTTTGCAACTGAAAAAGAGTCAATAGCATTATCAATCAATTCACAAAGCGCATCAATAGGTTTCATAGGTGTTCGCGTTAAAGCAAGTAAAACCTTAGGGTCTGGTGTAAAATCAAATACCATATTATGCCTCCTAGATTATAATTAATCATATAAAACGCTTGTTTTTTCCAAAAAACAATCAATAAAAGAGTCGTTAACCGAATTACCAATATTTCTATTATTACAAATCCAAAACAACTCCTCGACTGATGAGTATGCCAAATATTTAATATCCATTCTCCGATACATTGGAGTACATGCTATATCAAAGACTTTACTTCTATCCTCATCAGGAGCAACAATCACATATCTCGTATCTATTGATGGTATTGTGTCTTTTAAAACCATCATTCTGTCAATTCCTGTTTTTATACCGGTTGTATGTTCAACCTCCATTACAGATGGCAACCACTTCCTATCTTTAAACCATATGCAATCAATATAAGTTGCAGCATCAGTTGCTTCAGGAAATGCAGAGAGCATTGTTTCATCATCCAATGAAGATATCATCTCCGGAAACTCACATAACCGCTTTCCCTGATATGTTATTCCCTTATCATTTTTTGCAATCCAGGTCTTGTAACCTAGCTTCAATCCAATATAATATAATGCAATCTGTATTTGAACATGCCGTCTCTGTATTTCAATATCCATTCCACCTGGAAATACCGTGGCTGGTATATGCAAAGCATCATACACATTTTCTTTTTGAGGAATTTCCGAAATAACCAGATTAGTCTCGTAAAGAGCAATCTTTCCCGTCTCGTGAGGCATATCAGGTAGCCATATTAAATGCTTATGACCTTTCTCAACCTTTTTTTCTTTACCTCCATCAATATAAATTCTTCCTGGATAACAATAATAAAATTCAGGCGTATATGCCAATAAGGACTCTAGCACAGAACGTGTATTATAACTTGCCCCTAACACTCTATCTATATTAACAGGCTTTCCCTCTTCTATTGCATTAACATAACGTTGAATCATTTTTGCCGATATAGATACTTCCTGCGCTTCTTCTAATGTTCTTGCAGTTCTCTGCTTCGATGCCACTTCAAGTGTCAATGACGGGTTATATCTTTTTATATATATCGGTCCTCCTGTTTTAATTCTCGTAATATGGATTTTACCAGTAGTTGTAGAATTAATATAATCATAATCAACATTTTTATTTAAATGATTAATCGCTGCTATAATATTCCCTACAGTTAATCTTCTCATTATATCATCTCCATATAGTCTGATATCGTCTGTGCCACACCTTTTGCAAGTAAATATGGAACACCATTACCGATGGTTTTAAATTTATTAGTTAAGCTCATCTGTGGTGGTAATTCAAATTCCCGAGGCAACGATTGTAACGCCATAGCTTCAGATACACTTATTCTTCGAGGTTTATATGGATGAAGATGGACTTCATTATTTCCATAAGCACATGTCGGCGAATATCTCCATCTATGAAGTCGTTTATATGATTTCTTTTCAGTATCCCCTTCGTCAATAACAAGCATTCTAGCTAAACCTGCCCTTGGTCTAAAATAATCTTGTGAATTAGGATGATTATAAACATCATTTCTGCCAAACCAATTTTCTACAGTTAGCTCTCTGATTATATTTTCTGGACATAGTGTATTCAAATCCACTTGAAACGGTGTATGCGTAGGCCATTGCATTGCTTTTACTTCATCCGCATCGAACCGTATATTATTATTCCAGTCAAAATTATTTAATGTATTATTTTCATTTATCCAATTCTCACACAATAATTCTCGTTTGAAGCCAATCAGTATAATTCTCTCTCTATCTTGAGGCACTCCGTATTCTAACGAATTTACTAAACGTTCAGTTGTAATATATCCACTATTCTGGAGCATGGTTTTTAACTCTTCGTAATAAGCTCTATGCCTTTGAGTACTCCACAATCCCCGGACATTTTCAAAAAGGAAAAAATCCGGCAACATTTCTAGAATTAGATTTACGTAGGATAGCGAAAGCTTTCCATTTTGGCCATCCCTCCCCCTTTGCAAACCTGCAATGGAAAAATCCGGGCATGGAGGACCTCCGATAAATCCGATAACCTTTTGCCTATTATGTAACAACTCCAAAAACTCTCTTAATTCTCTTCTTCTATCATATTGATTTAAAAAATCATTTATATCACATAAAACATTTCCAAATTCAGGATTATCTATTTGCATCTGTTGCCTAGCATATATATATGCCTCCATAAATGGTTCGAAAAACTCATTGACCATTGAAATAGTAAATCCACAGTCTTCAAACCCTGCATCTAATAAACCACTACCTGAAAAAAAAGAAAAAATCCGTACATTTCTAATATCCATTTTATTGTATTCCTCCGTTTTCATATCTAAAAAGTATCATTTTCGATAATTGATGAAAAAATCGCCTCCTGAATCACCTTTACACAATCATCAGTATTCATTCTAATATCCTTACCCTGGTGTTAATACATCCATCCTTTGTGTCACCTCGCACATAATTATACCGAACATTTGTTTAGGTTTCAAGAATTACATGAATTTTTAACATATAAATTTAATATCAATATTAACTTATAACTTCAAAAGTTAAAAGACTCTTTTACATTGTTTTACAAGCTCTTTAGTCAATGCTATATTCCAAGCTCCCATTCTGCTATGCCAACGTTTATTTTTCAAAAAGGTATTCCAATCCATTTCTAAAATCGTTATTAAATTATAATTATCATCAAATTTACATATTATAACATATTCAAACTTTTGTGTATCTTGTATATCAGAACCCTTTGGTTCTAATCCATAAAAAACTCCTGTTACATTTTTACTTGTTGATTTAATACTATATCGTTCTCCCCTTCTACTTATAGCATCAATATTTTCGGTTCCAATTGGCGCAGACACCAGATTAGGAAGATTGGGCGTTTCATTATAATATTTTATTGCAAGATATTCTCCCAATTCCCCAATAACATTGTTTGTCCTTATTATTTCCCTATCCTTTAACTCTTTTATGACACTACTATATATTTTAATCAACTCGTCTGTTGAGAATAGCTTCAAATCCAATTTTTTGACATGTCCTTCCACAAACTCTCCTCCTTAAAAACACAAAATATATAATGACCCTTTTCAGCTTTAACTTTTCGCCCCTTCATACCACTTCCGATAATAATCCATCGACCGGTATTCAATCACATCCTTCATCTGCTCCGCAAACCCATCCAGCCGTACCGCCTCATGAAGCTGCGGATTCAACGCCAGCACCGCCCCTTTTTCCTGCACAAAAAATCCATTGCCGGACTGCATCAAAAACCTTACCGGATTCTTTAATGCCTCGCTGACGCATCGTTTCTTATCCCATGACTTAAAATCACTGGTCCCTTTGTCTTTTTCCAAATCCTTCCAATTATTCGTTGTATGATAAAACTCCATATAACTGCGGTAAATATCATCTTCATCAATCGCCGTCTTAATATCCCCATCATTATAAAAAGCCATCAATACCGGCATCTTATAAGACTTTGACATCTGGGTGGTTTCCAGTAACTCCAGGAACTCATTCCCAATCCCCTGGAAAATAATACGTTCCCTGTCCCCCAATTCATTCAGCCCGTCCAGGTATCTCAGATAATGTTTAAACGGGCTATTCTTCAAGCTCCCGCACAGTTGCAGGATTTCATCCTCCATATATGTGAACAGCTCCATCCGGGTGGGCACCCTGCCATCCAGCTGCTCTTTAATGCGGAAATACTCTCCCCGGACCCGCTCTTCCTTCTTAGCCCTTTTCTTAGCCATCTCTTGGAACAGATTAATCAGGCGCATATCAAAGTCCACCACACAGTCATCCGGATACTCAAAATCCTGTTGCTGCATCCGTTCCGCTTCGGCGCTGGAATAAGGCCTTTCACTTAATAAGAAGGGGGCAGAGCCTGCCTTTTCATAATTTCCTATGAAATCCAGTACATTCAGATACTCTTTATTCCTGCTTTTACGCAGCCCGCGGCCAAGTTGCTGCAAGAATACCACTGGCGATTCCGTTGGTCTTAGGAACATGACCATATCAATCTCACTGATATCAAGTCCTTCATTGAACATGTCCACTGAAAAAATGACCTTTATCTCACCAGCCCGGAGTTTTCTTATGGCTTCACCTCTCTCCTCCGCATATTCACCGTCTGAATCGCTGTACACTGCTGCAGCCGGAATATGCCTAAGACAGAACTCCTTTGCCATCTGCTCCGCATGCTTACGGGAACAACAGAACCCTAATGCCTTTTTTGAGCGGTATTTCATATAATGCTTGTAAATCAATTCGTACCTTCTGTTGACCAGCAGTTCCTTAGTCAGCTCTTCCTCAGCGTATTTTCCTTTAACCCTATGTATCCCGGAATAATCCACTGTCTCATCAAAAATACCATAATAATGAAATGGTACCAGCAGGCCTTTATTAACCGCATCCTTTAAACTGATTTGATATGGCACATTGTAATCGCACAATTCATATATATTCCTTCCATCCATCCTGTCTGGTGTGGCTGTCAGCCCCAGCATGAACTTAGGCCTGAAATATTCCATAATCCGTTTATACTGGTCCGTCACCGCATGATGGAATTCGTCAATCACAATATAGTCAAAATAATCCCTGGAAAAATACCCCTCATTCAGATAAGCCGGCTTTCCCAGGCTTGATACCGATGCAAAGATTACCGCCTTTCCAATGCATTTGTCCTGACCGGTAAAAAATCCATAATCATCCGAATGCCGCACATTCCGAAAACTCTCAGCCGCCTGTTTCAATATTTCCTCCCTGTGTGCCACAAAGAGAACTTTTTCGTAGTCAAGTGAATCAAAAGCTGCCAAATACGTCTTTCCTATGCCGGTTGCCGCATAGACCAATCCCTTCTCTGCACCTTCCCTGCGGCTGCATTTTAATGCATACAAAGCTTCAATCTGCGCTCCCCTTGGTTCAAATCCTCCTTCACCTTCCGTTTCATTGCCAAGACTGTCATACCGTTCCAAATCCCGCTGGACTGCCGGTTTTTTCCACTCCTTTGAATATTGCTTCAGGACCTGGTCATTTATTATGATGGAATGGTTATAAAACAGATCCTCAAATGTATGATAAAACTGCCTGAAATTATAGCCATCACGTCTATTGTCAAAATGATAATTCCACTCAATTCCTGATGTAAGCGCACTCTTGGATATATTGGACGAACCTATATAGATTTCTCCCCAATCCCCATTGCGGAAAATATAGGCTTTGGGGTGGAATGAACGGCCCTTATCATTATAAAAGCGAAGTTCAACCCGGTCCCCTAATTTATCCTTTATCAGATACAATGCCCCCGGCTGTGTGATGCCAAGGTAATTGCCCGTTAATATCCTGATTTTTGCGCCACGTTCCAGAGCCTGATCCAGATCATCCAGAATCATCTTCACACCTGACTCCATGAGAAATGACACAATGATATCTATATGCCCTGCCTTCATCATACTGAGCCTTAACTGGTACAAAAGGAATCGGTTTTTATCCATTCCCCCTGTCATCACCTCACATGGTCCGATATCAAACCGCATATCACCTCTGCCCCTTACTTCTTCCTCAAAATCATGTTCAGCCATTTCTCTTCATCTCTCCCCGGTCTTACATCAGATGTCACCCACATTTCCTCAACTGAAAATACATCGGCAGCATCTAATAGCCGTTTCATCTTATCCTCAGTCATATCCGTAAAATAGCGCCCGTTCCGTTCCCCTTCATCCGTTCCATATTTAAACGATGTATACAGAATCCCATGAGGAACCAGCGCACGGGCCATTTTCACAAACACTTCAGTCAAATCACTGTATGTCAGGTGTAAAATGGAGGAGCAGGCCCAGATACCATCGTATATTTCATATTCATCTAAATCCTGGAAGTACATCTGTCTGACCCTGGCGCCGATATACTCCGATGCTATCTTAACCAGCTCCTCCGAACCGTCCACTGCATCTGCCTTAAAGCCTTTGCCCAGGAAATACTTTGTATCCCTGCCAGATCCGCATCCAAAGTCCAGTATCCTGGCTCCGGAATCCAGATATTTTAAAAACCGGTTCTGCATCTCTGTAAACTCAACGTCCCTTGTGTTATCAAAAAACTCTTTTGCGTGCAGGTTATAATATTCTAATGAATCTTTCATCTGTTTATTATTACTCCTCTCATCCCAACTGAATAATCAATAAATCCATTGCTGCATAATCTACTAAATGCTCTTCAAGTTCCATCCTCTAAATCCAGCATTCTGAGCGGATTTATATACCGGGAGCATGATATTCTCCAGATTATTACGGAACTCGTCCTCATTCAATCCCGGTTTATATAGCTTCATATAAACCTCATCGCTGTTAATATGTACGTTCCTGCATTTTTCGAATGCTTCGTGAACCATCTCATATTCCCACATCATATTATAAGAAAAATATTCTTTCCTACATAACGCCGGGAAATATATGTCCCAGTCCGGCAGGTTATTTCCCTTTTGGCTGTTAATATTCTTTGTCGTGGGATGAAGGTTCCAGAATTCATTATGAGCCACATAAGACCATGGAACAAAATGGTCAATAGATATATTTTTGCTTGTCAGTGACTGGTTTAGATATATTTCGCTGACCGGTTTTATTTCAATAATCTTCTTCCAGTATTGAATGACCAGATTCAGCCGTCTTCTTTTCGGTATATCCAGTTTCTCTGCAATTCCCGGTACATTGGGATTCCGTCTTTGCAGATACATAATCAGATTGTACCTCACCCAGCCTCTTAATATCTCCTTATTCTTACTGATGTAGTCACACCACTCCGGCTGTATTTCGATAGCAGTCTTCATTCCGGCAAGCTCAGTAAAATAATATATTAACCGCTTTTCCTGATTTAACTTTTTTGCCAGATTCTTTCTGGAACCCTTCCACATATCATTGGTTATCTGTTTTGTAAAGGGGGCCTGAAGCCTGTATGGAACATTCTGTGTAATGGTCCGCTTCATTTCAGCCACCTTCTTATCATTAAGCAGGTTCAAAAAAGAGAGTATTACATCTGGTTCTTCATTTGACTTAAGTCCGCTTATCTGGTAAATATATTTTACAAGAGCTTCCAGGGTATCGGATGGCCCCAGATTCAGCCTGAATTCCGTAACCATATACCATGAATCTGCAATCATCCGGTTAATCAGCTCATCGTATGTCAAATAGGATTTTCCACTACTGACTTTATCTACAATAGCCAAAAACCAGAATAATTTGTATGATTCACTTTTCTTGTCAAACAATCTGCCCAAATATTCAATATCGATTGTTTCTGAAGATGGAAGCTGCATCATTTCCTCCTTATCATCCTTCGAAATATACCTGTCAGGGATGTCTTCGCCTGAATCTCCGTTACTAAATACATATATTTACAACATTATACCACAAGATTTAGTTTTTTACCTGTATATCCCCTTTCTTATCCTGACATTTTCACATTTTCCCTCACCCCCGCCCGTCCCCCTTAATAAACTATACTAAACCCCAACAAATACAAGGAGTATCTATGAAAAAATTTATAAGCATCCTACTGGCAGGAGCCTTGGCCGCCGCTGCCCTTACCGGCTGTTCAAAAACCCCGGGCGGGGCAGTCTCCGGCAACACGCCCCTGGTCCTCAACGAAGTAGCCCACTCCATCTTCTACGCCCCACAGTATGCAGCCATTGAGCTTGGGTACTTTGAGGACGAAGGCATCGACCTGACTCTGGTCAACGGCGCCGGGGCAGACAAGGTCATGACCGCCCTTATCTCCGGCGATGCGCAGATTGGCTTCATGGGTTCCGAGGCCAGCATCTATGTGTACCAGGAAGGTTCCCAGGACTACGCCGTGAACTTTGCCCAGCTGACCCAGCGCGCAGGCAACTTCCTGGTGGGCCGCCAGCCGGAAGATAATTTCAAATGGGAAAACCTGAAAGGCAAGAAAGTCCTTGGTGGACGTGCGGGAGGCATGCCCCAGATGGTATTTGAGTATATCCTCAAAAAACACGGCCTTGACCCCAAGACAGACCTGACAATTGACCAGAGCATCAATTTCGGGCTGACCGCTGCTGCATTTACCAGCGACGACGCTGACTACACCGTGGAATTTGAACCGTTTGCAACCACCCTGGAGAGCGAAGGCAGCGGAAGCGTAGTGGCATCCCTTGGAACGGAATCCGGCTACGTGCCCTATACCGCATATTGTGCAAGGAAGAGTTATATGGAGAAAAATCCGGAGTTAATCCAGAAGTTCACAAATGCCATCCAAAAAGGCATGGACTACGTGAACTCCCACTCAGCCGAAGAAATCGCCAAGACCATCGCCCCCCAGTTCAAGGAGACCCCGGTAGACAAAATCGCCACTATCGTAGGCCGCTACAAGGACCAGGATACCTGGAAAGATGACACTGTATTTGAAAAGGAAAGCTTTGAACTTCTGGAAAATATCTTAGAAGAGGCAGGCGAGCTGTCACAGCGCGTTCCCTATGAAGATCTTGTTACTACACAGTTCTCACAGGAAGCAGCAAAATAACGGATGGATCCCTGAGTAAATTTAAGGACATTATCAACCCATACGATTCATTCTTTACGAATGCTATTGGGATAAAATGATGTAAAAATGAGCATGATGTAAGATTAGCATGATATAAAATAATATAAAGTAAGCATAGTGCATGATAAGCATGTTGTTAATACAAAATAAGCGTGTTGTTAAGTAAGCATAATAAGATAAACGCAATATAATATAATCGCAGATTAAGATAAACAGAATCAGATAAACATAAAAGGAAGGGAATCTTCTTGGCTTTCACAAGAAAATCCCCTTCCTTTTTACACGCACACATATAAAGGCCGAAAACCGGCATTTAAAATAATACCCGCCCTGACAGAGTATACACCAATATAGGAAATGCCTATATCCGGCTTTCCACACACACCCCTATCCTTTCATTCCCCGGCATCCTGGCTTCCGCCTTCTGTATCCCCATCCCCCATCATCATAAGTCTTCCTTTGAAACCGGAAGACATCTTAAGGGCAGGATACCTGGCCTGATAGAGGGCTATGGCCTCATCTGCCTTTTTCTTATTCATGGTGAACCCATATTCATTTCCATCCGCCGTGGTGCACACCAATTCTTCACTGGTCCCGCGCCCAACCCTCTGCACCCGGAAACAAACCTTTTTAAGTTCCTGGTTCACCAGGATTACAGGCTTACCCGTTATTCCATATGAGAAGTCTTCGCCCAGCCAGAATGTGCCGCTTATCTTCCGGACCTTTTGGAAATCTTCATCCACCATTTGTCTGGTTATGTTTTTGTGGCTGTCCAGAAATACCTGTACTGCTTTTATATGGTCCTTACCCAGAATCGGAGCCAGGATAAAAAGCCCCAAACACAGGATGACAGCCCCAAGACCAGTGGTTCCCATGGCACTGGAGGGCGACTGGTTATCCAATATACCGGCCCAAAGGTAATAGCTCTCATTTTCAGATGGCAGATTGAAACTGCTGACAGTCCTGTCAAAATATGTTTTTCCATCATCCTTCAGTTTTTTCAAGGTTCCTTCCACATGCATCCCAATAGGCGGCACAGGACGGACACCGCTTAAGTAATCCCAGGTCTCGTCCATGATCCGGTCCATTTCCGCCTCCATTTTCGCGGAAACGCGGACAGGGACAGGTCCAGCCTCCTCGTCCAGCACCAGATAATATACGCTGCTCTTGGACCGTACTCCATAGCGGGTGCGGTAGCTTTCCATGAAAACGTCCAGCACATAATCTATATCAAAGCTTACATATTCCTCTCCCGCCTGTTCTGTCCGGTACACCTCCCGAAGCGGAATTGCCCCACGGAAATATTTCATCAGATAGCTGCCTATCAATACTACCATACCTATTCCAAGGGCAGTTATAATCAGCCCTATGGGCACCCTGGAACGCAGCATGCCTTTCCTGAATTCAGTTTCCACTGTTCTCCTGTCCGTTGTTTCATGTTCCATACCATTCCCCCCTCATCCTATCCCGGCAGCACCGCGCCTCCGGCAGTGTCAATCCCGGGACAACGGCTCTCCAATTCCTCCTGGAGCGCCCTGGCTGCTTCCAGTGATGTCTCTGCCCATGCGTTTTTTCCATCCATGTTCTTCAGATTGATGGTCAGATAATGCGCCTGTTTACTGGTGTTCCCAACTTTAACATAGTATGTATTATCCTGCAGGTAAGCTTCTTTAAGATGGCTGAGTTTCAGTATATTGGGCGCATTGCTGCCGTAAAGGCAGATATAATCCCTGGTTAATATCCCTTTCTTCTGCCCGGTTGTAAATGACTTCAGCTTCCCAAGATGATTCAGGATCAAGGTGTCCGGCTCCATGGCCTGTTTATCAAATTCCCGTATCTCCTGTTCGCTTAAGCCGCCTGCCTTGGCAAAAAAGCGGATCCAGTCATCCACGGTTTTCCTCATGTCTTTTGTTATGAAAAAGATAACCGCTCCAAATAGCAGGACCAGCAAAAGAAAAAAGACGCAAATCCCAATTCCAACCCCCAGCATATTTTCCTCTGCATCCCGGATTATCTCCAATGTCCTGTTTATGGACCAGGCCAGGCCAGCAATACTCCCTGCCAGAAATGCAATCATGAAAAACATGCCCAGCCCCGCATTGACTCCTTTTAGGGATTTCTTGTAAGCCTTGAACACAGAGCCTTCCGGATAATTTTTCTTCATGAAGTCTTCATTCATAAACTCCATGTATGGTTCTTTGTTTTGAGCCGTCATATAGTATTTCCTCCTTTTCCATACCTTTCCAGGGTATCCTTTGATGGCAGAATCACTTCGGAATCCACACAGATATAAAAGGATACTGCCTTAGTACTACCTTAATTAGCGGTGAATAAAGCGCCCGTTAATTACGCACAGCCGACGGAAAGCAATTTTCAAACACGCTCTGGTTTTATTATACGGATTTAGCATCAAAAAACAATTGGCACAGCATAAACCGTACTATTTCGACACAAAAAGCAGGGCGGTTCATTCAGAAACCTCCCGCAGATTGATTTCCTGAATAAACCGTCCTGTCTCTTCACGGTAACTATAGCATCCCTGATATTTATCAACAATACCACGGATAGTCTCCATGCCAAATCCATGATACCGATTCTCCGGTTTTCTGCTTTCCAGATTAGGATTGTCCCTCATCACGGACCCGGAAATGGTATTTTCCATGAAAATTTCTGTTGTTCCTTCCTCCTCCCTCACCACCAGTTCCAATTCCCGTCCTGTCCCCGCCTCCATACAGGCCTCGATTCCATTGGAAATCAGGTTATACAAAAGAGTTCCCATGTCCATGCTGTCAATCCTGTCCTGTCTGCCCATGACCACGTACCGGAACCGGATTCCCTTTTCCCGGCATTCCTGAACAGCCTTAATCAAGGCTGCATTTAGCCCCTCATTCCCTGTATCCTGTGGCAGTTCCGGATAATTGCCCAAATCTGCCCCCATGCGTTCAATGTAATCGGCCGCCTCGCCGTACCGCTCCTTTGTCACAAGGCGGTACAGCACATTCAGACGTCCCTTCATATCATGACGAAGATGGTTTACCTCCCGGCCCATTCTGTATAAATCCTTTATCTGTTCCTCCTGCTGGAATCTGGTTTCCCTTCTGAATTCCGTCTCACACTGCTCCCTCCGGTATTGCTCCAGACGGTGATAAAAGCTTCCAATGAGAACTATCACCCCTAAGATTCCCGCCAGCATACAAAGGGATAAAAAATATCTCCCCCTCTGGTCCAGTCTGCCTTCCTCCAGAAGAAACATTCCCAGAATCAGAATAAACATGCAGAAAAATGTACCTGCCAGCATTCCATCCTCTGCCTGTCCCATCCCCTTTTTCTGTCCGTACAAAGCCAGGGCTGCCCGTCCCATGGAGAATTTAAGGGCGCATCCCGCCAGCATCGGAAACACAACAGCCTTCCGGTCCATGACCAGCAGCGTATTAAGACTACTGCCCGTGATAATCCCCATTGCCCCATACATCATGTAGGAACTGCTGATGGCTACCAATACCCATAGAAAGCTGTGGACAAGGATCCTTTGCATTTTCCCATTCAGTGCAATGAAGCCATAGGCTGCCAGCACCACCCCATAACTGATTCCCAGGCACCCTTCAAAAGCCGCATGACGGTTGAGCAGGGCCATGATTCCATAATAGGCAGTACATCCGCCTGCAAACAGCATGATTCGGGCAGCGCCGGAATATTTCTTTTCAAAACCATGATCCATATATTCCACAGCCATGATGGTGGACAATACATCAATCACATAACTGGCTACCGCGCTTCCTTCCATATTCCATCATCATCTCCTTTACCCCTTTTCTTCTGTCCCTTCCCACAGGAACAACCATACCATTTTTAAGGACAGCGTCCATTTTCCCTATCTGGGAAACATGGGACTGATTCACCAGGTAATTCCGGTGGATACGGATAAAACCATACGCCTTCAGTTCCTCCTCCACAGGCTTCAGGCTCCCATAGACAGAGTACTCTGCGCCGCCGGACATCCTGTATGTCAATGTGTGGCCATTGCATTCTATGTACAAGATATCCCGCAAAAGCACCTCCCCCGCCCCAAAGCCGCCCTGGATTTTATAACTGATTTTCCTGCGGGCCGTCACCTGAAAATATTTCTGCAGCGCCCGGTTCATATCCCGTTTTAAAAGTCCCTTCCTTACAAACCACAGAGGCATATACTCATGGGAGTCAAAAACCCAGCTCTCATGGCTGGATACAAATATAAGCCTGGTTTCCGGGCAGCTGGCCCCCAACTGCCCTGCCAGCCAGAAACCATCCTTCCCCGGCATCTCAATATCAAGAAACGCCAAATCAAAAGGCTGTTTAATCCCCGCCTCATATAATCTGCAGCTATCGGTAAACAGGCTTATCTGCAAATCCATGGCTCCTGGCAGCCCCTCAATATATGCTTTTATTTCCTCTTCAATCTGCTCCAGATATTCCCTGTCATCATCGCAGACAGCCACACGAAGTATCTCCACGGGATTACCCCCTCTTTTATTCTTATATCCATGGGCCAAGGTGGTACTTATGGCTGGGTTGACCTGGCTGGATTGGACCTGGCTGGGTTGGATAATGCTGGACTGGATAATGCTCTGGATTGGATAATGCTGGATTGGCTATATTGAACTGGATTGGTTTAGTTTAGACCGGATTGTTTTACCAGCACGCCCTTATCTTTTCAATCAACAGCCAACATGACCCTCCAGTCCGCCCACGGCCTGTTTCACACTGATACCTGTTACCTTCCCCTTAATAGTTCCCTATCCTCATGCCCTTCCCTTTAAGCCAGCAGCTGGTATTTGATGTTCCGCTCCTTTAAACAGCATCCGGCTTTCTTAATTTCCAGCTTTTCATTATTCACCATACATCAACATCTCAGTGGTTCATGTCAATGCATATTTTCATAAATAATCCTACCCGTCCTGCCTATAGGCGGTTAAGACATACTACTTCATTATAAAATAGGGTGCGGAGACATGCAATACCTGGTTTTTAGAGAAAATACAGGTTAGCTTATACTACCCCTGAAACAGGAGCCCTTCTGTCACTCACATTTTTTTGCCAGGGAAATGGCGGCGTATCCTGCTGGTCAAATACATACATAAAAAGCAGGGCATCAGAACACCTGCCACCTGCTTTTAATTATACTTCGTTTTAAATTTTGGATGGACCGCAGGACAGAAGGGATAATAGAGCCAGAAGGAACTTAAATCCTTCCGGCTCCGTGGTTTTTATCTTTAATTGTTACGTATTTAGGACCGCTAAATAAATCCACTTCACACATAGCTGGCTGTCAATGACTGTACAGCGCGGGGTTTTTCCTTTCATTGCGCTCACTTAAAAATTAGAGAAAAACGGTCCCGGCCACTCATAGTATCCATATTCATAGCTGCTCATATCCGGCTGATTGTATCCGGCTGATTGCATTTCATCAATCAACAGAACTGCTTTCCTCCATAATATCAAAAAATCCCCGGAGCATTGTCATGTTCAACGTTTTGCCAAATCTCCGGGGATGGATAATCAGTTCCACCTTCACAGGCCGCCACAGGGACCAATCCGCTGCAGGGGCCTGTCCACTGCAGAAACCCGTCCGCTACAGAAACCCGTCCACTACAGAAACCCGTCCACTGCAGAAACCCGTCCGCTACAGAAACCCGTCCACTGCAGAAACCCGTCCACTGCAGGAACCCGTCCACTGCAGAAACCCGTCCGCTGCAGAAACCCGTCCGCTGCAGGAACCCGTCCGCTGCAGAAACCCGTCCACTGCAGGGGCCTGTCCACCCAACATACCTCTTCCCCCTGTTTTTCTTACTTTCCCTTGTTTTCTTACTCCCCCCGCTTCCCCCTTACCAGCCACAAAGCCACTCCCACCGCCAGCACACCTCCGGCCAGTTTTCCGCACACCATGGCCCCAATCCGTTCCGGCGCAACCGCGGAACAAAATCCCAGATGGTCGCCCAATGTAAATGCAGCGCAGGTGGCAAATGCGAAGTTAAGCACCTTACCCCGTTCATCCATGTCCTTTACCATTGCCATCATTGGAACATTATTAGCCAGGGTGGAGAGGAATCCGGCCATGGCAGTTTCATTGACACCCAGGTATCTTCCCGCCCTGCCAAGAGGACCCTTCAGATATCTGCGGATCACCGCCATCATGGGATATGCGCCGGACAGCATGACGGCAATGCTCCCAAGGATGACAAAGGAGTCTTTTAAAGGCGCCATCCCTTTTACAACCGTTATCCCTGTCATTTCCTGTGCGGCGGCTGTTATCAATGCCAGGGTAATGACCACTACCACACTTCTTCCAAACAGTACAAAGAAGCGGATTGTCTGATCTGGGAACCAGAACAATCCGGCGGCCAGAACCAGGGCAGCCAGGATTACGGGCAGCAGGTTAAGCAACAGTATGCCCACAGGCAGTCCCAGCAGCAGGCCTCCGGCCAGACAGCCGGCAGGCAGTGCAATAAGGCCCGCCATGGTGCCCATTGCCATGGATCCGTAGTCTTCTTTTCTAATAATGGTCAATGCCACCGGAACGCTGAAGGTCACGCTGGCTGCCAGCATGGACGCCACTATCAGGGCCGCGAAGTCGGCTGCCAGCCCATCCGTTGTCATGGCATGGGCCAGCGGATAACATCCAGTATCAACCGGTATCAGGAGGGCCGGGGCCATGGCCGGGTTAATCCCTGCTTTTGCAGCCAAAGGTCCCACCACGCCGGACAGCCATCCAGAAAGCAGCGGGGACAGACTGGTGATGCCCGCCATGGTTAAGGCAAGCGGCCCCAGGGCGTGGAAACCATTTTCAAATTCCTGTCCCAATCCAAGACGGTTGCCGGCGATTTTATCCAAACCGCCGGCAACCAGGAACAGGGCCATTATAAACACGATGCCCTTTGATAGTATCATACAGTTAAACTCCTACGCTGACGCTTTCCGGCAGTGTGCTTCCTCCGTCGATGACGGACTGGGTACCTGTCAGATAGCTGGATTCATCCGATGCCAGGAAGGCTGCCAGTTCCCCCACCTCTGTGGGTGCGGCCAGCCGTCTCATGGGGATTGCCTTTGCCATTTCAGTCAGAACGGATTCCGGATTCTCAGGATCTGACTGACGGGCAATGCTCTCAGCCATGGGAGTACGCACATAACCCGGACAGATGGCGTTGACACGGATGCCGGAACCGGCGAATTCCACAGCAAGGGACTTGGTAAATCCCACCAGTGCTGCTTTGGAAAGGGCGTAGGCTGTCTCCCCCGGGTCCGCTACCATGTCCCCGGTCACGGAAGACATGATGACAATCCTTCCGTCTCCCCGTTTCACCATTCCGGGAAGTACGGCTTTTGTCACATTCCATACCCCTTTTATATTGATGTCAATATGGAAATCCCTGTCCGCGTCACTCATTTCCAGGAAGTTACCAAGCCTGCACACGCCTGCATTGTTGACCAGTATATCGATTTCCCCCATCTGCTGCGTTCCCTCCGCAACAGCCGCCGCCACCTGGGCAGCATCACGCACATCAGCCTGGACCGCCGCGCAGGGATATCCCTGGGATTTTAGTTCTTCCGCCAGTGTTTTGGCTTCCGGGGACACATCTAAAAGAATCAGCCTGGCCCCATGTTTTGCAAAAATTTTTACAATCCCTTCCCCAATTCCCCGTGAAGCGCCTGTAATCAGCGCAGTCTTACCTGTAAGTTTTCCCATATTCCTATTCTCCTTACCTGAAAATGCCGCACAGGCGGCATTTTCATTCATCTTCATCCATCTCTATCTGTCCGCATCTGTCACCATCAGTTTTTACCGATCATCGGCCTGTCGTGGATATATCATTCCACCGCAGACCCATCATTCCACCGCAGGACCCATCATTCCACCGCAGACCCATCACTCCGCCACAGCCCCATCACTCCGCCACAGCCCCATCACTCTACCGTAGACATATCAATATCATGCCCCAGCGCAATGGCCTCCTCAATAATCTTCACAGCAGAGCTAAGTCCGATGCCGAATCTGCACGCGCCTCTTTTATACATCTTTAAGAGAGTGTTCAGATCCCGGACGCCCCCTGCAACCTTCACCTTTGCACGGTCCCCTACCGTTGCCTTAATCAGTTCCACGTGATGGAGGCTGGTAGGCTCTTTGGAAAATCCGGTTCCGGTCTTAACATAGTCCGCGCCGCCTTCAATACACAGCTCGCATGCCTTTACAATCTCCTCATCCGTCAGAACCATTGCTTCGATGATTACTTTCAGGGAGGTCCCCCTGGTTGCTTCCCTGACCGCCTTGATGTCCTCCAGGACCTTGTCATACAGTCCGGCCTTCAGCCAGCCCACATTCATGACCATATCATTTTCCACCGGGTTCAGCTTCATGAAATCATGGGCCAGATACACCTTGGTCTCTGTGGATTCCTGGCCGGATGGGAATGCAAGGGAGGTTCCAAACGCCGTGTTGGTGCCCTTTAACATCTCCACCAGCTGCGGATAATAGCATGGCCAGCAGAAACAGGAACCGAAGTCATATTTCCTGCATGCCTCGACCATGGCCTCAACATCCCGGATTGTGGTGTCCAGCTTTAAAACGCTGGGGTCCATCATGTAAGCGATATCCTTTACTGTCAATACGTCTTTTCTGTACTCTTTCATTTTCTTTGCCTTTCTTTCTATGTGAATTTTTATAACGTTCCTCAGGTATGCAGCTCCGTAAGCTTGCCCATCTTCTTGCGTATCTCCACAAACCTCTGTGTATATGGCTTGTTGAATGCCACGCATCCCACCGGCTGCTGGCGTATCATCAGTTCCTCGCAGTTCATGCACTGGGTACAGTATTTGATTTCATTTTCCCGGCCCTCCATCAGCTTTAACGGGGTCAGGGGATCAGCAAAGGACTGGCGTCCCAGGCCCACCATATCCATCATGCCGTCCTCAATGCATCTGGCGCCCATTGCAAAGAGGGAGGATTTCTCCGGTTCAATGGACAGCAGCTTATTCTTCCCTCCGCGGAAGGAGGAGAAATGGGAACCGATGACAACAGTCTCAGGCTTCAGGGCCTTCTTCATCAGGTCCGCAAAGTAAATGTGCAGATAGGAAAAGTATGGATCATTGGTAGCTGCCTCCATGAAACTCATGCTGCAGTGGACATTGCCCAATGATTCCACAAAATAGGATGCCCCCATCTTCTCCAGGCCCTGAATCAGGTCTATTGGCTCCGTCATGTCCATCAGGGGGGAATCCGGGCCGGCTGAACCGAATCCTCCGGGGAACCCCTCCCACATGGACATCTTGGAACCGATAAGGAAGTTCCTGTCATAGTTAACCGCTTTCTGGATCCGCTCCATCAGGTCATAGGCGAATGCGGAACGCCTCTCCCAGGAGCCCCCGTATTTCCAGTTCCTGTCATTATAGGGGCGGATGATCTGGGAACCCAGGTATCCGTGGCACAGCTTCATGTCCACACCGTCCGCGCCCACGTTCTGGCAGATTTTTGCTGCCAGGGCAAACTGGTCCATGATGTGGTCCACTTCCTCTTCTGTCAGGATGTCCCCTTCCAGCCCATGGACCGGCTTCACACAAACCCTTCTGGAAAATTCAGGCTCGCTGATTTCCCCGGAATGGGTCAGCTGGAACACAATCATGGTGTCCGGGTTTATTTCCTTCAGCCTGCGTATGAATTTCTCCAGGGCCTTTTCATTGCGGGGCATGATTTCCAGCTGCGTCTTCCTGGCCCTGCTTTCATTGGTTACTGTTATAGCCTCCAGGTCCACCAGGCCGAACCCTCCCTTGTACAGGTTCTCATACCGCTCATAGGTCAGGTCCGTGGGATTGCCCTCTGCATCCGAGTCCACACACTCCATGGGCTGGGCAAAAAAACGGTTCCTGCACTCCCTGCCTCCAATCTTAATGGGCTGCAATAATGTCTCTTTATATCCCATACATCAAATTCTCCTTTTTATGATTTCATCCAAACATCTTTACTCCCGCCCGGCCTGCTTCTCACCGCTGGCCAGCTTCATGATATTCTCCTCCGTATACTCCTCAAAGGAAAGCTCCCCGGTCACCGTCCCTTCATGCATGACCATGATGCGGTCCGAGACAGCCATGATTTCAGGCATTTCCGAGGAAATCATGATGATGCTAACCCCGGCGTTTGCCAGTTTATCCATTAACAGGTAAATCTCATACTTTGCCCCCACATCGATTCCCCTGGTCGGCTCGTCCAGGATCAGTATCCTGCATTGGGATGCCAGCCATTTGGATAAGACCACCTTCTGCTGGTTGCCTCCTGAGAGGAATTTGCAGACCTTGAATATATCCGGCGCCGCGATTTTTAGTTCCTGCATGTACTGGTTTGCCAGCCTTGTCTCCTCTTTCCCCTTCATGAACCCGTTGGAGGACACACGTTTTGGGGAGGCGATGGCAATGTTATCCTTGATTGTCTGGTTCAGGAACAGCCCCTGGGCCTTCCTGTCCTCTGTGGCGAATCCCATGCCGAGTTCCACGGCCTGGCATGGGTGGGTGATGTGCACGGTCTTCCCAAAGAGCTTAAGCTCCCCGGAATGTACCTTGTCCGCCCCGAATATGGCCCGCATGACCTCGGTCCTTCCAGCGCCCACCAGCCCCGAAAAGCCCAGGATTTCCCCTTTGTGAAGGGAAAAGGATACATTGTGGAAATGCTCCCCGCCCAAGTCCCTTGCCTCTAATACCACTTCCTGCGGCAGGACCCTGTGGCGCGGCGGGAACGTGTCTTTCAGATCCCGCCCAATCATCTTTCCGATGAGCCAGTCCTTATCCACATCCGCAATGTTGGCGCAGTCCACAAATGCCCCGTCCCTCAGTACCGTAATCCTGTCGCAGATTTCAAACAGTTCCTCCAGCCTGTGGGATATGTAAATCACCGTAATATTGTCCTGCTTCAGCTTCCGGACAATTTCAAACAGCACGTCAATCTCTTTCTGGGTCAGGCTGTCCGTGGGTTCGTCCATGACAATAATCTTTGCATGATAGGAAACCGCTTTTGCAATATCTATCATCTGCTGCTGGGCAACGCTTAGGTTCCTCACCGGAACATGGTAATCCGGGATGGTGCCCGCGCTTACATAGTCCAGCCATTTTTTTGCAAACGCTTCCTCCTCTTTCTTTTTAATAAACTGGTTTTTGTGAATCTCATGTCCAAGCATCAGATTCTCAACCGCATTTAAATCCGGGATCAGGCTCAGCTCCTGGTAGATGATGGCAATCCCCTTATCGATGGCATCCTGAGGCTTGTGGAAATGCATTTCCTTCCCAAAAATGCGTACAGTCCCACTATCTGCCTGGTAAACACCAGCCAGAACCTTCATAAGGGTTGATTTTCCTGCGCCATTCTCTCCGATGAGAGCGTGTATCTCTCCTTCCTTTACCTTCAGGTCCACATGATTTAAGGCGGTCACTTTGGAAAATGTCTTGGTAACGTCAAGCATTTCCAATGCGTATTCGCTCATATGCTCACCTCGGATTATTTGTTTTTCTTCTGAATCAATACTGCCACCAGAATAATGAGACCCTTAATGACAATCTGAAGATAAGGATTCACTCCCAGCAGGTTCAGGATATTATTCATCACCGCCATGATCAGCACGCCTGCCAGGGTACAGATCAGGGAACCGCGCCCTCCTGCCATGGAGGTGCCGCCGATGACAACCGCGGCAATGGCGTCCATGTCATACCCGGTGCTGCCGTTGGGCTCGCCTACCCGGACCCTGGCTGCCAGCATCACGCCTGCAATGGCCGCGGTCAGGCCGCAAAGCCCGTATGCCATGATTTTGTGGAACTTCACCTTTACGCCGGAGAGCCTGGCTGCCTCGGAATTGCTGCCGATGGCGTAGATATGCCGTCCAAATACGGTCTTGTGGAGCAGTATCATGAATATGACCATGATGACCGCATAAAGCACCACCGCGTAGGGGATGACTCCCCCCAAGGACTTGGAACCAAAGGTGGACCAGAACTTGGAAACCGAGCCTCCCGGCGCCCCGTTGGTATAGATATAGTTCAGGCCCTTTAACACCTGGCCCGTGCCAAGGGTGATGATGAAAGCCTCCACGCCCCTGCATACAATGATACTGCCGTTAACCAGTCCGATGACAAATCCAAAGAACATCACCAGCAGGACAGGTCCTATGTAAACGCCGGTTCCGCCTGCTGCCACATACGGTTCCATCATCCTTGCCATCACGCAGGCCGCAATTGCCATGGTACTTGTAACGGAAAGGTCAATCCCTCCCACCAGCAGCACCATGGTCATACCGATGCTGACCACACCGACAATGGATGCCTGCCGCAGTATATTGGTAATATTTTTAAATGTCGGAAAGATAGGTGATATGATGCTTGCAATTACCAACAGGATGATCAGCGCTATGTACGGACCGCTGACCGGATTATTCAGTATCCTCTTCACCATTCCGGATCCACTTTTTTCTTTCATGTTCGTAATGTCCCCCTTATAGGCTTATTTATAAAGTATGACCCGTTCTTTCGCCTCAGGGCTTACCAGAACTTTGACCAGTTTCGGGTTCTTGCGGATTTCATTGACCGCATCCTCCAGTTCCTCCAGGGGAACAATCATGGAAATCAGGGGCATGGGATTGATACGGCCATATTTAAGCAGTGTCAGCGCATCGCCCCAGTCATATCCGATTCCGGCGCAGCTTCCGCTGACCTTCTTTTCCTCCAGCACGAATTGCACCGGCGGCAGGCTGGCGTAGTCGTCATCCGCACAGATTCCGAATGCCTCCACCTTTCCGCCTCTTCTGACCATCTGGAAAGCCTGCTCATATGTTTTGGAGTTCCCCACTGCTTCCAGAACAAAGTCGGCCCCCACGCCGTTGGTCAGCTTCATGACCTCCCCCACCACGTCCGGGGTTTCCTTGAAGTTAATGACATGGTCCGCCACCATTTCCCTGGCCATCATAAGGCGGTCCTGATTGCCGTCAATGACAATCACAGGCGCCGCGCCCCGCAGCTTCGCAAGACAGGCATGGATGATGCCGAGGCCCGCGCCGATGACCACCACGCTCCTTCCCATGACGCAGTCCATTTTCCTGGATGCGTTAAGACAGGCCGTAAGCGGTTCTACAAATGCAGCCTTTTCATCCGACACCCCGTCCGGGACCACATACACATTCTTCCACGGCACCTTTACATATTCTGCGAACCCGCCGTCCACATGGATCCCAATCTGCTTAAAATCCGTACACAGAAGGGGTTCCCCAATCCGGCAGTGATAACAGGTGCCGCAGGGCTTACAGATATCGCAGGTCACCCTGTCCCCTGGCTTTAACCCCTGGGCGCCAGCCCCCACTTCCTCAATGGTGCCATAGAATTCGTGGCCCGTAATCAGGGGCAGGCACGCCACCTCGTCCGCATATTTCCCTGTATAGGAACCCCAGTCGGAACCGCAGATCCCGCAGTATTTAATCTTAATCAGTACTTCGTCATCCGATATCTCCGGTACCGGTACTTCTGAAAATTCATAGTGATATGGTCTTGTAAGAACCTGTGCCCTCATTTTCCTCATGATAATCTTCTCCTTTATTTTGTGAACAGTGCGTCGCTGCGGCCCTCGTAGGGCGCGTCAATCATCAGCGGACGCAGGAACTCAATGGTTTTCTTCACGCCGTCCCCGCGGCTCATGATCACATCCTCATGCTCATAGTTAAACACACCGTCATATCCTGTGATGAACAGTTCGCTGATCAGGCGCTTCCAGTCCACGTCGCCCCATCCCGGTATGCGGAAACGGAAGGAGCGGTCCAGACGGCCCCACCCGTCCTGCATGTACATGTTAAGCCCGCCCTTCGCCAGGTTGTGGTACACAATTTCACAGTCCTTTGCATGGACCAGGGCTATCCGTCCTCTCAGTTCATCCACAAATGTCTGGATGTTCACTCCTGAGAACAGGATATTGGCCGGGTCCAGGTTGATTGCAAATGCCGGATGGTAATCCACCACCTCCAGCAGGCGCAGGGCTGACTGGGTATCGTAAACCACGTTGTTGGGATGTGGTTCAAATGCAACCTTGATACCGTATTCCCGGTACTTATCCATGACCCTGCCCCATTTTACCGCAAACTGCTCCTCTTCGTACTTCCATCCATCAGGCTCCGGCCAGTCATTGATATGCCCGTAGTTCTCCATGCCGGAAAATGCAACCACCGCCGGAACCCCCAGCTCCGCAGCCAGCTGTGCGGAGCGTATCATGCTTTCTGTGCCGAAACGGATTTTCTCCTCCCTTGTCCCCTTGCAGGAAGAGACAGTCCCGTCACTGTAAGGCCCCATGATCAGCGGGGAGTCCGCATGATTACTCAGGGAAGCAATGCTCAGGCCGTAACCCTCCACCATTTTCTTCAGTTCCCCTGCCCTGTGGTTCTTTAAAATGTCCTCTGCATCCACCTGGCCGTTTCCCACATAGGCCGGCAGCTCCACGCAGTCATAGCCATTATCCGCCGCAATCTTAAGGACTTCCTCCAGCGGCTTTTCCGAATAATTCACAACACAAAATCCAATCTTCATCTATGTACCCCCTATGCGGTAATTCATATGTTCTGATTCATATGCTCTTAGCATCCAGTTCCATTTAATAAGTCCAGTCATAATCGTCCCCGTCGGGAATCAGATAATCGTCCACATTGTCCTTTGTGACCACGATGGAATCCATCATCACATCCTTTTCCTCAGGACCTTTTCCCTCGATACAGTCAATGGCCACGTGAAGGGCGTCCACGCTGGCCGCACATGGGAACTGGGTCAGGCCCACGCAGCTTCCGTCCTTGATCATCTTCACAACGCCGTTAATACCATCTGCATTTGTGAAAATGATGCCTTCCTGGTCGCGTCCCGCCTCCTTGATGGCATCCACGGCTCCCAATGTCACGCCGCCATCCTGTGAGATGAATCCGTCGATTTCCCCGGGGCCGAATTTGGCCAGGCAGTCTTCCATGAAGCTCTTGCCCTTGCTGACCTCAAAATCCGTATACTGCCTTGCAATGATCTTGATACCGGGATACTGTGAAAATACGGAGTCCTGTCCTTCCTTCTGGAAGTTGTCCGTACTGGAACCAGCCATGGTGTCCAGCGCAATGAGATTCCCCTTTGGCTCACCATAGCGCTCCGTCAGGGCTTCCACCAGCATCCTTGCGCACTCCGCGCCGTTCTGCTTATCCGAATATCCCACAAAATGTGTGTAATCCTCCGTGGTACATGTACGGTCAAAGATGATGACCGGGATTCCGGTTTCAAATGCAGCCTCAATACCTGGATTGGCCGCATCCTCAACACAGGGTGTGATTAGGATTGCATCCAGGTCCTGCTGGAGCATGGCTTCTATATTACTGTTCTGGGTGTTGGCATCATCATGGGCATCGGTTTCTATCAGCTCCACCCCCAGGCGGTCGCATTCATCCACCAGCATGTCACGCATCTTTACGCGCCAGCTGTTGGATATGGAGGCGTTGGCAAAACCGATCCTGTACTTTCTTCCGGCTTCTGTTCCGGTTTCTCTTCCGGCTCCTGCCCCGTCCTGTCCTTCTGTCCCTGAACCTCCTTTATCCTCTGTCCCGGATTTCTCCTGGACGGATGAAGCCGCCTCAGTCTTTGCCCCTGCATCCCCGGCCGCGGGCTGGCTTCCCGCGTTGCAGCCAGCCATGGAAGCTGCCATTGTCAATGCCATAAGAACTGCTAATGTTTTTTTCATGATAACCCTCTCTTTCTTTTTATCCCCGGACATCTGCGGAAATCCCCCTCGCGCCCAGTCAGTTAAATTTTTAACAAAAACGATGCTGATTTGGCCAAATCGTTAAAGAAAGTCTTTTTTCTTTCTTCGTTTTCGTCATTATAGCATATGTGTTTTCGTTTTTCAAGGCCTTTCCTTTCTTTTTCTTTTTTTATTTTTCGTTTTCTTTTGTTTTTATTTTTCTTTTTTTGTTGAAATTTTTCGTTTCTTATGTTATCTTTATAGTGAAAAATGTTTTGAAAGGGAGGGGCATGAATGTTTAAGGCAGAACGTCTACACCGTATTAAAGAAATCATCTTCGAGCGCAAACAGATAGATGTCGCCACTCTCAGCACTCTTTTAAATGTAACCGAAGTAACCATCCGGAATGATTTAGAACAATTAGAAAAAAGCGGCTTCCTCACCCGTTACCACGGAGGAGCCACCTTAAATACAGAGGTATTTCCAGAACAGCAGTTCCAGTCCGTGCACACGGACAGCCCTGCCATCCCTTACGATAAGGAAAAGGAAGAGGTGGGCCTGGCAGCCTCCCAGCTGGTTAAGGAAAAGGAATGGATTTTCCTCGGCCCCGGCACCACCAGCAGTTACATCGCAAAGGCGCTTTCCAGGCGCCAGAACCTGAATATCATGACCAATAACTTTCATGTTGCCAATATCTTCGGAGGCAATACCTCGGTCCAGCTGCTGTTCCTTGGCGGGCGGATGCAGAATTCCGGCATGTATACGGTGCCTGAGGACCTGAACAAGGAACTGGAACACATCTATCTGAGCAAATTCTTCTTTTCCGTGGATGCGGCCAGCATAGAAGGAGGATACACCCTGACGGACATGAATGTCTTAGACATCATCAAGGCCATATCGAGCCGCTGCAATGAAACCATCATGTGCATTGACAGCAAGAAGTTTGACCAGCGTTCCTTTATCCGTCTGGGGGATTTGACCTATACGTCCACCGTGGTGACCAACAACCACATTCCGCCGGAATATCACCAGTATTACATTGAACATGGAATACGGACATTTACCTCCTATGATTTAAAGCCGTTAAACTTATAAACTTCATGAGGACTGTTTATGGATAAATTCGTAGTTCGTATGACAAATGTTTGTGCAGGCCCGTTTCCGGAAAGCCATATGGACTTTGAGGCTGCGTCCGGGGAGATTACTGCCATTATCGGAAGCAACGGCGAGGGCAAGACCACCCTGGCCAAGGTCCTGGCGGGCATGATTCCCCGTATATCCGGGGACATATGGCTGGATGACAGGAAGCTGGACATCCACAGCATATCTTCCGCCCACAGGAACGGCATCTATCTCATGACCGAATCCCTCCAGCTCTTTCCCGGTAAAAGCATCATGGACAACCTCCTGCTGGGCATCGAGCAGCTTATTTTCCACAACCGGCTGTTTAACCCGCCCAAGGAAAAGAAGGAAGCCGTATGCCGCCAGGTCCTTAAGGAACTTGGGCTGGACCTGAATCTGGGACAGTCCGTGGACCATCTGTCCCAGGGTGAGAAATGCCTGCTTCAGATTGGACGGATCCTGTTATGCAGGCCCAGTATCCTCATTATGGATGAGTTCTCCGCCTCCCTCACTGTCTTAGAGACAAAGCGGATCATGAGCCTTTTGACCGGGCTGAAGCAGAAGAACATCTGCATCATCCTTATTTCCCATGAGTATTCCACGGTAATCCGTTATTGCGACCGCATTTCCCTGGTGGAACAGGGAAGGATTGCCGAGTCCTACTCCCGGGCTGAACTGGGGGATGAGGCCTTTGTCAGACGGGTCCTGACCTTTAAGAAGAACTTTTCATATCCGAAGCTGCCAAGGACGCCGGGACAGCCGCTCCTGACAGCCAGCCACATATCCAGCGGCATCATCAAGGATGTCTCATTCACCCTCCAGGAAGGGGAAATCCTTGGCATTGCCGGGGTAGTCGGCTCCGGCCGCACCACCCTCATCAATGCCATCATGAAGGAACGTCCCATTACCTCCGGCCGCCTGGTATATGCCCCTGCCCTGGACCGGGCCGGTGCGGTCAGCATCCTGCCCGGAGACTGCGGGGACCGCTCGCTGTTCTCCGGCAAGGACCTTACCTTTAACATCACCTCCTCCAACGTGCAGAAGGCCGCCCGGTTTTACATGGTTTCCGGCCATACCCTGGATCTGTATGCCCGGGATTACATGGACAGGCTGAGCATACGCAAGCCCTCCTGCCGTGTTCCCGTGGACCAGTTAAGCCAGGGTGAGATGCAGAAGGTGCTGATTGCCCGCTCCCTGTATCAGGACGCCAAGCTTTACATATTTGACGAGCCGTCCAGCAACCTGGACCTGACGTCCAAAAGCGAGCTTTACAATATATACAACGCGCTGCTGGCCCGGGGCGCCTCCATCATTCTGATTTCCTCGGATTTCTCAGAGCTGATCGGCATGTGCGACCGCATCCTGCTTTTAAAGGCAGGGGAACAGGTAGGGCTGTATCCGGCAGATGAAATCACTAATGATTTTTTATATTCTGTTCTGTAAGATAGGGGGATTTACATATGAAAAAGCTGATTGCTTATGACCTGGGGACCGGAGGCATCAAGGCCTCCCTGTTTTCAGAGGACGGGGACTCACTGGCCGACGTGTTCATCCAGTACAAAACGTATTTTCCGCAGGAACATTTTGTGGAGCAGCGTCCCATGGACTGGTGGGACCATGTCTGCGTCGCCACAAAAAAGCTGCTTGTGACGTCCGGCTCACCTGCGTCGGACATTGCCTGTGTCGCCCTTTCCGGCCACAGCCTGGTGGCCGTGCCCCTGGACAGCCGCGGCAGCCTTCTGGCTGACCAGGTGCCCATCTGGTGTGACATGCGGGCAAAGGAAGAGGCAGAGGAACTGTTTTCAAGGCTGGATTATGACAGCTGGTACATGACCACAGGCAACGGGGACCCGGCTGAATGTTACACCGTCGCCAAGCTGATGTGGATGAAGAAGCACCAGCCCGTCCTGTACCGTCAGATTCACAAAATCCTGGGGTCCAAGGACTTCATCAATTACATGCTCACCGGCACCATGTGTACGGACCCCTCCTACGCATCGGGATTCGGGGTGTTTAACCTTTTAAAATGGGATTATGAGCAGGAATACATGGAAGCAGCAGGAATCCGGCCGGAGCTGTTCCCTGAAATCCGCCCCAGCGATGCCATCATCGGAACCGTCACCCCGGAGGCGGCCCGGATGACCGGACTGGCAGAAGGCACCCCGGTTGCCTGCGGCGCGGTTGACAACACCTGCATGGCCCTGGGCGCACGCGGATTAAAGGAAGGGGTTGCCTATACTTCCCTGGGTTCCTCCAGCTGGATTGCCGTGACCTCCTCCAGGCCCATTGTGGACAGGGATACAAAGCCCTTTGTATTTGCCCATGCCAGGAAGGGGTACTATACATGTGCCGTCTCCATCTTCTCCGCAGGCAATTCCTTCCGTTGGATCCGGGATAACCTGTGCAGGGATTTAGGGGATGACACCGACACTTATGAGGCCATGAACCGCATGGCTGAAAGCGTTCCCCCGGGCAGCAACGGGGTCATGTTCAACCCCACCCTGGCCGGCGGCAGCGCCCAGGAGCCATCTCCCGACCTGAAAGGCGGGTTCATGGGATTATCCCTCAGCACCACCAGGGAGGACCTGGTGCGGGCGTCCATGGAAGGCATCGCCATGTCCCTGCGCTGCACCCTGGACATCCTTATGACCCAGACCGATATCACCGGGGAAATGCTCATCTGCGGCGGCGGCAGCAAAAGCGCCGTATGGCGCCAGATATTTGCGGACATCTATCATCTTCCTGTCCTGAAAACCAACATTGACCAGAACGCCGCATCCTTAGGCGCCGCGGCCCTGGCAGCCAACGGATGCGGCCTGTGGGATGGTTATGACCGCATCCCGCACATCCACCGGACCGAGGACCTCTCCCTGCCTGATCCGGACGCCAGCGCCTTATACGAAAAGATTCTGGCGGTCTATCGCAGATGGACAGGATACCTGGCCGAATTAAGCGGGATGATGCCAAAAGCATGACCCATCCCTGTCCTCAATCCTCCGTCCTCCCATCCCCCTGTCCCTCCTGATACAGGTACAGCCACGGAGTATTCACCGGCAGGGCTGCAAATTCATCCCTGCAGTACTCCTGCACGGTCCCGCCCCGTCCCACCCGCAGCAGCCGGTCGGCCAGGGCCAGGGAATCAGCCAGGTTCACAGCCATGATGACCACCGGGATTCCCCGGTTCAGGAAGCGTTCCAACAGTTCCATGATATGGATGCGCAGGGATACCTCCGCACTTTTAAAAGGCTGGACACAGAACACGATTTCCGGGTTCTGTAGAAAGATCCTGGTGTAAATCAGGTCGTATTTCTGCCGTTCGGTCAGCCGCTCGATAGGCGTGTCAAATACATCTTCCCCTAAAAAGCCCGCGTATTCCCTGCGCAGGCTTTTCTTAATTTTCCTCTTCCTCCACACGCCGTCCATCCGGTGGTCCAGCGTAAAGCACAGGTTATCCAGATAGCTCATATTGGGAAACAGCATGGTGTGGACAGGCAGCTCCTGGATGATGGCCACGCGGCGGTCATGCAGGCCCCCTGACAGGGTCCCGTTAATCCATATACTGCCGCTCTTTTGCCTGCTCCCGCCTGACAGCACCGGTATCAGCTCCCGGATCATGCAGTTGTCCAGATCCTGCACCACCAGGCATTCCCCCTCATACGCTGAAAAGCTCAGGTTCTCCACCTGCCCGCAGCACAGTTTTTCCATCCTGAAGACAATATGGTCCGTGCCCGGCTCCGGCCGGTTCCGGCGGGCCATCCGCTCCCGTACATGGCGGTCAAAGTCCTCCGTGCACCGCAGGAAGAATGGATCCGGGGGCTTTTCTGCCCCGCCAAAGCATTTTATGATCTGTCCGTTGAGCATGAGGGCCGCGCGGTCGCAGATCTGCTGCGCCTCCTCAAAATGGGCTGCCACGTACAGGAACGACATCCCCCGCTTTGCATAGTGGCGCAGGATGCTGCTGAGTTTTTCAAGCTCCGCCGCGCTGATGAAGGTGCTGATATCCTCCAGCACCACCAGATGGTTCCCGGCGACCACTGCCTTTAAAAGCTCCACCACAAAGCGTTCAAAGGTACTGAGGTCTTCTATGTAGGCATCCGCAGGTATCTCCATCCCGATATCTTCCATAAACGGCTTTATCTGCTCCCGCAGGATCCCGGGCTGCATCAGCCTTTTGCGGAACCCCGGCCTGAGCACGAAAATGTTGTCAGCCACCGTCAGGTCTTTTGCCAGACAGCTCTGATTCTGTATGATACTGACCCGGTTGGTGCTGACCCGGTTCATGCCGGTACAGGGAAAACGCCAGTCATTGACCAGCTTTTCCTTATAGTAAACAAATCCATAGTGCAGGGGCAGGTTCTGGCGCAGCAGCCGCATCAGGGCCGATAGCCCAAAATGGTTGGCCGGAACAAGCCCCAGTATCTCCCCGGTCCAGATGGTCATGCTGAAATTCTCCAGCAGGGCCACTCCCTGTTCGCAGTATGTCACACGCTCCATGCGGAATACTTCTTCCCTCATTTTAAAGCCTCTTTATTCTTAAGCTCCCTGTCATTGGCAATGGCCGGCAGGTTAATCTCCACATCCGTGCCCACCCCCGGCATGGAGAACACGTGAAGCCCGTATTCCTCCCCAAACAGCAGATGGATACGGTTATTTACATTCACAAGCGCGATTCCTCCCCTGGTTTCCGAGCCTTGGGAGGCAAATGCCTGTCCGCTCCTGCCCAGCCGTTCATTCATCCTGGACAGGACCTCCTCATCCATCCCCACACCGTCGTCGGATATGCGGATCAGGAGCCGTTTCCCGCTGCGCTCCAGATGGATGGTCAGATGGCCTGTACCTATCTTGCACTCCGTGCCATGGATGATGCTGTTTTCCAGGATGGGCTGCATGGTCAGCTTCGGAAGGCGGCAGCCATAGATTTCTTCCCGCTCCTCCGGGTCACATTCAATGGTCAGGCTCAGCCGGGAGCCGAACCTGTACTGCTGGATCCGGAAGTAGGTCTGGCAGTTCTCCAGTTCTTCCTCCACGGACACCAGGTTCTCCACCTTACTGATGGTGTAGCGGAAAAATGCCGCAAGGGCCTCCGTCATGTCCGCCACACCTGTAAGCCCTGCTATAAGCGCCTCGCTGCGGATGCTCTCCAGCGTATTATACAGGAAATGGGGGTTAATCTGGTTCTGCAGGGCCAGATACTGGGCCTGCCGTTTGTTCAGCTTAAGCAGCTCCGAGGAGTCCATGATTTTCATCATATGGGCCAGCATCTGGTAAACCATGGGCGTTGGGGCGGTCTGGCACAGATGGGTCAGGTCCGCCGTGGTATATCCGTCCAGGAACAGGCGCATGGTCCGTTCCATGTGAAGATAGGGCTTCAGGATCATGGCGTAAAACCACCATAGCAGCACAACCAGCAGAACCAGGGACAGGATGGCGGGCCAGAAGGGCGCATTGCCCAGGAATGCCAGGAACAGAAGCCCGGCAATCAGAAACAGATGGATACACAGCGCCGCCGCCAGCAGTACCATGACCCGGACTGACAGATATTCAAAACGTTTCATATCCCCTGCCTCCTTCCAACATAATTCCTTCGCCAGCGCCTATTCTGTCACCGCCCATTCCTTCGCCGCCCATCCCTACCCATACAGCTTCCTGTATTCCGCCGGGTTCAGCCCCGTGTCCTTGTGGAAGGTATGGGTAAAATGCTTCCTGTCGCTGTATCCCACCTTCTCACATATCTCAGCCACAGGAAGGCTGGTTTCCCGTAAAAGTGTCTTGGCTTCTTCCATCCTGACCCTGGTAAGGTATTTGGCAAATCCCTCCCCTGTTTCCCGTTTGAACAGGGTGCTGAAATAGTTGACGCTGAAACCGATGTCCTCGCACACGGTTTCCAGGGTGATAGGCTCCTGGTAATGCTGCATCACATACTGCTTGGCAATGCGGATGGGGCGGGCTGCCTCATTGCTGCGAAGGTCCCTGGCCTCTGACAGAAGCCTGGCCTGTATCTGTTTCAGCTGTCCGAACAGACCGCCAACCGTGCTGCACTGGCTGCAGCAGGCCGCAAAATCCTGCTGGATTTCCTCCACATGGCTGAGGGCGGTCCTGGCAATGAACAGACGTCCGGCAGACAGAACAAGTTCCAGTATTTCCCTGCCGCAGATCCGCTCCAGCCCCAGTACCTCGCGTTCCAGCATGCCGCAGGCCTCCCCTGCCTCCTCCAGGTTCAGGGTATCCACGGAATGCTCCATCAGCTTCATGTACCGGTCCAACAGGTTCTGCTTCTCCAAACCGGAACCAGCAGGCACGGTTTCCAAAAGCCTCCCGGTCCCCTCCATCAGCCGTTCCCACATGGCGCCCTTTGCCCCCTCCAGGGAAACACCAAGCTGGCCCGGCGCAGCGGTGGGCGCGCCCAGGGACAGGGTGAAATCAAGGGGGCCCATCAGGTCCTTTTTCACTTCCAGGTGGTTAAGGCATTCCCGCAGCCCCCTGCGCACCTCGTCCCTGCGGCCGGAATCGTAATTGAGAAGCCCATACCCGGTATAGGACTGGAAATACAGCACCATGTCACAGCAGATGGAGGTCATTGTATGATTAAAAATATCCCTGATTTTTTCCTGTATGACCCCGGCGGCCGTGCGGTTCACCTGCTCCATGCTGCAGTCCATCTTCACCATGAACACCTGGTACATGTCCCCGGACGTATCCACATGGTAACTGTTCCTCAAGGTTTCCGCCGTCAGGTCATTCAGGCTGCCGGACAGCAGGTCCTTCATCAGGCTTTCCCGGATACGGCTCAGGTCCTCCTGGCTGTTCTGGTGCTGGCGGTGGATGGCCGTCCTGGTCTCCTGTCTGGCCTCACATTTTTCCCGTATCTTTTCCAGGGTTTCCATTAGCTCTGTCTGCTTAATGGGTTTTAACAGATAATATCCCGCCCCGTATTTCATTGCTTTCTGGGCATATTCAAAATGCGCGTATCCGCTGATGATGACCACCTCCAGGTCCGGCATCAGCTCCTTTGCGCTGCGTATCAGCTCCAGTCCGTCGCATCCAGGCATACGGATATCCGTAATCAGTATGTCCGGCTCCCTGGACTTAATGAGTTCCAGCGCTTCCAGGCCGTTCTCAGCCAGGGCCGTCACCTCCATGCCCAGGGAATCCCAGTCAGCCAGGGCCTGGACCAGCCTGCATATCAGGCGCTCGTCATCCGCGATAATTACTTTTAACATAAGTTCCCCCCTCAGGCCTTTTACATTCCCTTCCCTGTATCATATCATGCCGGGTTTTGCATTTCAACAAAAACGCCGTTCCTCAGAGCGGCGTTCTTGCTGTATGTTCAGGATTTATTATTTTTTCAGGACAGACACGCCTGTATCGGATACAACCCCGCCAAGGGAATCTCCCTCAAGGGCCTTAACACAGGCTTCCACGCCCTTTGAACCCATTACGTCCGGGTTCTGTGCCATGGTGCAGAGCAGGTATCCGTCGTCAATCAGTCCAAGGATGGCGTCTGATTTATCAAAGCCCACGCCGATGATCCCGTCCTTGCCTGATGCCTTGATGGCATTGCCTGCCCCGGTGGTGGATCCTTCGTTACAGCCAAAGATTCCCACCACGCCCTGGGTGATGTAGTTCTCAGCAATGCTCTGGGACTTGGCTGCATCGCCTTCGCCGTACTGTGTCTCCAGCAATGTGAAGCCCTTGCCCTCAAATGCAGAGCGGAAGCCTTCTTCACGCATGACGCAGGAATCCGTTGCAGCGTTCACGTTGATGATGCCAATAGAACCGGACGTAACGCCTGCTGCCTCTAATGCCTTTAACATTTCCTCCCCGGCTGTCCTGCCGGCTGCCTTGTTGTCCGTAGAGAAGGTTGCCTCTGCGTCCACGTTGGCCGGTGAATCCACATATACGATCTTGACGCCTGAGGACTGGGCCTCCTTCAGTGCGGATGAGATGGCATCCGGGCCGTTTGCAGCTACCATGATTGCCTCGTAGCCGCCTGCAACCGCATTGTTCACACACTCAATCTGCTGTGCGTCATCCTTGGTATTGGGGGACATGAAGGTCACGGAAACGCCAAGGGCCTCTGCTTCCTTCTGTGCGCCCTCGTTCAGCGTTACCCAGTGCTGGTCAATGGAGTCCATGGTAATAAGGGCAATCCTATATTCCTTGCTGGCCTTTGCGGTAGTTTCCCCGGCTGCCGCGCTGGCTGTCCCGCCCTGTGCCGTGAGGACAGATACGCCTGTGTCGGTTACCTTGCCGCCCAGGGATTCCCCGCCTACAGCAGCAACAGCCGCCTTGACGCCTTCATAGCCCATGACGTCCGGGTTCTGCGCCATGGTGCAGAGCAGGTATCCGTCACCAATCAACCCCATGATGGCGTCCGACTTATCAAAGCCCACGCCGATGATCCCGTCCTTGCCTGATGCCTTGATGGCATTGCCTGCCCCGGTGGTGGAGCCTTCATTACAGCCAAAGATTCCCACCACGCCCTGGGTGATGTAGTTCTCAGCAATGCTCTGGGACTTGGCTGCATCGCCTTCGCCGTACTGTGTCTCCAGCATTGTGAAGCCCTTGCCCTCAAATGCGGAGCGGAAGCCTTCTTCACGCATGACGCAGGAATCCGTTGCCGCGTTCACGTTGATGATGCCGATGGAGCCGGACGTAACGCCTGCCGCGCTTAACGCCTTTAACATTTCCTCCCCGGCTGTCTTGCCGGCCGCCTTGTTGTCCGTGGAGAAGGTCGCCTCTGCATCCACGTTGGCCGGTGAATCCACATACACAATCTTGACGCCTGAGGACTGGGCCTCCTTCAGTGCGGATGAGATGGCATCCGGGCCGTTTGCAGCCACGATAATGGCCTTTGCGCCTGCTGACACCGCGTTGTTCACACACTCAATCTGCTGCGCATCGTCTTTTGTATTGGGAGCCATGAACTGTACGGTCACGCCCAGCTCCCCCGCCGCCTTCTGCGCGCCCTCGTTCAGCGTTACCCAATGCTGGTCAATGGAGTCCATGGTTATCAGGGCAATCATGGTCCCGGAGCCGGCTGCCGGTGTCTCCGTCTTTGCCGCCTCAGTGGCTGCGGATGCTGCCGTGGTAGCCGCCACATCCTCTGTCTTGCTGCCGCATCCCGTGATAAGGGAAGCTGCCAGGCCCAGGGAACAGGCCAATGCTAACATTTTTTTCATTGCATTTTCCTCCTTTTTGCTTTCACATACGTTTCTCATACATATATATTAGCGCTGCCGGGATTGCTGCGGTCACAGGGTGTAAACCTGTGCCGCAGGCATTCCCCCAGGCGTCTAATCCTTATTCATTTCCCTACGCCTTCTTCTCTGCCATGGGGCGTTTCCGAATCAGCATGCCCTTGCGCAGCACCACATCCAGAAGCACTGCAAATACCACGATGATACCGATTACAAGGCGCTGGATCCCTACCTGGACCCCAATCATATTCAGTCCGTTCTCCAGTGTCTGCCACACAGCCGCTCCGGCAAATGTCCCCAGCAGGATCCCGGTCCCGCCAAGAGGTGAGATACCGCCGATAACGCCGGCCGCAACCGCGTACATCTCATACATGTTGCCTGCCTCCATGTTGCCCATGTTGGCCTGGCCGCAAAGGATGAGTCCCACCACGAAAGAACAGAATGCGCTGACAAGATATGTCTTTGTCACGGTTGCCACCACGCTTACGCCTGACAGCTTGGCTGCCTCCACATTGGAACCGATGGCATAGATATGGCGCCCGGTCCTGGTCTTGGAGAGCAGGAAGAAAAAGGCGATGAACAGCACCAGCGCAATCCAGAAGGTATTAAACACACCCGCGGTCTTGCCATAGTAGAAAAATGCCTGGAACTTATCAGCTGCCTCCTTGCCGATGCCGGAGCTGATGGCGTCCGTATTCCGGTTGCCGTTTACCATATAGGCAACGCCCCTGGCCACGAACATGGTTCCCAGCGTTGCAATGAAGGGCGGCAGCTGGAACTTTCCAACCAGGATACCGTTGATGACCCCGATGGCCAGGCAGCAGATCAATGTGATGAGGATTGCCGCCATGGGATTAACCCCGTGTGTCATCAGGGTTGCGCTTATCATGGCGCTCATGCCCACCACGGAACCGATGGAAAGGTCGATATTGCCCGTTATGAGCACATAGCTCTGCCCGATACCGATAATCAGGTACTTGGACATGGAACGGAACAGATTGGTCACGTTCTGCCCGGAAAACACAGTGGGATTGATGGCGCCAAATGCGATGTAAATGATGATAAGCCCTGCAAATGCAGTCAAAGCGCCCCTCATGCCCCGGATATTCAAAAACTGTTTCACAGCCCCTTGATTCTTGTGATTCATTGCTTCTTCCTCCTCGTTATACGCACCCGGCGCCTGTGTTCCCGGCGCCTGTGTGCAGTGCATGGCCTGCTGTACTCAGGTCATACTACCTTTTTCTCAAACCTGGTTGCCAGTGTCAGGATACTGTTCTGGGTGGCTTCATCCGCCATCAGTTCCCCGGTGATGCGCCCGTCGCACATGACCACGATCCTGTCCGCAATGCCCATGACCTCCGGCATCTCGGAGGAGACGAACATGACCGCAATCCCCTGTTGTTTTAACTGGTTCATAAGGTTATATATCTCAACCTTTGCCGCCACGTCGATTCCCCTGGTGGGTTCATCAAATATCACCACCCGTGAGTTCCTGGCCAGCCATTTGCCCACCACCACCTTCTGCTGGTTGCCGCCTGAAAGGTTGCCTGCATTCACATCCACATTGGGCGTCTTGACCTTTAAGTCAGCCACCACCTTATCACACATCTCATCTTCCTTGGACCGGCTGACCACCCCTAACCGGTTGCACAGCAGATCCAGGTTGGGGAGGGCGATGTTATGGCGGATGCTCAGCTTGGTGCACAGGCCGTCCTTTTTCCTGTCCTCAGGAGCCAGGACGATTCCGGCCTGGATGGCGTCCTCCGGCCTTCGGATTGTGATTTCCTTTCCATCCAGGAAAAACTGCCCGCTTTCCTTGGGGTCGATACCGAATATGGCCCTGGTGGTCTCGGTCCTGCCCGCTCCCATAAGCCCTGCAAAGCCGACGATTTCCCCTTCGTAAAGGGAAAAATTAACATCCCTGACCATCCTGCCCGCATTCAGGTTCCTGACCTCCAGCACCAGCCTGCCCTTGTCGCATGTGACGCGGGGGAACTTTTCCTTAATCTCCCTGCCCACCATGTTGGAAATGATTTCATCCAGGGTGGTGTCCTCAAAATTCATGGTTGTTATGTACTGCCCGTCGCGCATGATGGTAACCCGGTCCACAATGGACTGCAGTTCTTCCAGGCGGTGGGATATGTATACAATCCCGCATCCCTTTTCCTTCAGGTTGTGTATGATGCGGAACAGGTCCTCAATCTCACGGGCCGTCAGCGCCGAGGTAGGCTCATCCATGATAAGGATTCTGGCATGGGTGGAAAGGGCTTTTGCAATCTCCACCATCTGCTGTTTGGACACCGGAAGGTCGCCCACCACCTGATGGGGATCCAGGTCGATTTTAAGCTCGTTCAGGATGGTCCTGGCTTCCTCCTCCATCTCCTTGTTGGACAGGACCATGCCCTTTACCTTCTCCCGCCCCAGGAACATGTTCTCTGATACGGAGAGATGCCTGCACATATTAAGTTCCTGGTGTATGATTGCAACTCCTGCCTCCTGGGCCTGCTTTGGGTTCATGTCCCCATACTCTTTCCCGAATATCCGTACCGTGCCCTCATCCCTTGTATAAACGCCGCTGAGCACCTTCATCAGGGTACTTTTTCCAGCGCCGTTCTCTCCCAGAAGCGCCATGACCTCACCGGAACGCAGTTCAAAATGCACATGGTCCAATGCCTTCACTCCCGGAAAACTCTTGCAGATATTCTCCATGGAAACAATCGTTTCGCTCATTTTCAGCCACCTGTCCTTCTCTGTAATCAGTATTCAGACCTCTATTCTCTGGTTTTATTATAGCAGGACTCATCTGCACGGATAAGGGGGGCATGATCCTAATTAGGGGGGTATTATTATGCACTTTTACAATATAGCGCGTGTACTCCCCTTATCCATCCATCATTTTTCATATATTATGGCATGGAAATGTCCCGTTACCAGCACTTTATGACAAACAAAAAAAGTCCCCTGCCAACCAGACATTGGCAGAGGGCCTATGGTACTGTAATGAACTGTAATGAATATCATTCTTTTGTATCTTCCGCTTCCTTCTCATCATGGATTACGTATGATTTAAGCCTTTCCTGCATCCTCCTCTTACTCCGGCGCAGTATCAGAAGTATGAGAATGACAATCACCGCCAGGGGAAGCCATATCGGGCTGGCCGCCAGGAACCAGATCAGGAAGCCGGTTGCCCCCCTGGACACGGCATTGAGGTTCTTTGTAAATCCTTTCTCAATCCGCTGTCCGATTCCTTCTGGTTCGGTGGGCGTAAAGGATGCGGCCTCCCTGATCTCGTGGATGTCCAGATAGACCGTGCTGTAATCCACCTGGTTGTCGTACAGCCTGAGCTGTGATTCCATGGATTCCAGCTGGTAGCGGATTTCGGAAAGCCGTTCTTCCAGGGCAATGACCGCCTCCAGCGTATCCGCCTTCTCAAGTAAGGCCCAGATGCGCTCCTGTTCCACGGACAGGGATTTCTTCCTGCTTTCCAGGTCGCTGTACTGCAAGGTAACGTCCTGGGTGTTTTCTGATTTGTTGGTGATATTGCCGTTCGCCTCCACCGTGGATACAAACCCGTCCAGCCTGTCAATGGGGACGCGGACCGTAAGGGACGCATACCGTGGAACCAGCTCATTCTGGTAGTTCAGGCTGTTACCCGATATGTCCGACTGCTCCACATATCCGCCCAGTTCCCCAACCTTGTCTGTCAGCGTCTTCATCAGCTGGTCAAATGCATCTGTCTCCACGGACAGGGTCACGTTGCGTATCAGCTTGCGGTTGGGGGGAATGGCCTGCCCAAGGGATGCGGTATCCGTCACCCCAGCCTTATCCGCAGCCCCCTCCCATTGCGCAGGGTCATCCCAATCCGTTCCGGCCGCCGATTCCGCCGCAGCCATGTTCTCATATGCGGCCTCTGTCATGGCAACGGCTGTCTGGCTGCTCCTGGAACTTCCTCCGCAGGCCGACACCCCCAGCAGGGCTGACAGGAACACGGCAAAGCCATAAAACAGTACTCTTTTCCTCATAATACTTACCTCCTCGAAAAATCAGATTTTTCACACTCTTATCAGATAATATTACGATAACATGTGAAAATCCCCTTTTCAATAGAAGTAACAAAGGATTAAGAAAATCTACCGCACAATGTAATCTTATGCCCAATCCTGATGACAGCGCCATAGGTTATCACAGTTCCCTAACCGTATGGATATCACAGTTCCCCGAACCGTATGGATGTCTCACTCCCCAAACAGTGCGGATGTCTCACTCCCCGAACCGTACGGATGTCTCACTCCCCGAACCGTATGGATGTCTCACTCCCCAAACCGTATCCCCGTCAGTTCCCTCACCTTATCCATGACCTCCATCTCCATGACCGAACCTTCCAGATGGGCTGCGGCCAGCTCCCTTCCGCCATCCATCTGCGCGAGTTCCACCATCCGCTGCACTTCGTAATACATATTGTTGTCTTCCTTCTGGATTTCCCATGTCTCCGGCCTGCCGTCCCGGTATGTAACCTGAATCTTCCTGGTATCCTGTATCTGCCAGATGAGCATGTTGGCATCCTCGCCCTGGATTTCACTGGGCTGGGCAGAATCCGTTATCTTGGAATATCTTGCCTCCCCCAGCATAGAACCATAATCCATGAGCACGGTCCCTGCCCCTTCCATATGATTGTGCAGGAAAATGCCTGAGGCCATGATTCTTTGCGGCCTTCCGAACAGCAGCACCATGGGGTGGATGCAGTAGACGCCGATATCCATAAGGGCCGCATTGGAAAGGGCGGGGTTAAAGGCATTTTCAATGACTCCGTTTTTAAATGCATCATATCTGGAGGAATACTGGCAGTACTGGAACACGGCGCGCCGGATCTGCCCCAGACGCGGAATCGCTTCCTTTATCTTCGCAAACCCGGGGTCGAATACAGGGCGCATGGCCTCCAGAAGGATTCTCCCATTCCCGTCCGCCGCCTTCCTCATGCGCTCCAGTTCCCGTGCATTGGATGCAATGGGCTTTTCACACAGCACATGCTTACCGTGTTCCAGCATGAATACGGTCTGGGCGCAGTGGCTGCTGTTGGGGCTTGCTATGTATACCGCGTCCACCTCCTTATCATCCGCCAGGGACTCCAGCGTGGTGTACACCTTGTCCACTCCATAAACAGACCCGAAGGCTCGTCCATTGTCCTGTGACCTGGAGCAGACCGCCTCCAGCTTAAAGCCAGGCACCTTTAAGGCGGCCTTCATGAATGTGTGACTGATTTTTCCTGTTCCTATGATTGCAAAACGAAGCATGGATCCTGTCCTCCTTCTTCCGGATTAAACTTAATCTACCCGGGATTCCTGCTTCTATTATAGCAAAAATCCCGGGCAGATCCCATACCATATTTCTGGCATCTATCCTTTAGCGGTTCAGCTTCCAGGCCCCCACTAACCGTTTCAAGTAATCCATGTACCCGGCCTCACGGACGCTTCCATTGGTGAGTACATTTACCTCGCCCAGCTTCTTGCCTCCCAGGGTGTATTCAAGGACACCTGCCTTCTGCCCCGGTTCCACGGGCGCGGGCATGGATTCGGCCAACACCAGGTTTTTCTCAATTGCCCCCAGGTCCTCCCCCTTCAGGCTGAGATAGGAGAATACCCCTTCGTATGCAAGGCCCACCTCATCTTCCACACCGCCGGTCACGGGCATCTGGGGAAGGGGCACATGTTCCTTGTCTTCGTAGAGCTTGCAGTTGGCATAGCCATAGTTTAACAGGGTCTGGGCATCCCCGAACCTGGCCTTGAAATCAGGGGCGGCCATGATGGTGGCTATGAGCCGCACGCCGTCCTTTTCCGCTGTGGCGGACAGGCAGTACTTCGCAATGGAGGTGGAGCCGGTCTTCAATCCGGTCACCTTAAAATTCGTTGCCATCTTAAGCAGTTTGTTGGTGTTGGATAGGCCGAATTCCTTGGTTCCCTGTTTTGTGACATGGGTTATGTTCTCCATCCAGATGGTGGAATAATTATGTATCTGGGGGTATTTGTTAATCAGTTCCCTGCTCATGATGGCGATATCCCTGGCAGTGGTCAGATGCTCCGGTGATTCCGTAAGGCCGCAGCAGTCCACAAAATGGGTATTGGTCATACCCAGCCCCGCCGCCCGCTCATTCATCATCCGCACGAATTCCTCTTCCGTCCCCCCTATGTACTCTGCCATGGCCACTGACGCATCATTGCCGGAGGCAATGACAATGCATTTAATCAGGGTTTCCACGGTCTGCTTCTCCCCTTCTTCCAGGAATACCTGGGAACCGCCCATGGATTTTGCATGGGCGCTGGTGACCACCTCGTCCGTCAGATTGATTTTCCCCGACTGCAGGGCATCGAATATAAGGATAAGGGTCATGACCTTGGTAACGCTGGCCGGGCTGCGCTTCTCGTCCGCCCCCTTTTCGTAGATTACCTGTCCCGTGGACGCCTCCATAAGCACGGCAGAAGGCGCCGCTATCTGAACCGCTGCCTGGGTATCCGCAGAGGGCGCTTCTGTTGGCTGGGAATCCGTGGATGGCGCTTCTGTGGACCGGGTGTCTGCCGAAGGCACTTCCACTGCCTGGGTATCCCCAATCCGCTCCCCGGCAGCCTGGCTGTCCACGGCCTGACCATCTGCGGCATGGCCGTCCACGGCCTGACTGTCCGCCGGCTGTCCGGCTGCCGGCTGCGCCGCCCCCGCGTTCCCGCCCACAGCCGTTCTCAGTTCACTGTCAGCAACAACCGCTCCCACAGGTATGGCAATATCGGGCTCCTGCCCCAGCGCCGTGGCCGCGGGATGGACCAGCAGGACTGTAAATGATAACAATATGGCTGCAATCCGTTTCATATCTTCCTCCGATAAACTCATCTGCTACTAATTGTATGGGGACGGACAAACAGCTTATTCCCAATTTTCAGTCATTTTTCCCGCAAAACCATAATATATCCGATGCAGCGGCAGGACGATGCCACCATACCGTACGCTTCATCCCAGCACAGTCCGTTCCCAGCACAATCCGTCCCAGCACAGTCCGTCCCAGCACAGTCCGTCCCAGTGCAGTCCGTCCCAGCACAGTCCGTCCCAGCACAGTCCGTCCCAGTGCAGTCCGTCCCAGCACAGTCCGTCCCCACACCATTCATCCGTGCCTTCCCATTCACTCCCCCTGTCCCAGTTCATCCAGCCTGCGCAGTTCCTTCCTAAGCAGTAAAACAGCAATCACCGCCATGGCAAGGTCCGCCCCAGGCCCCGCCCAAAGCACACCGTCAAGTCCATAAAACCTCGGCAGGATGGTCAGGAGCGGCGGAAGGAAAATAACCTGGCGGGTCAGGGATATCAATATGCTGCGCCCCGGCCTTCCCTGGGCGGAAAAGAATCCTCCCACCGAGCTTTGCAGTCCATTCAGGAAAATGAACAGCAGGAAAATACGGAAAAACCTGGCCGCAAATTCAAAGTATTCTTTTGTCCCCTTCCCGAACAGCGCGGTAATCCGCACCGGTACCAGCTGGTAACACAGAAAAATGCAGAATCCCGCAGCCAGTACCATGGCCACCACGGTCCGGGCCGCCTCTGCCACCCGCTTATAGTTCCTGCGTCCGAAATTATAACTGACAATGGGCTGCATGCCATTGGTGAGTCCGGTTACGACTGCTGACGCCATTGTATTTACCTTATTTGCCACACCGGCCACTGCCAGGGGGATTTCACTCCCATATACCGATGACGCGCCGTATTTCCTGAGCGCATGATTAAGGAATATCTGCACCAGGGCCTGCGTCATGAAGTTAAATGCCGGTCCGGCCCCCAGTGCCGCTATCTTCCCATAAAGCAGCGGCACTGGCCAGAAATCCTTTTTTTGCAGGGCCATGGTCCGGCAGCGGGGAAGGTAGAGCAGGACCATGGCCGCCCCCACCGCCTGGCTCACTGCCGTGGCCCACGCAGCCCCCCGGATACCCCAGCCGAATCCCAGGATGAAAACAGCATCCAGCACTATGTTAAGCAGGGCGCCGGCAGCAATGCACCAAAGGGCATAGTTGGGACTGCCATCGGCCCGGATTAAGAAGGGACCCGCCGCGCCGATGATTGAAAACACATAGGCCAGGGCCGTAATCCTTGCATATGGCAGGGCATAGGGCATCACGCCCCCGGTACATCCAAACAGATAGAGGAATGGTTCCGTCCATACCGCCATGACCGCGGAAAGGATTAGCCCGCACAATACCATAAGTCCAAAACCGCTGCCCACGATCCTGCGCGCCTTCTCCTCTTCTCCCCCGCCCAATGCCAGGTTCATGGCAGCCGATGCCCCCACGCCGCACATCAGCGACAGGGCCGTAATCAGCGTAATGGCCGGAAACACCACGTTGGTGGCAGCATTGCCCACAATCCCCAGGACATTGCCAATAAACAGCTGGTCCACGATATTATAGACGGAAGTCACCAGGCTGCTGGCCAGGGATGGGATACAGAAACCGCACAGCAGCCTTCCCATGCTGCCGTGTTCCAATGCGTCAATGCCTGTCCTCTTTTCCATAGACTCATTCTCCCCCTATATCTTTTATCATAAATTATAGGGGAATACCGGGACGCAGTTAAGTAGCGGCGGCTACATATGATACATGAAAATACGGCAGCGCCATGATATATACCGGCGCTGCCGCAGCAGTCAAATCGTATGTTCCCCAGCCACATCCACTTCCCGTATGCACCGTTCCATCACATGCAGCCAGTGCCCCCGCATCAGCTCCCCTGCGCGGTCCGCATCCTTCCCGGACAGGGCGTCCAGGATATCCCTGTGGTGTTGGACGGATTCCTTCCTCATCGTATTCTTATGGAAATAGTGGTATTTAATCCTCTGGATATGCAGGAGCAGCATATGGGAAAATTCCATGATATATTCATTGCCCACTGCCTTGACAATCAGTTCGTGGAACGCATTGTCACAGAGGATGGCCCGTTCCGCCTGATTGGCATCGCATGCCTCTGAAAATTCCTTCTGGATCTGTTCAAGCTCAGCCAGCTGTGTCCCGGTCAGTATGAGGGCCGCCTGTCTGGCTGCCAGGCCCTGGATTTCCGCCAGGGGACGGTAACATTTCTCAATATCGTTCTTGTCCACATCCGCGACCGTGGTTGCACGGCCAGGCGTTACCTTAATTAATTTCTGGGCCTCCAGCATCTGGAGCGCTTCACGTACCGGGGTCCGGCTTACATTAAAATAAGCGGCCAGCTCCGTATCCAAAAGCTTCTCCCCCGGCATCATCTCCCCCCGCATGATCCAATCACATAATGTCTCATATACTAAATCCTTGGCTGATTTGCGCTGCAGCGCGCTGTCTTTTTTCGGTATCGGCACGGTATGCCCTCCTGTGGTCCGGTTGTTGTCTCGCTTCCAATCGGCTTTCTGCCTAAAGCAATGTATGTTATATATAATATATCACATACACCTTTTCCTTTCAAGAGTGTTAAGAATATATCAGGATTCCATTCCATTTTTTCCCAATCCAGTCATTTTCATCGTATATATTGCACATATTTTTATCAATAATTCTATCAGTTATGACGATATTTACAATCCAATTCATAACAATCCTTTACATTCCAATCCACATATGTTATATTCAATATGCAATATATCGCACACAGAATATTGTTCAAGAATAAAAACATTCACAGAAAGTGAGGATCATGCACCATGAACAAAGAAGAACTGTTAGTATCCCTGTGCCAGGAGGCAATCCGCATTCCCAGCATGTCCGGCCATGAGAAGGACGTAGCTGAACTTTTGAAGAAAACCATGATTGACTATGGTTTTGACGAGGTGGACATTGACAAATACGGAAGTGTTCTGGGCATCATCCACGGCAGCCGTCCCGGAAAGACAATCCTGATGGACGGGCACATTGACACTGTGGAAGTGATAGACCGCGACCAGTGGAGCCATGACCCATTTGCCGCAGAGATTGAAGATGGAAGGATTTACGGCCGCGGCACCTCTGATATGAAAGGAAGCGTCTGTGCCATGATTACAGCCGCTGCCCAGTATGCAGAGGACACGGGAAAGGATTTTGCAGGCAATATCTGTGTATCCTGCACCGTGCATGAGGAATGCTTTGAAGGCGTATCCTCCCGTGAAATCAGCAGACATGCAAAGCCTGATTTCGTCATCATCGGCGAGGCCACCACGACCACGGTCAAGATTGGCCAGAGGGGCCGGGCTGAGGTAGTTGTGGAGACAGAGGGAAAGAGCTGCCACTCCTCCAATCCGGAAAAGGGAGTGAACGCAGTCTATCATATGATGGCTGTCATTGAAGCCATCCGGAACATCAAAGTAAACGAGCACCCAATCCTGGGCAAGGGAATCCTGGAGCTTACGGACATCATTTCCTCCCCCTATCCCGGCGCATCCGTGGTCCCCTCCATATGCAGGGCCACCTTTGACCGCCGCACCCTGGTTGGCGAGGACGAGGCATTCATCCTAGGACAGGTTGAGGAAGCAATTGAGGAGGCGAAAAAGAAAGTGCCGAATCTGAAAGCCAGGGTATATCTGGCAGAAGGAAGCGAGAAGTGCTGGACCGGCGAGACCATTGAGGCCAAGAGGTATTTCCCCGCATGGCTTATCGACGAGAAGGATGAGTTGGTGCAGAAGGCCCTGGCAGGGCTTAAGGAAGCCGGCATTGACGCCCCCATCTCCCACTTCTCATTCTGTACCAACGGCAGCCATTTCTGCGGGGAGGCAGGAATCCCATGCATCGGTTTCGGCCCGTCCCTTGAGAGCCTGGCCCATGTCAGGGATGAGTACATAGAGATTGATCAGCTGAAAAAGGCCTGCAAAGGATTCTACGGCATCCTTTCCCAGCTTACAAAATAAACCATTGTATTAACATAAGAAAAGAGGTATAGGTATGGAAAACTTTTTAGTAAAGCTTAACTCCTTTCTCTGGGGTGCTCCTGTATTAATCCTGCTCTTCGCAGTAGGCCTTCTGTACGCGGTTAAGACACGTTTTTTCCAGTTCCGCCACTTTAAGCACATCATGAAAAACACGGCCGGTGAGATGTTCAAAAAGGGTTCCGCAAAAGGGGACGGCACCCTCACGCCCCTCCAGGCTGTTTCATCCGCACTGGCTGGATGTGTGGGCACCGGCAACATTTCCGGCGTGGCCACCGCTATCTTTGTGGGAGGCCCCGGCGCCGTGTTCTGGATGTGGATCATCTCCCTGTTCGGCATGCTGACCAAGTGCGTGGAGGTCACACTGGCCCAATATTACCGCATCAAAGGAGAGGACGGCGTATTCTACGGCGGCCCCATGTATTACATTGAGCGCGGCATGGGCCGCAAATGGAAACCATTAGCCATCTTCTTTGCCATAACCATCATTGTGGGCGGCCTGGGAACCGCTGCATTCGTACAGCCCTTTGCCATGTCCAATGCCATGAACAACGCCTTCCATATCCCCACCTGGATCATCGTCGTGGTGGCTGCCCTGATCTGCGGCACCGTACTGATCGGCGGCGTAACCGGAATCGGCAAGTTCTGTGAAAAGGTAACCCCTGTCATGTGCGTGATTTATATCATCACGGTCCTGGGCATCATCCTTACCCACATCACCCAGGTCCCACAGGCAATCGCAACCATTTTCACCCATGCGTTCACTCCCCTTTCCGCTACAGGCGGACTGGCAGGAAGCACGGTTGCCATGACCATCAAGCAGGGCGCTGCCCGCGGTACCTTCTCCAACGAAGCCGGATGCGGTACCTCCCCCATCACCCACGCAACAGCCATCACGGCCCACCCCTTCAAGGAAGGCATGTACGGTTCCTTTGAGGTATTCGTGGACACGCTGGTTGTCTGTACCATGACAGCGCTGGCCATCATCTGCAGCGGCCCGGAAATCTGGCAGAGCGGCCTTAAGGACGTGGCGCTGACCCAGTCCGCATTTGCCTCCACCTACGGAAACATGGGACCTATCATCGTATCGGTCTGCCTCTGCCTGTTCGCCTTCTCCACCATGGTCGGATGGGAAATCAACTACGAGTCCGCCTTTTTCTACATCTTCCCAAAGGCATCCGGCTCCAATGCGGCCAAGCTGCTCATAAGGCTGGTCTGGCTGGTTCCCGGATTCATTTCCCTTGGCAAGACCCCGGAACTTGTATGGACCGTGGTCGATATCGTATCCGGCTTCTGGTGCATCCCCAACGCGGTCGCACTGCTGTTCTTATCCGGTACATTCATGAAAGTATTTAATGATTATCAGGAAAAGTACATGAAAAATCAGCCATGCGGCAAGTAACTGCCTCTCAAGTCCTGGCATCATAAAAGACGGGATGGGTTCCTGCATCAAAGCAGGATTCATCCCGTCTTTCATGATATCAGCATGCCTACAGCGCCTTCCTCAGCGCCTCTGCCATCTCCTCATATTCCTCATCGCTGAGCATGGTCTTCCCGCTGTTCATCTCGAAGGTACCGCCCCATTCCTCGCCGCCCTCATACTTAGGGACAATATGGAAATGCAGGTGGTGGCCCGTGTCGCCGTATGCGCCGTAATTCACCTTATCCGGGTGGAATACCTTGTGCACGGCCCTGGATACCTGGGCAATCTCCGCAAAGTAATCATTCCTCTCCCCGTCGGTCAGGTCTATAAGCTCGCTCACATGCTTTTTGTGGGCCAGGATCACCCTTCCCCTCTTGCTCTGCTCCTTGAATATATAAAGGAAGCCTGTCTTCATTTCACATACAGGATACCCGAATTTGGCAACCAGCCCGCCCTGCATGCAATATGCGCAATTCGTATCTTTTACCATCTCTTCCATGACCATTATCTCCTTTATGTTTGATTTCATTCCGGTTTTAACATACCACTAATGGATGATAAATGCAATTCCAATATTTGTTTTTCTTTCTATGTACCAACTTTTCCATTTCTATGCTATAATGATACACAAGTATCACATATAGGAGCAGATTTATGAGTAAAGCAGATTTCAGACGCAGGCAGGCACGCAGGCGCAGACATAAATTAACCATGATGTCGCGGCATCTTCCGACATTCATCGTATTACTGGCAATCACACTACTGGTAGGGGGCGGTGTCTTCACCCTCTACCGGTTTGTTTTGGGGAAACAGCCCACCGGGCCGGAGGGTTCTGTCCAGGCGGCTGTATCCTCTGCCCAGGCAGGCCCTTCTTCAGGCGGAGGGGACAGCCCCGTACCGTCCACGGAGGAGACACAGGTAATCCAGGATGATGTTTCAAGGCTCATTGCCCAGGCAGACAGGCTGGCGCTGGGCTACGATTATGACAAGGCCATTGACCTCATCAACAACAGCGGCATGGACGTTACCGAAGCCAGGATGCAGGAAGCACTGGGACGGTATGAGTCAGAAAAGGCGGCGCTGGTACCCGCCGATATGAACCAGATTACCCATGTATTCTTCCACACGCTGATTATGGATACTTCCAAGGCATTTGACGGGGACAAGGACAGCGGGGGCTATAATTCAGTCATGACCACTAAGGATGAATTCATGAAAATGCTCCAATCCATGTATGAACGTGGCTATGTGCTGGTACGGATCCACGACATTGCCTATGAAGAGGCGGATGGAAACGGCAATAAACGGTTCGTGAAGGGCAACATCATGCTGCCGGAGGGTAAGAAGCCATTCGTCATGTCACAGGACGATGTCTGTTACTACCCGTACATGGACGGGGATGGCTTTGCCAGCCGTATTGTGATTGGCGCGGACGGTAAGCCCACCTGTGAGATGACCATGGACGATGGAAGTGTGTCCACCGGCTCCTACGACCTGGTTCCCCTGCTGGAGGATTTCATTCAGGAACATCCTGATTTCTCATACAAGGGCGCAAGGGCCATCATTGCATTTACCGGATATGAAGGCATCCTGGGTTACCGGACAGCCGCCTCCAAGTATTCCGATAGCCCCACCTATGAGGCGGACCGGGAACAGGCCGCCAAGGTGGCCCAGTGCTTAAGGGACAATGGCTGGGAGCTGGCCTCCCACAGCTGGGGCCATCTGCAGCTGGGCGTGGCCAAGAATCCGGAGGACGGCTTTGCCATCTCCGAGGAGCGTTTCCGCGCGGACACGGACAAGTGGGAAGCCGAGGTGGAATCCCTGATCGGTCCCACGGATATCCTGCTCTATCCTTACGGCAATGACATTGCTGACTGGCATGCATATAAGGAGGACAACCCGCGGTTTAAGTATCTGGAGTCCAAGGGCTTCCGGTATTTCTGCAACGTGGATGCCAGCACCCCATACTGGATGCAGATGGGTAATAACTATCTGCGCATGGCAAGGAGGAACCTGGACGGCTACCGGCTTTATGAGGACATGACCCAGACAGACCCTTCCAAAAAACGTTTAAGTGATTTATTCGATGCGGCGCAGATATTTGATTCCGCAAGACCTACTCCGGTGGAATGGAGTTACCAGTAAGATATAAACCCAGGCAGTGTGCCGGCCGCTTCATGACGAAGCAGACCGCACACTGCCTGTTTTATTTTTCTTTTTCCAGATACGGCTTCCCCATTCTTATTTTTCCCCGTCGCACATGTACAGGCAAGAACGCACGAACTGTTTCCAGTTGTCAACATATAATAAATCAAGGAATTGATTTCTAATTGAAAGGAGCTTTTTCATGATTCCCAAACTGGAAGTAAATGGGGTCAGCTACTCCTACCACTCATTGGATGGTGAGACGCTGGCCCTTTCCAATATATCATTTGATGTGTCTGCCGGGGAATTTGTTGCTATCGTGGGACCTTCAGGCTGTGGAAAATCCACTCTCCTGACCATGCTCAGCGGGCTGACCCAGCCTGAAAAGGGGACCATCAGCATTGACGGCGCCCCCCTGTCCAAGACACACTCTGCTATCGGTTATATGCTGCAGAAGGACCATTTATTTGAATGGCGCAACATCTTCTCCAATATTTCCCTTGGACTTGAAATACAAAAACGGTTGGACGAACCTGCCAGGCTTGAACTTCTGGATATGATGTCCGCCTATGGCCTGGCCGGATTTGAATATGCAAAGCCCTCCGAGCTTTCCGGCGGCATGCGCCAGAGGGCCGCGTTAATCAGGACCCTGGCCTTAAAGCCGGATATACTGCTGCTGGATGAGCCATTTTCCGCCCTGGACTATCAGACACGGTTGTCCGTGTGCGACGATATCAGCTCCATCATACGAAGGACCCATAAAACGGCCATCCTGGTGACCCACGACCTGTCTGAGGCCATCAGTGTGGCCGACCGTATTGTCGTGCTGTCCGCGCGGCCCGGACGGGTGAAGTCCGTTTTATCCATTGATTTCCCGGAAGGCTGCACCCGCTCCCTTGACAGGCGTAACTGCCCGGAATTTTCCAATTATTTTAATACCGTATGGAAGGAGCTGAAGACATATGAATCATAACGGCCCTTGTTATACCATGCAGGAACAGGGTAGGAAAAACTGCGGCACATGTGAAATGTCCGTGGCCCAGCAGGCCTTTGTGGAAGGGGAACTGCGCCGCCACCGCCAGGTCACCATCTGCCGCATCATGCTTTTAGTGCTTCTTCTGGCCCTTTGGGAGCTGGCGGCTGACATGCACTGGATTGACAGCTTCATCTTCAGCTCCCCCACCATGATTGCCAAATGCCTGGTAAGCATGACACGGGACGGCAGCCTGTTCCTCCACACAGGCGTGACCCTGCTGGAGACCCTTGTAAGCTTTGCCCTATGCACTGTTTTTGGCCTGGCCTGCGCCCTGCTTTTATGGTCCAGCAAAAGCGTGGCCCAGGTGCTGGAGCCATTCCTTGTGCTTTTAAACAGCCTTCCGAAATCAGCCCTGGCCCCTCTTCTCATCGTGTGGCTGGGCAATAACATGAAGACAATCATCGTTGCAGCCGTATCCGTGGCCGTGTTCGGCTCCATCCTCACACTCTACACCGGCTTTACCCAGATGGATACGGAGAAAATCAAGCTGATATACTCCCTGGGCGGCAACCGGAAGGATGTGCTGGTAAAGGTCCTGCTTCCAGGTTCCCTGCCCATGCTCATCAGCAATATGAAGGTGAACATCGGGCTGTGCCTGGTGGGCGTCATCATCGGCGAGTTCCTGTCCGCCAAGGCCGGACTTGGTTATCTGATTACCTATGGGTCCCAGACCTTTGCCATGACCATGGTGGTGACCTCCATTGTGATACTTTGTATTGTGTCCGGGGTGCTGTACCAGATTATCGCGTATGCGGAAAAGAGGATAAGTAAGCTTAGTTAGGCGCCGGTATGGAGGCAGTATCCTTACGGTCCAGTGAGGATGCTGCCTTTTGCAGACAGGCAGATCACAAATTTCCTGTTGACAAATCCCCTTCCATATCTTATACTGATTTCCATAAATAGGGGAGCTTATTGATAGGCTGAGAGGAAGTTGTGAACTTCGACCCATGAACCTGATTTGGATAATGCCAACGTAGGGACCCATGAAGCAGCTTATATGCGGGAATACCTTGGTATTCCCGTTTTTTATTGCGTTAAAGCCAGATATCTTACATCCGGCTGCCTTAAAATCCATATTGGTAAACAGAGTGAGCAGATGTTCACGAAGGGGTGCACCACCGCGGGTGTATTGCTTCGTGAACTTTTTTTATGCTGATATCGCACAACAATCCCGCAGGGAAAGGAGGTGGAACAATGGCAGTCATCAATGGCATTACCGTCGTACTGACGCAGCCCGTGTCCGTCCGGACATATCTTCTGGAACACAATTACCGTCTGGACCGCATTGCCGTGGAGCTGAACGGCAGCATACTGCCTAAAAACAGCTATGACGCAACCGCTTTGACGGACAGTGATGTAATGGAAATCGTAAATTTTGTAGGAGGAGGATGATTATGGCTGATACAGTGACCAGGGAACAGCTGCAGGAAGCCCTGCGGGAACGGCATACCCCAGAGGTCCAGGAAAGGCTGGACCATGCGCGGATTGCCGTGGCAGGGCTTGGAGGGCTTGGCTCCCATGTGGCATCAGCGCTGGCAAGGATCGGCGTGGGGCACCTGCATCTCATCGACTATGACGTGGTGGACATTACCAACCTGAACCGGCAGCAGTATACGGCCAGGCATCTGGGAAGATACAAGACAGATGCGCTGGCAGACGCACTAAGGGAAATTAACCCATATCTGGATATTTACACGGACTGCGTGAAGGTGACAGAGGATAACCTGGTTTCCCTGTTTGACCGGGAAACCATTATCTGCGAGGCATTTGACCGTCCCCAGGCCAAGGCCATGCTGGCCAACGGCATACTGGCCCATTTCCCCGGCAAATATCTGGTGGCCGCATCCGGCATGGCCGGCTATGGCAGCAGCAATGCCGTGATTACCAGGAAAGCAGGGAAACACTTCTACCTCTGCGGGGACGGCATCTCGGATCCTGAATCCGGATACGGCCTCATGGCGCCCAGGGTAATGCTCTGCGCCGCCCATCAGGCCAACATGATTGTACGGCTGATCCTCGGTGAGGAGGAGGCGTAGGGCGTGTTGAAACATCCACAGCAGACACATCAAACATATTAAAAAGGAGATTTCATACCATGACAGACAACATCATTGAGAAAGACCGCGACCCGCTCATCCTGGGAGGGCATACCTTCACCTCCCGTTTCATCCTGGGTTCAGGCAAATATTCCCTGGATTTAATCCACGCTGCCGTGGAACAGGCAGATGCCCAGATCATCACCCTGGCCCTGCGCAGGGCAAATGAAGGAGGGCTTGCTAACATACTGGACTATATACCGGAGCATGTCACCCTTCTGCCCAATACCTCCGGGGCCAGGAATGCGGATGAAGCCGTGCGCATAGCACGCCTTGCCAGGGCTGCAGGCTGCGGGGACTTTGTAAAGATAGAGGTCATCCACGACACGAAATACCTGCTGCCCGACAATACCGAGACCGTGAAGGCAACCGAAATCCTTGCAAAGGAGGGCTTTGTGGTCATGCCCTATATGTACCCGGACCTGAACGCAGCCAGGGACCTGGCCGATGCGGGCGCCGCGTGCATCATGCCCCTGGCCGCTCCCATCGGAACCAACAAGGGGCTGTGCACAAAGGACTTCATCCAGATCCTCATTGACGAGATTGACCTTCCAGTCATCGTGGATGCGGGAATCGGACGTCCATCCCAGGCATGCGAGGCAATGGAAATGGGGGCGGCTGCCATCATGGCCAACACAGCCATTGCAACCGCAGGGGACGTGCCCGCCATGGCCCATGCATTCAAGCTGGCAATTGAATCCGGGCGGCAGGCATACCTGGCCGGACTCGGGAGAACCCTGGATAAGCAGGCCAGCGCCTCCTCCCCCCTGACCGGATTCCTTCATGACTGAACCACAGAAAGGCAGATGCTATGTCCAATAACAAGAATGAAACCAATGTACTGAATAAAAGTATACTGAACACCCAGGTACAGCAGGACCTGGAAATGGAGCGGACCGACCACATGGCCTATCTCCCGGACATGGAGGTCCTTGATTCCGGCATTGACCGCCAGGTCCTTTCCTTGATGGAGGCCTATGACCCGGCGTCTTATACGGCGGGCGATGTAAAGGCCGCCCTGAACCATGACATGAGAAACCTTGAGGATTTTGCAGCCCTCCTCTCCCCCGCCGCGCAGCCCCTCATTGAGGAGATTGCCAGGGCGGCACAGTCAGAGACAAGAAAACATTTCGGCAACTCCATCCAGATGTTCACTCCCATCTATATTGCCAATTACTGCGAAAACTACTGCATTTACTGCGGGTTTAACTGCAAGAACAAGATCCGGCGGGCAATGCTTGACCCGGAACAGATTGAGGAGGAAATGAAAGCCATTGCCGCCACCGGCCTGCAGGAAATCCTGATACTTACAGGCGAAAGCCGCAGCCAATCCACGGTCCCCTATATCGGGGAGGCCTGCCGGATTGCAAGGAACTACTTTAAGGTCATCGGGCTGGAAATCTATCCCCTTAATTCGGATGAATATGCCTATCTCCACGGATGCGGGGCTGATTATATAACGGTATTCCAGGAAACCTATGATTCCGGTAAATACGAAACCCTGCATCTGTCCGGTCATAAACGATGTTTCCCTTACCGTCTCAACACACAGGAACGGGCCATTAAAGGCGGTATGCGGGGCGTTGGCTTCGGCGCCCTCCTGGGGCTGGCGGATTTCCGCAAAGACGCATTCGCAACCGGCTGCCACGCCTGGCTCATTCAGAGGAAATACCCCCATGCTGAGATTGCATTTTCCTGTCCAAGGCTCCGGCCGATCATCAACAATGACAGAATCAATCCCATGGATGTACACGAGACACAGCTGCTTCAGGTGGTATGCGCTTACCGCCTCCTGATGCCGTGGGCCAGCATCACCATCTCCACCAGGGAGTGCGCCCGGGTAAGGGACAACCTGGTTTCCATTGCCGCCACCAAGATATCGGCAGGTGTGAGCACGGGCATCGGCAGCCATTCAGATGAAATCAAGGAGAAAGGGGACGACCAGTTTGAGATATCGGACGGGCGGAGCGTGGATGAGGTGTTCCATGACCTGCTTGCGCGGAATCTGCAGCCGGTCATGAGTGATTATATCTATGTATGAGAATCTGATAACGGACCCCGGACTGAAAGGACACATCCTGGCGGTCACCAACAGGAACCTCTGTTCCAGACCTTTTGCGGAACAGATCCGCCGGGTCTGCCGGTTCCATCCGGCCGCCCTGATCCTGAGGGAAAAGGACTTGCCGGATGCTGAATATGGTGAACTGGCCAAAGAGGTGATGAAGATATGCAGGGAATATCAGGTTCCCTTCATTGCCCACAGCTTCATGGAAACAGCCCGCCAACTGGGCGCGGATACAATCCATCTCCCCCTGTGGCGGCTGAGGGAGGCATCCGGCACAGGCCTTCCGGATGGCTTTAAGACCATAGGCGTCTCTGTCCACAGTGTGGAGGAAGCCCTGGAGGCAGCGGCCCTTGGTGCCTCCTACCTCACTGCCGGACATATCTATGCCACGGACTGCAAAAAAGGGCTGCCTCCGCGCGGAACCGGCTTCCTGCGCGCGGTCTGTGAAGCGGTTGACATCCCTGTCTATGGAATCGGCGGCATCCGCCTGGATGAGGCACAGATAAAGGAAGTGCTGGGATGCGGGGCAGCCGGAGGATGCATCATGTCGGGAATGATGGGAATCTAGGATAGGAACGGATTTCCAAACACGCCCTAAGACAAAAAACAGTTGACGCCGCCCCCCTGGCAGCAGTAGAATTAACCCACAGCAGACCTTTTTGCAGGGTAATGAAATCATATAGAAAAAGAGGCTTACATCCATGGGATTCCTTATAAAACCAGCCGCCTTCGGCGCACTGATACTGGCAGGCTGCCTGCTCAGGCACAAGAACATCTTAAGCAGCAATGACCAGAAGACATTCAGCAGGCTTGTGCTCAACATCACGCTGCCTGCCGCTGTCATCCACTCCTTTTACGGGTTTGAAAAGGAACCATCCATTTACCTCATGATTGTCCTGGGTTTCCTGTGCAGCCTCCTCCCCTTTCTGGCAGCCTACTGCCTGACAGGAAAGCTGGACCGCCGGGACCGGATGTTCACCATGCTTAATATGGCAGGATACAACATCGGCTGTTTTACCCTGCCCTTAATCCAGAACTTTTTCGGCCCGGCCGGCTCCGTGGCCGCCTGCATGTTTGATACCGGCAATGCCGTGATGATGACCGGAGGTTCCTATGCCCTGGTAACCACCCTGCTTCACCTGGATACCGGGGACAATGGCTCCGCGCAGACGCCTGTGTGGAAAAGGTTCCTGGGATCCATTCCCTTTGACACCTATATGCTGATGCTGGTTTTCTCCTCCATTGGGATCCGTATTCCCGGCTGGCTCGACGCCCTGCTGGAACCGGTCTACCAGGCAAACAGCTTTCTGGCCATGCTGATGATCGGGATGATGCTGCGGCCTGTCCATGGCAGCGCCGCCCTCAGGAACACCATGCGGGTCATCCTGGGACGGCTGTTATCTGCCTGCATTTTCTCCCTGTCCATTTACCACTTTGCGCCCCTTTCCCTGGAAATGCGGCAGGTGCTGGCCGTGACCGTATTTGCCCCGGTCAGTACCCTGGCTCCTATCTATACGGAAAAATGCAAGGGAGACACGGCCGTATCCAGCTTTACCGCCTCTGTGTCCATCATCATCGGACTATTCGTCATGTCCGGCCTGGCTATGTGGTTCCGGCTGTAGCGGCTGTAGCTATTTAACGGTCCATGCTTTATCTGTGAAATAAACGCTTCTGGCCAGCTTCAGTACATCCGTATCTTCGTATAAATCCGCATTCAGTGAAATGGAATACACCTCACTGCTGTCCGGCTTTGCAAAGAATACATACCACATACGGGAGGTCTGGTCCTCCTCCGGCACAGGTCCGTACTCAGCTTCCACATCCTCCAGTGAGGCAGCCGTGTATAAATCATGCTGTACCAGGACCAGCAGGGCAGGGGCCTCACAATCAATGACCCTGACCGGTTCCGTGATGAACATGGAATGGTTCCAGGGAAGACCGATGTCTGCCAGTTCACCCTGGCTGAACCTGCGGTTTGGCCATCCGCCCGAATAGCGTTCCACCGCTCCTGCTGCCCACCATGAATGGGGAACAAAATCATAATCAATATGGGAAGCCAGCTGGTCCAGACGTTTTATGTCTTCCGGGTCTGAGGCCGCGAATACATTTCCCCCTGTACTGCTCAGCGCCTCCGTATACCCCTGGTTGGACAGCCCCCGGGGCAGCCGGTACGTCAGGTAATCCGTCATGGCTGTGTGGGTATCCAAAAAGCGGCGGATGCCCTCTTCATCCGGAAGCGTCATCCTATAATGCTTTACATCTTCCGGCGTACGGTAAATATTCAGCATCTCTGAGGTTGGCTGGCGTACCAGGATGATGTCCTCCAGGCTGTCGTCCTCCCTGCGGTATGAGATAGTAAGCGAGTACAGTTCCCCCTTATAATAAAACATGTAGGATTCAAACCAGTCAAGGTAATCCCCCTGTTCCTTGTCGTCCCTATCATTCGGTTCAGGAAAATCCGCGGTCCGCGCAGCCAGATCTTCCGTATCACGGATTCCGGCCAGGCGTATCACGTCTTCAGCCGTGATGGATTTGGCTTCTGTTCCTGTTCCATCAATCGCTTCCGTTCCACCTGCCCCGCCATCTTCCGGCTTCAATCCTTCATCCATTACCTCAGGCGCCTCCCTTATCTCCTCCGGTATCCAGATTCCCTCTGCCCCAAAGGGCTGGATCATGGAAACAGCTGCCTGGCTTTTATCCGGGAACGTATAGACAGCCACTGTCATTTCCCCGTCCTTCACAACAGCTGCCTCCCCTCCCTGGAGGTTCAGGAGCATTTCCATGGACAGTCCTGGGGACAGCAGGTCCTGGTATACCATGTCTGTCCGGGCATTCCGGTTCAGGGTTTCCGCCATTCCTTCCCGCCTGTAGTCCATGGCGGTTCCTGCAATCCCTCCGCTGTATGCCTCATAAAATTCAGTGGCGGAATGAATCGTTTCATATTGGGTCAGATGGCTCTGGTCCACATACCAGACACCGTCTGTCTTCTTCCAGGTAATCCTCTCCTTCCATACCCACCGGTGGGGATCGGAGGTCATGGCATAGTAGGTAATCACAGACTGGTTATCCTGATTATGGATCTGGAAGACATGGTCCATGGGCCATGGACTGGACCACCCAAAACTGATATACGGATCCTCCGGCAGTGACATCACCGGTTCCATCCCATAAAAACCTTCCGGACGTTCCGGATCATACATACCATACAATGCCTTCCCATCCCTGTCACAAAATGCCCTGGCCCACTGCTCTGCCCTGATTCTTATATCATCCTCCTGCTGCCTCCCCGTATAGGTGCACACCGCCAGCCAGGAAAGCGCGGATACAATCAGGACAGCCATGATTCCAGTGGTTTTCGGATGTTTTGCCAGAATGGAAATCCGCTCCTTCACGGCCTTTTTCCCGTTCCACATGTCTGAGGAAATATTCAGAAAACCGGACACTGCCCTGGGTCTGACCGTCAGGTCAATCAAGGTCCTTCCATAGGAAAACCGTTCCTCCTCCCCCAGGCGGCGGACCGCATCCGCATCACAGGACAGCTCGCAGTCACGTTTGGATAAGAACGCAGCCGCCCATACCAGCGGGTTGATCCAGTAGCAGCAAAGAAGGACGCAGCGAAGCCCTCCCCAGATATGGTCACGGCGCCGGGCATGGCAGTCCTCATGGACCAGCACATGCCGCAAGCGCTTCTCATCCCCCACCATCCCCTTTGGAAGGTAAATGGCCCGGTCACCCAGATATGACATGAAGCAGGGGGTAGCCAGGCCCTCAACCCAATATACGGGAAGCGCTGTGGCTCCATATGTATCCCCGTCATAACGTTCCCTGTTTCTGTAAATGCGCCAGGAAAAACGTAAATTAATCCAGAGCATCCATATAAATAAAAGGATGCCGCCCGCTCCCCACAAAATCAGGATAATCATCTGCCAGTCAATCCCCGCAGCCCGCTGGGCCATGGTGGCAGGGGCTGTATAATGCGTCACCTGACCGGAAGACAGGTTATGGACCAGCGGTCCCAGGTCCGGCCTTGAAACAGCCTGTTCCCGGATGGTTTCCGCTGCATTCATCACACTGAACGGGCTTGTCATATTCCCCATCCAGCCCAGCACCGGATAAAACCAGGGCATCACCAGCCTAAGCGCCGCAAGCCCCCATATGCCGTACTGAAGCTGGGGACTGATCCTTCCCCTTAAAAGGAAACGGAGAAGGATGATTCCCAGGATCAGGACCGATGATGTAATCAATGTCTCAACCATGGCGCCCCTCCTCTGCCTTATCGAGGATTGCCTTTAAATCCTCAATCTCCTCATCGGATAACTCACTGGAACTGACCATGGCATTGACCATCAGGCTTAAGCTGCCCTGGTACACGCGGTTTAAGAATCCCCTGGTCTCCTCAAGGACCGCCCCATCCCTCTCAACAGAAGGATAGAACAGCTTGGCCCGTTCCCCCTCCTCATGGCGGACAGCCCCCTTGGCTTCCAACCGCTTCAGCATGGTGATGATTACATTCCTCCCCCATCCGGTTGCCTGCTCCAGTTCCTTTGTGAGCTGGGTGATTGTTTTGGGCGGATTCTGCCATAAAAGGTTCATTAATTTCCATTCGCCGTCTGATAGGTTGATTTTTTCCATGTTCGGTCCTCCGGATTCCTGTGATTTGATATTTCCATGTTTTTAATAGCCCTGCATCTTCAATACTGCCATTTTTCAAAATTCCTGTAAAAACCATATTTAGTATACATTCGTATACTAACATTGTAAACTCATAACCTATTCCTGTCAATACGGAATCCTGTTTACCATCGCTTGCCATCGCTTTTATATATGCCCTTGCCTTTCCCCAAAAAATATCCTATGATTAAATCAAATACGGATGAAAATCCTATATGGGGAAAGGCGGTAAGCAATGGCAGATTATCCTGATATATTAAAAAAAGAGCATTTGACAAACGAGGAACGGAAATGCATCTGCAATCAGATGATGACCACGGAAAGCCATATGGAACAGCTGATACTGAAACATTTTACTGATGAAGATTTCCGAAAGGTCTGGGAGCGCAAGATAGGCGGCGGGGTTATAGGAGGCAAGGCGTGCGGCCTGCTTGTGGCGAGGAAACTGATAGAGCAGGACATGCCGGAATACTCCGGTCATATTGAACCGCATAATTCCTTTTTCGTCGGCACGGATGTATTCTACCGCTACCTGGTGCTGAACCGCTGTGCCGAGCTTAAAGCCAGGCATACACTGGAAAAGGAACATTTTAAGGAAACAGAAGAACTGACCAGCCGGTTAAGGAACGGCATGATTCCCGATGATATACGGGAAGAGCTGGCAGACATGCTGGACCATTATGGAACCACCCCTATCATTGTACGCTCCAGCAGCATTATGGAGGACGGATACGGCAATGCCTTTTCCGGCAAATACGAATCCATCTTCTGCATGAACCAGGGAACAAAGGAAGAACGGCTGGAGGAACTGGAGGACGCCATCCGCCGTGTCTATGCCAGCGTGATGAATGAACAGGCCATCGAGTACCGCAGGAAACGCCATCTATTGGATGTGGACGAGCAGATGGCGCTGTTAATCCAGCAGGTGGCAGGACAGGCTTACGGCAGCTTTTATTTTCCGGCCGCAGCAGGAATGGGCTGTTCTTACAATCCATATAAGTGGATGGAATACCTGAATCCCGAGGCCGGCATGCTGCGCATGGTAGCAGGACTTGGCACCCGCGCAGTGGAACGGACCCCCGGGGATTACCCCCGCCTCATATGTCTGGACCGGGCACAGGCCAACCTGCGCACCACCATGGCGGAGCGGCACAAGTTCTCCCAGCGGAAGGTGGACGTCCTGGACTTTGCCGCCAAACAGCTCTGCACCAAACCCTTGGAGCAGATTATAGAGTTACTGCCAAAGTGGCAGAAAAAAATGGTCCTAAGCAGGGACACGGAGGCAGAAGACATGCTGGCGGAACGCCATATCTACAGGAAGATATACTTTGCGGACTGCCAGGGACTGGTGGATGACATGGATTTCATACATATGATGCGCGCCCTCATGAAAATGCTGGAAACAGCATACGGACGCCCCGTGGATGTGGAATTTGCCGTTACCTGCCCGGAGGAGGACAAATGGAAACTGAACCTGCTGCAATGCAGGCCCCTTCAGGCCGCCCGTTCCGAACAGGTGCGGATTCCGGAAGGCGTGGACCATGAGCTTCTGTTTGACGTGCGCAGGACATCCATGCGGCGTTCCAAGGAAGAGCGGATAGATTACATTGTCTGGGTGGACCCCCAGCAATACTACGAATACACCTATGCGAAAAAACCGGACGTGGCGCGGTTCATCGGCAGGATAAACCAGCGCTTTGAAGATACGGATTACAAGCTAATGCTTCTGGTGCCCGGAAGGATCGGCACCTCATCCCCTGAACTGGGTGTCCCGGTAGCTTATTCCGAAATCAGCCAGTTTAACGCCATCTGCGAAGTTGCCTACGATAAGGCGGGATACCACCCGGAACTGTCCTATGGCAGCCACATGTTCCAGGACATGGTGGAAGCAGACGTCTACTACGGCGCCATCAATGACAACAGCAAGACACGCCTTTACCAGCCGGAGCTGCTGGCTGGCTGTCCGGAGATACTGGCCGGACTCTGCCCGGAGGAGCCGGAGATGCTGCGGATCGTAAAGTTATATGACGTCAGGAAATGCAGGGCCAGCCTGACCCTGGACGCCCACGAAGGGCGGGCGGTGTGCAGGATTCAAGGCATGCAGGATTAAAGATATGCGGGAGGAATGAACAGGACCTCCCGCTACTGCACTTCCTTTTTCTGCGCCGCCTCCTCAGGCAGCCAGTCCGCCTTCAGATAATACGCCAGCATTCCAATGGCACATATCACCCATGTAACCGGCCAGCCGGTCATGACCACAAACAGGTTGTTGGTCATGGGAACTGCTACCATAAGATAAATCTGTCTCAGGACAACAAAGCATCCCAGCATGAAGTACATGGGAATCTTGGAAAGACCTGCGCCGCGCAGTGCCCCATTCAGGACCTGTACCACCGGCAGTACAATATATGCATAGGAGAAGATACGCAGCATACCGCTACCATTGGCAATCACCTGTGCATCGTCCGTGAAAACGCCAATCAGGTACGGCGCAAAGAAATACATGCTCACGGACCCAACCAGGATGACCAGGGAGCTCATCACCCATGCGGCCCAGATTCCCTTCTTCACGCGCCTGTACTGCTTAGCCCCGATGTTCTGTCCCACAAACGTGGTAATGGCCATATTGAAGCTCTGCAGCGGCAGCTGGAGGAACCCGTCTATCCGGATGGTCGCGGAATATCCAGCCATGGCAGTGGCGCCGAACCGGTTGATATACGACTGCACGATTACATTGGAAAAAGATGTAATGCTCTGCTGCAGGGCCGCCGGGAACCCGAAGGCTATGATTTTCTTAACCATCTTTTTATGAAAATGTATCTTGCGCAGCTCCAGCTTATAATCCTCCTGGGTATGCATGAGCTTGTACATGACCATGGCGGAACTTACTGCCTGGGCGATGATGGTGGCAATGGCCACACCTGCTATCCCCATATGGAATCCGCACACAAACAGGAAGTCCAGCGCAATATTCACAAGGCTGGCAACTGCCAGATAGATAAGCGGGTGCCTGGAATCCCCCACCGCGCGCAGGATACCGGACCCCATATTATAAAACAGGGAAAATGTCATGCCTCCAAAATAGATGGTCAGATACAGGGAGGAATGCGGCAGCACCTCCTCCGGCACCCCGATGGCCCTTAAAAGGGGCTTTGTAAGAAGCATCCCCGCCACGGTAAACACCACGCTGAGAAGGGCGGTCAGCGCAATGGAGCTATGGACCGCCTTACTCATATCTTCCTTCCTGCGTCCGCCGAAATACTGGGAGATGACCACGCCCGCGCCCGCCGATAAGCCCATGAAAAAGCCCACCAGCATGTTAATCACCGGCGTGGACGCCCCCACGGCCGCCAGGGCATTGGTATTCACGAAATTTCCCACCACATAGGAATCCACGGTATTATAAAGCTGCTGAAAGAAATTACCAATCAACAGCGGAATGGAAAACCATAGTATGGATTTGAATATACTTCCCTTAATCATGTCTGTATTTGCCTGCTGCAAGATAACACCCCATTTCCCAATTAAAAATCCTCTTAAAAAGAGAAAGCAGACCATCATGAATCCGCTTCCTCTATCATACAACATTTACCAGTTATTTTCTATCACTATATTGGCTATGTAAAAATATTGTAAACACGCATCACTCAATATTCACCGCATATTTGATGACATGATCCTTTTTGTTCTCAAATATATCATATGCCTCCATGATATGTTCCAGCGTGGTGCGGTGTGTAATCAGACAGCTGGTATCAAGCCTGCCTGCGCGGATCAGTTCCATGATTTCCCCGCAGCAGGAGGCGTCCACTCCACCGGTCTTAAAAACAAGGTTTTTCCCATACATATCTGGAAGAGGGATGACCTGGGCCTCCTCATACATGGCCACCACGCAGACCACTGCATTGGGCCTTGCAATCTTCCAGGCAGTCTGGAAGGTGTCCTTGCCTCCTGCTGCCTCCAGGACCGCGTCCGCTCCCCGTCCCTCCGTAAGCCGAAGTACCTCCTGAACCACATCCTGTTTAAGCGGGTTAAGGATGATATCCGCCAGTCCCTGTTTTTTAGCAAGCTCCAGGCGTTCATCTGAGACATCAATTGCAATCACCCGGGCCGGGCCATACAGCCCTGCACACATAAGGGTACACAGCCCGGTGGGGCCTGCTCCAATCACGGCAACCGTATCGGCCGGTTTGATTTCAGCCAGGGATGCGCCCCAGTACCCGGTGGACAGGATATCTCCGGTAAACAGGGCATCTTCATCTGTCACATCATCAGGAATATGGGTAAGGCCGTTATCCGCAAACGGTACCCTGACGTATTCAGCCTGCCCTCCGTCAATGCGGCATCCCAGTGCCCAGCCTCCATGCTCATCCGTACAGTTATTCACATAGCCCCTTTTGCAGAAAAAGCATTCCCCGCAGAATGTCTCCACATTAACCGCAACCCGGTCCCCTGGCTTAAAACGTTTCACATCATTCCCCACCTGGTCCACAATACCCACGAATTCATGTCCAAGGATGGTTCCCGGAATGGCCCTTGGTACTGCCCCGTGTTTAATGTGGATATCGCTGGAACAGATAGTGGTCAATGTCACCTTTATCACTGCGTCCCGGGAATCCATTAGTCCGGGCAGAGGCCGCTCCTCAAGCGCAACGGTTCCTGTATGTTTGTAGACCACGGCTTTCATTGTTTTCTTTGACATATATTATATCTCCTTTGTCGGACTTAACCGTCCTGCCTTTACTTTGTTACTATATCATATTCCTCAAAAAGCTGCCTGCGCAACGCCTCATCCTTTACAGCCCTCTGCAGATCCCCAAGTCCGGATTCTTTTAACAGATTTTCTACCAACAATGCAAAGCCTTCCATTCCTTCGCTAAACCCCTTACTGAACCCTCTCTCCTCAATCGCCTCACTCAAATTACACATCTGCCTCAACCCCTCTCCCAGTTCCTGTTCCATCTCCATGCCATAATCCCGTTCCAGAACCTCCCTCTTTTCATCCGCTGACATATCCGGTGACAGAAGTGTGCCCAAAAAACCGTGGAGACTTCTCTTTGAATCCATGGCATCCCTTCCATCCAGGCAAATGATGACTACCGACAGCTTGATAAAAAGCTACTTCCATCCTGGATTCCTGCCGTTTTATAGAAATGTGATTGTTCGGCAGAAACTGCCAGAATGTGCGAATGCACATATTGCTTAAATAAATTAAGCTATGCAACTATGTAAGAATATAATTATAATACTTGATTGAACTGGAAATGTCAACATCCCCAACGGACCGGATAGCAGGCCGGAATACAAATCCAGATTATAGATTCCATCTCTGGCCGTATTATAATATTATGGACAGGGTTACAGGACAGAACAAAATCCCAGAAAGAATCCAATGAAAAATATATCACCAGATTCTTTCCGGGGCCTTGCATATTCCCTACTCTTTCAATCACACCTTTATCCGCTCTGCAATCTCGTTCCCAATGGCAAGGCGCACACTGTCTTTTCCAATAATCATACTGTCCCTGCCCTGCAGGAACACATGAATCGTGCTTCCCTCCCTGATGTCATGCTGATTCATGATATCCAGCGCCTGGGGACTGCCAAACATCCACTTAATGGTACATTCATTTCCTGCCTTTACTTCTGTCAATGACTGCATAATCCCGCCTCCATCCGTGCTGTCCGCTATCTGATTATAGTTTAAATGCCGCAAGGGCTGTTAGTCAATGGCAATATGGGTTAGGGTATTTTAATCTTCTATCCTTCCAAATGATACCGGTCCATTAAAAAGCAGGAATACCAAAGAAGCTCATAGAATACGGGAAAGCCCGGGCTTTAAACCCAGGCTTTCCTTCATGGATCATTCTAATTCAAATTTCAGGATGGATACTATGCCTCATCCCTGCGTTTCCTGCTTACGGCAGTCATTACAAGGAAGATACCGGATAATACCAGTGTTAATTCTGTCCTTGCAGTTTCCTGCCCGGTCTTTGGAAGCCCGGCTAACGGGATTTCCCCGTCATCGATTAATGCAGCTAATTCAGGGGCTTCTGCCAACGGCACTTCCTGTTCCGGGATTGCGGTCATTCCCGGCCCGCCGGTTGTTGTTCCATATCTCCCCGATCCGCCGCCGGAGCTGGAGCCGCCTCCACCGCCGCTTCCTCCTCCGCCCGGAGTATTGTCAGCCGTATACATCAGCTTTATAACCGCCCCGTCTTCCATTATATCCCCTGCCTTAATCCCTGCAGGTTCATAGCCCTTAAAGGTATATCCCGCATATGTATTCGGCTTTAAGGAGTCTGCTGTCACAGGAATCACACCCGGATCGTCGAGCCATACTTTAACCGTCACGGTCTGGGCATCCCTTGGAGATGTCTCATTACCCAGATAGTGCTCCACCCGGTAGGAAACCTCTTTCGTCTTCTCAGGATCCTTATCAAAGATGACATTAATCACATTCTCTTCTACATTGGTCGTGATTGTAATGGTTTCAGGCTCTACCCTTCCCTCATCCGTATATCCGTATGGGGCATATTTTGTCCTGTCTATATCCTGACCGGTTATGACCTTCAGGTATTCCTGGTCAGCAAATACATCACTTCCAAGGAAATTGCCATCTCCTGCAATCAGGCTGCCATCAACAGCATCTTTATAGTAGTTGACGGTATAGCTTAAATCGGTTCTCCTCGGCAGATAAACCCGGATGATATTCTTATCGCTGTCATCCCCGATTTTATCAATACTGTTGCTTAAATCAATGATGCCCTCTGCCTTATATCCGTCCGGCACCTTATCAGTATCCAAAGTTGTGTCCACTGCCAGTTCATCAATAGCCATACCCAGTGTTGCATCCTCGATTACCCGGTCCGCTCCTGCAATATGGTTTCCATCTGATGTACTGTCTGTGTAGAATTTAACCGTGTAGCTTAATTCACCCACCACTACCACTTCCGGCACGGACGGAATATCATCCACATAGCCGATATTACTTAATTGACTTCCTGCCTCAGCGGTAACCTTGGTTACTATTATGATATCCTTGTCTTTTTCCGCTTCCAGTTCATCAATTGTCCACTGAAGTTTTCCATTGTCCAGAACCGTGCAGCCTGGCGTTGACCCTTCCGTTACAAACTCCAGCCCCATAGGCAGTCTATCTTCAACCTTCACATCCTGTGCTGAAGCATTTCCATTATTCGTAACTTTGAGAGTGTAGGTTACAAAGCCGCCTTTAACCGGTGTCTGGTCATCAGCTGTCTTTACGATACCCAGTGACGGGCCTGTTACTGTGATTTCAACCGGATTGGACTCTTTTCCATTAACCGTGCCAATGTTCTCAATCACGGTGCCTGCAGGTGTATCTTCCTTTACCTTGGCTGTAATTGTGATTGTTATTTCTCCGTCTGGATCCAGATGAGGAAGCCCCCATCTGTATGTGTTATCCCATCCAGGACTACTTGTCCATGAGCTTTCCTGTCTTACAAACTCCAGATAGTCAGATAACCGATCCTCTACTATGGATGGGCCTGACATTTTATTACCAGTGTTTGTTATGGTTAAAGTATAGACAACCTTATCTCCAGGTCTGGGATCTGTCTTGTCAACGCTCTTGGTGATTACCAGATTGCTGTCCATTACGGTTACTTTTTCTTCATTCGATGGAATATCTCCTGCTTTAGCAGTATTGAATATCTCCGTTCCCGGTGCAACCGATTCTTTCACCTTCACATATACCCGTATGGATACATCACATCCTTCCTTTATAGACTTGATTGACCATTCATACTGGCCCTGGTTTTCAGTCTCCTTGTAAGGGAAGGAACTTATGAATTCAAGTTCTTCGGGCAGTACATCCGTAACCTTGATGTCTTTCGCCGTTGCATTGCCTGTATTCTTTACAGTTAATGTATAATGGAATCCATCACCTGGCTTTACAGCCTTTTGACTGGCTTTCTTGGTTATTTCCAGTATACTGCCAGTAACCGTTACCAATGATTCATTTGACGTTTTTCCGTCTGCTAATGCCGTATTACTGATTATGGTTCCGGGTGCTGCTGCATCCTTGACTTTAACAGTAATCGTTATCTCTGCTTTACCGCATGCCTTGATATTATCTATCTTCCACTGGTACTGGTTAATGTTGTCATCCGATTTGTAAGGAGCCGGTGAAGACTTCACAAATTCCAGTTCAGGCACAAGTTTATCTGTTACGATTACATCCTTTGCAGGCTTACTGCCCAGATTCTGGATTGTCAAGGTATAGGTGAACTCCTGGCCAGCTACTACCTTATTGTCTTTTACATTGGCCTTCTTTGTTATCTTAACCTTATTGCCAATGACCTCCACTACCTCTTTATTGGAATTCTGGCATCCATTCAAAGTAGCAGTATTATAAATCTTAGTCTCTGGCTCTACATTATCCTTTACTTTTACAGTAATTACAATTTCCTTTACTTCCTTGGCATCTACCTGGTCAATCTTCCACTTTATATTATTTCCTCTGATTGATCCTGCTTGTGGTTCGGCCTTAATGAATTCCAGATGGTCGGATAACCTATCCTCAACCATCACATCCTTCGCCGGGGCATTACCTGTGTTTTCAATCTTCACTACATAATTAAATGTCTGTCCCGGTTTCACCGTTTTCTCGGACGCTGTTTTTGTGATTCCCAGACGGCTTCCTGTGACAGTTATGGTTTCTGTGGAGGAATGCGCTTCGTCAATATAGGCTGTATTGGAAATCTGTGTTCCCGGCTCTGCCTTAGTATCAACCGTTGCATAGACCTTAAATACCCTTGAACCGTTCGGTTCCAGGTTTTTAATATTCCAGGTATAGGTCCTGCCTGTTATCTTATCTGCCTTCGGGGATGTCGATATATTCCCAAGCCCCTCCGGAACCGTATCTGTTACCTTGATATCCTTGGCAGCCCCATCGCCCCGGTTCGTTACCGTAATTGTATAGGTAATCCTCTCACCTGGCTTAGGAGTTGTATTGCTTACCTTCTTTTCAATGCCCAGGACTGGTTTCACCACAATCTTTATCAGGTCAATATCTTCACTGTCACTGTCCTTTACCGGATTGCCATGCTTATCCTGTTCAGACGCCACTGCCTCGACCCTGTTTTCCAGTTCAAATTCATGGTCGTATACTTTTACATCTTCGGCCTGAATGGTGTAATCATAGGTAAATGCAACCGGCTTGCCCGGTTCAATCTTATCGATATTGGCATATTCCCCTAAATCAATGGGGTTTCCACTGTTCATGATTTTGTCAGTAACACAAATACCGGTAAGCGGACGGTTGCCTTCGTTCTTTATGACTATCCTGTATGTTATGGTATCTCCGGCAGTCACACCGCCCCTATCCTTTTCAACCAGATCCTCTGCATCACGTCCTTCGTACACAGTTCCATCAGCAGTAACCACCTTTACGATGTCTTTATCAACATCAATCTTATATTGGCCTGTATCTGGTTTTGGGGTGGTTTTTGCCACAAATACAACAGCTTTGGCGCCTCCTGGATAGACCTCTGAATGCTCCTCGGCATATTTATTGGTGATTTGAGGTAATGGGTCTAATATCTTTTTGCTTAAATCACTGCGCAGATACCATCCTTCCAAATCCTCAATACCACTTGGAGGAACAGGCCTGTCGTTTTCCTTAACACTCATCTCTTTGAGCATTTCCCCGGCCTCATCTTCAAAAATCACCCGGAAATATTTATAATCCTCTGATTCCCCGCCATACTTATCACATCTCACATAAGAGATTACCCAGGCATTGGCATCATATCTGGTGGGAATATAATGCATGTGCCGTTCCTTTGGGAAGAATCCGGGTATCTGGCCGCAGGTGCCTGCATACTCAGCCGGATGGGCATTGGTCTTACTTTTTAAATCAGCATACTGCTGGGCATTTATATAGATGGGATACGTCTCATCAGCCACCGCCTGTACCCGTTCTCCTTCAATCCAATTCATATTAACGGTCTTGCCCGTCCCATCTGAACCGCGGTATACATAGTATCCATCCTGAAGCAGGTAATTTATTTCAACCTCTGCATTCCTGTTCCTGCCAAATACATCTTTCTGGATGACAAGGCTGTCTGCCGTGGTCTGCTTTACACCGGGATTCTTAAGCGCGTCCAGCGTGTAATCAGCGTAGCTGAATTGATTATTCACAAAATTGCTGCTCTTTAACAGGACTTCATCCCACTGTACATACCTGTTATTTGTAGCCGGATCCGTCAGGATCTGTTTAACAGACAGGGTATACATCCAGTCCCAGTCGCTGACGCCTGTGGCAAAATACGTTGTAAAATGCTCTGCGTCAAAGTTAACCTGATTGACACCCTCTGTGTGGTCCGGGGTGATTTCATTGACAAGTTCCAGATTATTAACATCCGCTGGCGCCAGTACCTCCGATGTGGTATCCACATCCGTATTGATACACATAACGGCAATGGTTTCAGAACCCTGCGTTACTTCTTTAACCGGTGAACCGGAAAATGTAACCTGCACGTATCCAATCCAGCTGTCGTTGTCCAGAACATTGCCATCGGCATCCTTCAGGGTTATGTCACATGCAACGATATCGGATATATTTCCCTCGGAAGACTCTGTCACCGCGTCCTTTACGTTATCTGTAACATCTACAATCTCTGCAGTGGTTCCGCTTGGCAGTACGCCTGCGTTGGCCCTCAATGTAACTTTTACCCCATTATCAATGGTTTCCGTGTATCTGAACTTGGGATATGATTTCTTAAGCACATCTTTTAATGACATGCTGTAAATCTTTGCAGTACTGCAATTGCCCATTCCCACAAGATCATGTTCGCCTGCTGTTTCCGCCTTAACCGTTTCTTCCGGCTGGACAGCCTCACTTCCAGTGGCAACATCGGGGGTGCCTGGAACCGGCTGTGTCTCCTCCGGAATCTGGGGAACTGTTTCTTCCGGTGTTTCGGGGGCGGAGGGTTCTGTTCCCTCAGGTGATTCAGGTACTGATGGTTCTGTCTCCTTTGGGACTTCCGGTGTTGATGGTTCTGTCTCCTTCGGGACTTCCGGTGCCGATGGTTCTGTCTCCTTCGGGATTTCCGGTGCCGATGGTTCTGCCTCCTTCGGGATTTCCGGTGCTGATGGTTCTGTCTCCTTTGGAGTTTCCGGTACGGCCGGATTGGTTGGCGTCCCTGCCCCGTTTTCTCCTGTATCACCGTTATCTACTGGCGGCAATGCCTCCTGGGGTGGTAATGTCTCCTTCGGACTGCTGTCCGCCGCTGCCCCTTCTGTTTCCTTTGGTTCCTCTATAGATGGCTCATCCGTCTTTGTCCCTGTATCATCAGCAGATGCATGAGGCAGGTCTGCCGGCTCTGGCTTTTCCTCTGCTCCCCCTGCTTCTTCTGATGGTTCTGCAACCCGTGGTGCATAGTTAACTGAAATCGATGCAACCGGTTCTGCCTGGATTTCCGGCTCTTCTTCCTTCTCCTGGGATTCCGGTGCTTCAGTTTCTTTGGACTGGGTTTCCTTGGGCTGGGATCCTGCTGGCTGGGTTTCCTCTGTCTTAGTTTCCTCTGTCTTAGTTTCCTCTGTCTTAGTTTCCTCTGTCTTAGTTTCCTCTGTCTTAACTTCCCCAGCATTGTCTTCCGGAAGCGTTGCCGATTCTTCCGTAGAACCTTCGGATTTATCCTCTGACGTTTCTTTGTCTCCTGTGGCATCTGTTCCTGCCGTCGTGGTATCTTCTATTTCCACTACACTGTCATGCCCATCGCCAACCTGGGTTCCATCATTCCCATCCTGGTTCCCATCTGCTGCCGTGGAGTTCTGGGTATCACCATCATCTGACAGATTGCCGCCATTTTCCGATGTATCAATCACAATCTCCTCTGATGGTTTGGAAATAATCTCAATTTCATCATCCCCAAATACATTCTCAAAACTCTTAACCGTTACCTGTTTTAAACTTTTATCATCAACCCTGGTCTGACAGTTCAGTGTCACATCACTGTTGTTGATATACATCATGATGATTTCCTCATCACCGGTAACAGTATATGCATCATCTGCCTCCTCCGGCAGACGGGCGAAGACACGAAGCTCTGCGTCCATGCCGCTTCCTGTTATCTCTGGAAACAGTTCATAAACCACACCGCTTCCAAAAAATAATTCATGGAATTTATCAACCGGACCGTTTGTAAAATCCAGATTTCCCTCACTGACCACATTGCCGCCAGCAACTGCCTCCTTTAGGGAAAGCAGCAGATTACTTCCCGTTATTTCAAATTCCACCTCTTCTGCTGCACCTGCATAAGCAACATTCCAGTTGGCGCTAATATTGGTAAATGTCATTACCATCGCCATCATGAACGCAATAAGCCGCTTCTGCCGGTAAAAAAAACTTCGTTTTCTGGCCCTAGACCTCTTTCCCCTCATACAACTACTCCTTCCATACATACTTTAAAATCACATAATGGCTATTCATTTTAATTCTAACAAATCGTGGTTACAACCCAGTCACAATTTGGAAATTTTCGTATGTTTTTTTTATATTCAGGGAAACAGGATGGCTGGATATGCCAGGAACTCTTATATACCATGATTTATGACGTAATAAAAGGGATATTTTGACCAAAAGAAGGGCGGCCCCCTCCGGCTGATCCTTCAGCCATAAGGTGCCGCCCTTTTTTATTGGTTTAAATACTTTTACTTGTAACTTACCCTCGCCCGATGATCATCAGGAGTCCTCTTCTTTCCGCTTCTTGCTGATGGCTGTCAGCATCAGGAAGATACCGGACATCATCATTGTTAATGTTGATTTGGCTAATCCCTGGCCTGTCTTTGGCAACGGGGCCAGCGGTATTTCATCATCATTAATCAGGGTCATATCAAGTGGTGTTTCCGGAAGCGGTGCCAACGGTACGTCCTCCGGGTTAATGGTCACTGCACCTGGGCCGCCGTTTGTCTGTGACAGACGTCCTGGGCCTCCGGAATTGCTTCCACCACCACCGCCGCTACTGCTTCCACCGGTGGACCTGAAGTTCGCTATAAATGTGGTATCCTGTACAAATGCATCTGCTTTGATTGCTTCCGCACCACTGTACGTTTTACCTGCATTTCCGTCAATACTCCAGTTGCTGAACACGTATCCGCTGTTGGCAGATACCGTGACATCCGCATTTGGATGGGCCGGAATCACGCTGCCTACCTTAATGATTTCATGGGTTTCCGGATTCCTGGTTATCTCCTGAATTGTATGGACTTCCGTCGTCCTTCCGCCTACACTTCCGTTACTGCCAGTTACATAAGTGAAGGTTATCTGATATTTATCAGGTATTCCATCTGGCTCCTGAGGAATCTCCACACCGGTTTCGTCTAATACATAATACACTTTAACGAGATTGGCGCTGCTGTCAGAACCTACTGTCTTAGGGCCATTTGCGCTTTCAAAGATATAATTCCTGCCTTCAAATACCCTTGGTACGGTAGTAAATGGAATCTCTGTCTCAAATGTAACATTGTCTTTGGAATCAACCTCCCCTAACACTCCATCATAGTAGTATTCAACCTTATAGCTTAAATCGCCTCTTATAGCGAAGTGTGCTGTATAGGTATCTGCTTCAAATACTTTGGAAATGGAATCTTTGCTTGGAATAAAGGTTTCATCCACTCCTACCTTTTCACCGGCCATATTGGTCCAATAGGTGAATACATATCCGTCATTTGCTGCTGCCTTGGCTCCTTCCGGTTTTCCGGTTGCCGGGGCAAGGGTTTCTTCTTCCTTGCTGACGTTTCCGCCTATGTCAGCCACATATTTGACGGTTACTGTTTCATTTTCTTCAAAATGGGCCGTGTAGGTTGCCGCTACATTCACTCCATCTACCTTATCAGGGATAAATTTATAATCCCGGCCGACTTCATTTCCATCTGCGTCAGTCCAATTCACGAAATGGTAACCCGGCAGTTCTCTTGCTTCTGATCCTGCTGCATAATCAGTGACTGGAGCAAGGGTTTCACTTGTTGGATCCACACTTCCGCCTTCTGTTGCCTGATACAGGATTGTTACATCTGGGTTCTCTTCAAAGTGGGCTGTATAAATTTCCGCCACATTCACTCCGTCTACCTTAGCTGGGACATACTTTAGGTCATCGCTGACTACATTTCCAGCCTTATTAGTCCAATTCACGAAATGGTAGCCCGGCAGTGCTTCTGCTGTGGAACCTGATGCCACATCAGTAACAGGAGCAAGGGTCTCACTTGCTGGATTTACGCTTCCGCCTGCTGTTGCCTGATACAGGATTGTTACATCTGCATCCTCTTCAAAGTGGGCTGTATAGGTTGCCGCCACATTCACTCCACCTACCTTGGCCGGAACATACTTCAGGTCATCGCTGACTACATTTCCAACCTTATCAGTCCAATTTACGAAATGATAGCCCGGCAGTGCTTCTGCTGTGGAACCTGATGCATCCTCTGTAGCAGGGGCAAGAGTTTCACTTGTTGGGGTTACTTTTCCGCCCTTTTCTGCCTTATATACTATCGTTACATCTGCGTCCTCTTCAAAGTGGGCTGTATAGATTGCCGCCTTATTCACTCCATCTACCTTTGAAGGAATATATTTTTCAATCTCACTGACTACATCTCCAGCCTCGTTGGTCCATTTTACAAAATGGTAACCTGGCTGCGCCTGTGCCTCGGAACCTAATGCATTATCCGTAACAGGTGCAAGGATTTCATAGGAAGTGCTGACGTTTCCACCCTTCAACGCCTTATATTGGATTGTTATTTTGGAATCCTCTGCAAAATTAGCTGTATAGGTGGCTGCTACATTCAGCCCCTCTACCCGCGCTGGCACATACTTAAGGTCCGTGCTGACCTCATCGCCATTTTCATTTGTCCAGTTCACAAAGTGATAACCTGGCGATGCGCTTGCCGTGGAGCCTTTCGCATCCTCCGTAACCGGGGCAATGGTTTCTTTGGACAAATCAACCATACCGCCCTCAGTTGCAACATAGTTAATGGTTACATCTTCATCCTCTTTAAAGTTAGCCTTAAATTCAGTTGCCTCATAAATGCCGCTGGCTTTTGCCACTTTATCTATCTCATGTCTTCCTATGACATCATTTTTTCCAACTGCTACGCCGTTTACTGTCCAGTTTTCAAAGTGGTAACCTGGTGATGCCGTTGCTTTGGAACCTTTTGCAATTCCGGTGGATGGGGCCACTGTTTCACTTTCAGGAGCCACACTGCCGCCAGTACCTGCAACATAGGTCAGGGTTACATCTTCATTTTCCTCTAATAAGATACAGATTCTCTGGGCCGCCCTGGTATCCTTAACACGGAAGCGGTTTCCTAAATCAACTTCTGCTCCCGTAGGCTTATCATTTCCCGTCTTAAAGACCACCTTACCAAGACCGTAGCCTAACAGGGAAGCCGGAACTGCCTTTATGATATCCTGACGGGAAGTGCTGGTCTCTGAAATGTTGATATAGTCATAGGCGTATACGAAATTCGGATTGATTCCGATTTCATATCCTTCTAAAGGCATTGGTTCATAATCTGTACCTACATTCTTCCAGTATTCAACCTGAACGGTCCTCGGAAGTTTGTAAGTGATATGCAGGCGTGATTCCTTTCCTTCATGGAATACTTCATCATCTAATCCATCAAATGCAACCGCTTTGCTATCTTTTAATGTTGCATAAATCGCTTTGGACCATCCTGTATCTGTCTCATACATCAGATATACGGAATTGATTTTAGCTCCCTCATGGCCTGCCTCGGTCTGTGCCTTGCTGTACGCCAGAATTTCATTTACACCGTTAAGGTTCAGGATTGCTCCGTCCTGTGTCCCATCCTTTCTGTAAGTCAGGGGCGCATCATCCGGTCCGTAATCTTCATACCTATTAATATATTCGCCGTAACTGAGATCTGGATTTGTATCAGGATAATATGCCCAGACCTTAAAGGTTCCTACTTCCTTCCATACTGCGAACAGAATATCTTCTTCGGCCGTCAGCGTATACAAATCACCTGGCTCATATGAGGTGCCGGTTCCATCTGCTTTTGTATTCCAGCCTGCAAAGTAATATCCGTCCCTGGTGAACTGATTTTCCTTTACAGATACCTTACCGCCTACAATTCCAGTGCTTGGGGACATGTCGCCGCTGCCCTCGTTGGCATTATAGGTAAGGATGTCTTCATTTCCCTCCCATACTGCGTAGAAGGTCATTCCATCCATCCAACCGCTTTCCGGCTTATCGGGTGTGAATTGGACATTGTTGGAGATAGGAGTTCCCTCGCCCATGTCATTGTCAAACCATCCCTTAAATTCATATCCCTGTGGTGTTATAGCGGTTGAACCTGTCGGCCCCTCTGTGTATGCTTTAAATTGGTCCTTATTCTTGGTTACACTGCCTCCGCCTATGGCCTCATAGTGAATTGTTATGGATGGATTCGGGATATACCTGGCGTAGAAGTTAACCATCTGATTAACCTTATACGGGAATTCGGCCTCCTGACTGCGCTTCTCATCTGTGTACCATCCACTAAACAGATATTCCACTCCGCCTACTGTCTTCTTATCAACATATACTTTCTCCGGGGATGTATTATCTCCAATCCTTATATCATAACTCTCAACAGGCTGGTAGCCTTGTTCACCTGCATCCCACAACCAATAGGTTGCCGTAGCCTTTTCTCTGGTGGTCACGCTGGCTGTCATATCCACATGATAGGTTGCCTTACCACTATCATGGGAATTTCCCTTTTCATCCACCCACCCCATCGGATACGTTATCTTGTATGGCGAATATGATATTGTTACATCAATATTATTCGCATCGACTCCATAAAGGTCTGCTATGACTTTCTTGATATTGGCTTCAGCCGGATAGTTAATGACTCTGCTGGCTGGATTATCAAGGCTGTAATGTTTATTACCCCCTACCATATCCGTTCCATACTGATTCTTAATGCCGCTGACATCAATATTTCCATAGCCTACATATTTCCAGTCCTTGTCTTCCAAAGAAGCGGGATCTTTCCCAGGTTTTTGAACATAGAAATACGCTCTAACCTCATTTCTCTTTACCGTAATTTCAAATTCCTGTTTATATCTACCGTTCCATCCATATGAGTAGGTGAGCGTTACTGTCTTTCCACTTATATCATTGGCATGGACTTCCGCATATGGATACCAGTTAATTCCACTTTGTTCCACACTGACTATACTTGGATCAGATGATATCCATGTTCCACCTGTTCCACCTATTATGGCATCGCATGCTTCCAACCTTATGGTCTGGCCTACATACATTGTATAGGAATTCTTATATGCCTCTGATCCTACAATAGCATAAATGGAAAAGTGTTTTGCTTCAAAGGATACGGATGCCTCGTCAACAGATGCGCCAACTGCTTCAACATTGACAATGTCTGCTGCCTGAATGTCAATCTCCTGAGCTGCCGCCTTTTCTTTTTCTTCCTTATCATTATCCTGGACAGTCTCAACATACATGACCTCAACCTTGTCGGACTGGGCATTCTGTTCTTCCACAGGAGCGCCTGCAAATGTTACCCTTACCCGCTTGCTTCCGCCCCAAATGTCTGAATCCAACAGCTTATCGCCTAACCAGAGGTTAATATCATAAGCCATGATGGATGAGACAATTTTGCCTTCTTCATCTGCCTGTGCGGTTTCCTTTACTGCATTTTCAACATCTTCATTAACCCTTACAGCAGATGCCGTCACTCCAGCAGGAAGGACACCTTCATCTGCGCCGATATAAATGATTACGCCGTCATCCATTACAATGGGTTCCAGTTCAACTGCCGGATGCGCCATGGTTTCATTCATATAAACCTCTACATCCTGCTCTTCATAGATATCCGGAACAGAATACCATGCGGTCTGGGAACCATTTTCATTCTCAACAACTGCGTCTGCCTCGATAATCTCATCATTTACAGAAACATAATCAATCGCGGAACCAAGCTGGTTCTTTACGCCGAAGGTTAATGTTCCGCCTTCTTCCACACCCCTGAGGCCTTCCACGATACGGGCGCTTGCCTCCGGATATACGGCATAGGAAACCTTGTATCCGTCAAAATCATCTAAAGCCTTCAGCTGGTTAAGTGTTGCTACATATACCTTTGCAGTGGAGCAATACCCCATTCCGACTAAATCCGCTGTGCCAGCCTTGGAAACATGATTTTCTTCCGAAGGAGTTTCCTTTGTCTGCTCAGCTGTGGAGGATGTGGCTGTTCCCACTGTTTCTTCCAGCTCTGAAGATACATCTGCACTGCTTCCGCTATTATCCGCGGAACCGCTCTCTTCTGCAGCTGCGGTTGTTTCCTCTGTATCTGGTACAGTGGTCTCTTGGTCTGCTTCTGCGGCAGTCCCTTCTGTTGACTCCTCGGGAGCCTGTGTGGACTCGTTTGAACCGGATGCTTCGATTTCCTCTGTGGTTGCTTCTATTGCTTCAGTTGTCTCATTCTTCTCTACGGTTGTCTCTTCTTTTTCCGGCGCCTTTGTTTCCTTTGGCTCTTCCTCTTTTTCCGGCTCCGGGGCTTCTGTCTCTTCCTTTGACTCTGGCTCTGCATCGCCGTTCTCATTATCTGCAACTACTGGTGCGTAGTGACGCACGATAGATGCTACTGGTTCGGCTGATTCAGACTTGGGAGCTTCTGCTTCTGGAGACTCTGATTTTGGTGCTTCTGTTTCAGGGGCTTCTATCTCAGCCGGCTGGGGAGCTTCTGTTTCAGGAGTTTTTTCCTCAGTAGATTCAGCGTCATTTGCCTCTGTCTGGGTCTCTGCCTTACTTTCTTCCTGAGCTGCCGTGGTTTCCTCAGGAGTATCTGTTTCCTCTGATGCGGTTGTGCTGTCAGAAGATATGCTTTCTTCTACAGATGTTGTCTCTTCTGGAACGGTTGCGGTTCCGTCCTCATCCGGTACTGTTGTCCCGTCTGGATTCACGGTTTCCGCAGGAGCAGTTGTTTCTTCTACGGCTGGTCCCTGGGTTTCCTCCGGCGCCGGTGTCTCAGCTGGCTTAGAAATAAGATTTACTTCCTCATCACCATATGCTGACTCATAACTTTTTACAGTTACGCGCTTGGTCTTTTTAACCTTTTCCTTACCATCATCCATCCTTGTGATTTCAGTGGTACAACTGATGGTATCTTCGCCGTTATTCACATATAAGAAAATAATCTCTTCATCGCCGGTTACCATATACATGTCATCGGCACCTTCCGGCAGACGTACAAACACGCGAAGTTCTGCATCCATGCTGCCGCCTTCCGGCTCGGGGAATGCTTCGTAAATCCTTCCCTCCCCAAATAATAATTCTTCAAATTCAGCAATCTTACCATTGGTGAAATCAAAGTCATCTGCTGTAACTTCGCTGCCATTGGCAATTGCGTCTTCAATGGCCTTCACAAGCTGTGAACCGCTCATTGAAAATGTAACTGATTCCGATGAACTGGCTGCATACGCAGTATTCACATTTACGCCTACGTTTGTGAAAATCATGGCAGCCGCAAGTACAAATGCAAGGAATCTTCTCTGCACACTGTGCATGTTTCTTACAATTGCCCTGGCCTTATTCCTTCTTTCCATACTGTTTCTCCTTCCTTATAATCTATTTCCAAAATCAGGATTTTTGTTATCTAGGGACAGTATAGCAAATGGAGGTTACAATCGGGTTACATTTTGGAGAATTTCGTAAATATCTTTTATTTGATAAAATCTGACATGTTATTATGGATAGGCCATGCTCAATAAAGGATGGGCGTTGCAAAAAAAGAAGGGCGGCACCCTCCGGCTGATTCTTCAGCCATAAGGTGCCGCCTTCATTTATTGATTTAATTCCTTTTACTTGTAACTTACCCTCGCTCGATGATTATCAGGAGTCCTCTTCTTTCCGCTTCTTGCTCATGGCTGTCAGCATCAGGAAGATACCGGACATCATCATTGTGAGTGTTGATTTAACAGAACTCTGTCCTGTCTTTGGCAGTGCTGCTAACGGAATCTCTCCGTCATCAATCACTGTTGGGTCTACTGGTGCTCCTGGAAGCTGTGCCAACGGTACGTCTTCTGGATTGATGGTTACTGCTCCTGGGCCGCCGTCGGTTGATGGGGTTACACGGCCTGGATTGCCGCCACCGCCACCGGTGCTGCCGCCAGTAGAGCCACCACCATTATAGGTATACAATGCAGTAAATGTCATATTGTCTAAAATTAAGATGTTCCCATCCGGTATGACTGGACTCCACCCATTCACACTATACCTATTATTTGCAACAATAGTTGGAACTAAAATGTTATCAAAGCTTGTTCCTTTTAATACTTTATAAACAGTAGTTCCTGATAAAATTCCATTATTGCCTGCCAAGAAGGTCACCGTTGCCCAGTCCTCCGCATTCTCCTCATACTGTGCCGTATAGGTCGCATCCTCACTTATGGCCGTTGTTCCACCCGGCAGTTCCGGGCTCCATGGCTGTTCCGCCACCTTGTACCCGAAGGCCGCCTTGATGGCCGGTACC
>NZ_JAJFEB020000012.1:0-168991 GCF_020709765.2 Clostridium pacaense
TCTTCATCGTATTTCCGTTCCCACATAAGTACCGTTCTTGGGGATGGAATATTAAAATGAGCGGCAGTCTGCTGTTGTGAGGCTCCTGTGCTATGCATATATTCTACAACAGAAACCTTAAAATCTCCACTGTATGTTCCAGACCTTGTGCAAAGCCCGGCCTCCCCATTTTCATTATATAGATGAATCCACTTTCTCAAGGAGGATCTGTCCATGCAATATTTTTGGGCCAACGCTTTAATACCCAGACCACCCTCAAAGTATTCCTTTACCAACTTAAGCTTTAATTCATCACTGTACATTCTTCTTCCTGACATAGGAAAACCCCTTTCATTAGACGATTTTTCTGTCTAACAAAAGGGGGTTCACTTCACCTACCAAAGCAAATGTGACTATTTTTTGAGTTAAAATTCTTTGGAAGCCACTCACTGGAGTGAACTGCCTTTTTTGTACCTTTATTATAAAACAAGTTTGGTTTATCTGTCAATCATGATTTTTACGTGTGATAGCGTCAGTTTACTTTCGGAAACAAGAGGATAGGACTCATCCCTATGGCATGATTAAAATCTGTTCCTTCCAGGTTGTCATATCCTGTCTGTTTTTTACCGCCTCTTTTCAGTTTCCTGATTTTACGTTCAGCAGACACACAAACCAAAGGTTCCCTGCCGCTTGCCTTCCTTGACTTGTGCGTATACTTCCCTGTATGGTTGTAGTCAGATAATAAAACGTATTTTAGGCAACCAGCTCCCGGTTAATCCGTACGCGCATCCATTTCAGGCTATGCTGTTCAAACCCTGGCACCCAGTCGCACCCATGCCCTCTCCAGTCCATCGGGCGGCGGCTCAGCCTCTTGCTCGGTACATGGCTTACCTGGCCTTGTACACAGCATTTCCAGTTGGTCCCTGCCTCTTCCGCCCGGATTCAGATTCCGTCCCATTGGTTCAGGAAATCGCCAAGTGCCCCCTCTACCTCCGCATACTTCCTGTCTTCCTCTGTTACCTTCAGAATCTCACCATAGACCTTCTGCAACATTTTTGTGGTGACCCTCAGGCATTCTCAGATTCCACCTTTTACTTCTTCCGCGCTGTCCGGTGGATGCGATACCGAGGCATTCACATATTTCATCGTATGGAACTTATCCAGCACAAAACGGCCCTTCCATAGGACTTCACAGGAAGACTGGAGCCGCCGGTAGATGTCAAGGACTGCTTTTTCATCCAGTGGCGCACGGGTGAAGGACTGCTGTATGGGCCGGATGGATTTCTCAACAAGAAAGTACAGAGTGACCGGCTCAATGGATTTGTGGTCCAAAGGATCGGCAGGCCTCTGATAAAGGTTATGAAATGCCTTTTTTATTATACAGAAAAATGGGGGTACAATTTAAGTCAATTATTCGAGGTTTGCTGTAGTAATAGGAGTGTTCTTAAATGAATCCAGGAGAATTTTCAAATAAATTTGAAGTGACATTAGCCGAATCAGGAGCGTTGCCGAAGGGATTTGGAGTTTTGCCAGATAATTTAGAAGACTTACCGGACAAAGTACAGGGGCATACCATGTGCTTTGCAGACCGGACTTATGACCGGAGAGAAATGATTTCCTTAAATGGCCCGGCTTATGGTATAATAAACCCATAATATGACAGTTCAAATATACGATGTGAATCCCTTAATGTTTTATCAGACTTATAATAAAACATTGAGTTACCGGATTGTGATTGCAGGAGGATGAAGGATTATGGGAAAAGGATGGAAAAGAGAAAGGAAAAGGGGCTGGGTGCATACGTCTGTTACCATCTGCACATCCGCTTTCTTTTGTTTGACTGCAGTCTTCTGCGGGGCAGTGTTTCTGGGCGGCTGTGCAGGAACAGGCAGCGCCAGTGTAAAAGCTCCAGCACCTAAAACAGTAAATTACAAGGCTGATGACTACGACAGCTGGAATGAATTGATGCAAGAAAACCAGATATCAGATTCCTTTAAAGATGCACTGGAGCAATTTGCCTTTCAGAGCGGAAGCCGGGTCCTGAGGGCAGGCCATGGGAATGTCAATTACAGTCCCCTCAGTCTGTACTATGCGCTGGCCATGGCTGGATGCGGTGCAGACGGTGAGACTGCTGCCCAGATAATGGACAGCCTTGGGGTGCAGGACCAAAGCCAGCTATCCGGGCAATGCAAGAAGCTTTATCAATGGTTTTATTATGATGGGCAGCATCGAAAGAGCCGGAACCAGGAATATAAGGAAGAAGATGACAGTTCCATAGAGTTGGCCAATTCCCTCTGGATTTCCAATCAGCTGAAACTGAAAAAGGATTACCGGAAAATGGCTGCCGCCCAGTTCTTTGCATCTTCCTATCAGGTGGATTTCACCAGCCGGGAAGCCGGGGTACAGATGGGAAAATGGATTTCCCAGGAGACAGATGGAGTGATGCAGCCTGAATTACAATTGTCTTCCGATACAATGATGGCGATTTTGAATACATTGTATTTTTATGGAGGCTGGAAGGGTGCCTTTTCTGTGGCAGAAACAGCTGATGATAACTTTACAAAGACTGATGGCAGCCAAGTGACCTGTTCCTTCATGAACCGTGTGGATAATTCCGGGAGATTCAGGAAAGGGGATGGCTGCACGGTGTCTGCCCTGGCCACAGGCAATAACTGCAGCATGGTATTCCTGCTGCCGGACCAGGGGCATAGTGTGGATGAGTTCCTTAATACGCCGGAGCAGCTGGAAACCTCTATGGATACGGATTACAGAAAATGGAAGAGCGGTAAGGTGACATGGAAAGTACCTAAATTCTCCTTTGGCAGTACATTTGAACTGACCGGGCTGTTGCAGGACATGGGCGTGGAGAAAATGTTTGTTCCAAAAGCTGAGTTCAGCAAAATCTCAGAATCGCCCTTGTTTGTAACCAATGTTATTCAGGAAACGCATATGGGGATTGACGAGAAAGGGGTGGAAGGAGCCGCTTATACCATGATAGTCTTAGAAGAAGCAGGTATCTTCATGTCTGAAGAGAAAATGGAGGCAGATATGATTCTGGACCGTCCGTTCATCTATGGGATACAGGACAATAGAACCGGTACATGGCTGTTCCTGGGCGTGTGCCGTAATCCGGCGGATGGGCAGTAGGATAAAATGGTATATGGGCTGATGCACTTTAAACCATGATATATCGCGAACTATAGATACACAGAAAATCGTGATACGCAGCAAACCATGGTATACAGCAGACCGTGATATACAGCAAATCGTGATACACAGTAAACCGTGATACACAGCAAACCATGGTATACAGCAGACCGTGATATATAGCAAATCGTGATACACAGTAAACCGTGATACACGGCAAACCGTGATACACAGCAAACCATGATATACAGCAAGTATATGGGATATGTTGCAAATCATGGGATTAAACGGAGGAACTATAATGAGATGTAGTAGAGTCGTAACAGCGATACTGCTCTGTGCGGTATTTTCCGGCAGTATTCCTTCTATGCATGGAGAAATCCTGGCGTCCCAAACAGGAAAGCCCCATGCCGCGGCGTCCCGGATAGGAAAGCTCCGGGCGGCGGTATCCCAGGCAGGAAAAATCCAGGCCGCGGCGTCCCAGACAGGCACCGCCCAGTTCACTGAATCCCGGACCTATCCCGATACGGTACGCTGGTTCACAGCCACCTATGCTGTCTGGAGTGTGCGCAATGGCGCTGACCTTTATACGCCGGGAGGAGGAACGCCGGATGAAGCATTTTATGCATTGGTCATTAAAAGCGTCATGGAGCGGGACTGGGGTATCCGGGACCGCCAGTCTGCCCAGTCAATGATTTCATGGCTGGAGAACGAGGGGCATAACCAGGCGCTATTGAAGTATTATGAGGAGCATGATCTGGGGCAGTATGAGACGGATATAGATTTGAATGCATCCTGGGACAGCGGCCAGGGGGAAATCTCCGATGGGGAAGCGGCCCGGCAGATGGCTGCATATATGGGATACAGGACATATGGGGCGTATGCTGCCTCGGGATGGGACTACAGCCGCGCCCTGATGCTGTTAGGCCAGTGTTATGTGGCGGGGTACTATACGTATGAGGAGGCCATGGACAAGTCCCTGGAGTTGGGGAAAAAGCTCCAGTCCATGTTCCCGTCCTGGGAGGATTTCATGCAGAGCTATATGTATGGATTCGTGTACTGGAGCAGATCAGACCCTACAGAACCACAGTCCGAGTTTCAGTACCGTGTAAGCATTTATCACTATCTGGACTCTTTGGAGGACGGTCCATTTAAGATGGATTGGAACATGGAACTGAAAAAAGAGTGGTGATCATGGCCTGATTTGTGCTATACTTAATACAGAATATGGAAGGACAGCCCTTATATGCAGACATTAAACCAGGACATAAAGGACCACAGCTTTAAACCGGTGTACCTCCTGTTTGGCGAAGAGGTATTTCTGAAAAAGAGTTATAAGAACCGCTTAAAGGATGCCATCACGGACGGCGACACCATGAATTATAATTATTATGAGGGAAAGGGCATGAACGTGAACGAAATCATCGGCCTTTCCGATACCATGCCATTTTTTTCTGAAAAGCGGCTTATACTGATGGAGGACAGCGGGTTCTTCAAGGGCGGTGCCGGGGCGGATGAGATGGCGCAGTACATGGAGCACATTCCTGAAACCACATGTCTTATTTTTGTGGAATCAGAAGTGGATAAAAGGAGCAGACTATATAAGGCAGTTAAAAAGTACGGGTACGCGGCGGAACTGTCACATCAGGATTCCAGCCAGCTGGCCAGATGGGCTGCAGGCATCCTGTCTAAAAATGGCAGGAAGATAACAGGACGTACCATGGAGTTTTTCCTCAGCAAGACCGGGGATGACATGGAGAATATAAGTTCGGAGCTGGAAAAGCTTATCAGTTATACCATGGGCCGTGATATTGTTACGGATGAGGACGTGGAGACAATCTGCACCACCCAGGTGACCAACAAGATATTTGATATGATCAGCGCTATTTCAGCCAGGCAGACAAGGAAGGCCATGGACCTGTACGAAGACCTTCTGACGCTGAAGGAGCCGCCCATGCGGATTCTTTTCCTGATTGCCAGGCAGTTTAACCAGATATTACAGGTGAAGGAACTGGTGGGAAAAGGAATGGATAAGGGGACCATTGCATCTAAACTTAAACTGCAGCCCTTTGTGGTGGGGAAAATCATGCTCCAGGCAAAGACATTTTCAAAAGAGCAGATCCTATCCTATGTGAACCTCTGTGTGGATGCAGAGGAAGGTGTGAAGACAGGTAAGCTCCAGGACAGGCTTGCCGTGGAACTTTTGATAACCAATCAATATTAATAAGAAGGATGAAGGCGATGGATATGATGGAGACAATTGAACTGAAGGATATTGAATGCCAGGTAAAACAGGTGTTTAAGGAACTGCTTGAGGCCGCCCGTTTAAAGCCTGGTCAGATACTGGTCGTGGGCTGCTCTTCCAGCGAGATAGACAGCTTTAAGATTGGTTCCCACTCCAACGGTGATATCGGGATGGCTGTATATACAGCCCTGAATGAGGAGTGCAGGCCCCTGGGGATTTATCTGGCGGCACAGTGCTGCGAGCATCTTAACCGAGCACTGATCCTGGAAGAGGAGGCTGCGCTGAAATATGGCTATGAGCCGGTCAATGTGGTTCCCCAGCTCAAAGCAGGAGGTTCCTTTGCGACGGCAGCATATGCAACCCTGGAACGGCCTGTGGCGGTGGAACACATAAAGGCGCATGCGGGGATTGACATCGGGGATACCCTTATCGGCATGCATTTAAAGGATGTAGCCGTGCCTGTGCGCATCCAGACCAAGGAAATCGGCAGCGCCCACGTGGTATGCGCAAGAACCAGGCCTAAGTTCATTGGCGGTATAAGAGCCCGCTATGATGAGGAGAATATGTAGCAAAAACAATAACAAGGAGGAGTGGTTTATGAACAGAGCGATTACAATCAGCCGTCAGTATGGAAGCGGGGGCAGGGAGCTGGGGGAAAAGCTGGCTAAGAAGCTTGGGATTCCCTTCTATGACAAGGAATTGATTGCAATGATAGCCAAAGAGGGCAACATAGAACCATCCATACTGGAGGCAAATGATGAGGTGGAACCGGACCTGGACAACTACTCCACCCGTCTGATTGAACCGGAATACCAGATTGCCATGACACAGCGCATTTATGCGGTCCAGGAGACAGTCATCAAATCATTGGCGGAAAAGGGAGCGTGTGTGATTGTGGGCCGCTGCGCGGATGCCATACTTCCTGATGCAGTGAATATCTTCGTGTTTGCTGATATGGAGAGCCGCATCAGGCGGATCATGTCCCTTAATCCTGACCTGTCCAGGGACGAGGCTGTGAACGGCATTGGAGTTGTGGACAGGAGGCGCAAGGCCTATCATGAGTATTATTCCCCAATCGAGTGGGGAAAGATGGATGCCTATGACATCTGCGTGAACAGCGGTTTGATTGGCGTAGACGGCTGCCTGGACGCGGCCCTGGCGTATATAGGGCATGTAAGATAGTACATAATAAAGAAGACCATAATAAAGATAAAGCCAGGGATGACACTGTATCGGAAATCGTCCCTGGCTTTTGCGCCCTTCAATGATTGATTAATTCCCTCCAGGCCCATCCCGCCGTGGCCTTGAAGATTCCGGCAGCGGTTCCACATAACCGCAGCCTTCCTTCTTTACATGGTCCGTGTCGTTGGAGCAGTCCCTGTTGGTTGCCTGGGCTGTTTCTTTTTCCTGGTTCATTGTTATCACCTCCTGGTTCGGATATTCTGTCTGTTTGCGAAAAAGGCAGCTGTCAGCTGCCTTCTTTCACAATCTTTTCCAGAACCTGAATCAAATCCTGCAAGGTTTCCAGGTGCACATTGCGCTTCAATATGTCATTCTTCAGGTCTATGGAAAGACTTTCAAATTTGTCCCGTATTTTTGGGGAAACATAGGATGCCATTTCTATCACCTCGGTGTTAGTATGCGGAAAAGCGGGGACTTTATTCATGGTTACCTATCTGTTGTTTTTTTACATCAGGAGTCAGGAGGCTGATATTGTGGTTCTGGCAAAACTCCACATAGTCCGGTCCGGGCAGTTGATTGGTGCATATGGCATCAGCTAAACAGAGTGGCCCCATATTTAGCAGCGCTTTCACACCGAACTTACTGTTATCGACAATGAAATAATGCTGTGCCGCTTTTTCCAGAACCGCCTGTTTTAAGGGACGTTCCGATATGTAGCTGTGGGAAAATCCATCGGTCAGGGTTACTCCTGATGCTGCCATGAATGCCTTGGAAAAATTAAAGTGGTTCAAAACATCCGTGCCTGTTACTGGAGACAGGGAGTTGTTTTTACGGTTCAGCTCTCCGGAACAGACCAGCAGGTTAATATTTTCCATGGATGTTGCCCTTAATATGATATCGAGATTGCTGGTGATGACGGTCAGATTTTTAAAGGACGCCATAAAATCCACCAGATGACAGGTGGTGGAGCCGCTGTCAATAAAAATAGTATCGTTTTCTTGGATGAAAGAAGCAGCGGCTGCGCATGCATCCCGCTTTTGCTCCGGATTGATGGCGCTGCGTATGTGGAAGGGGATGATTTTGGCAGCAGAGTAGTTATACAGGATGTATCCATAAGCTTTTTTAACACACCCCATTTGCACAAGGGTATTGATATCCCTGCGCAGTGTGCTCATACTGACACCAAATTTTTCGCATAATAGTTCAGGTGATACTTTCTGCTGAACCTTGATATATTCTTCCAGCTGCAAAAGACGTTCCTTTCCCATGATTTTTCCCTGTTCCTTTATCATTCGCTGTCACATAGTACGATGTGATGTCCATTTTCTTCAATAATCTGCCTGAATTCCGGGCCTGGATTCCTGTCTGTAATAATGTAGTCAATATCGTTCAGGGGACAGTAAGTCATAAGTGTCGAGACACCGAACTTGCTGCAGTCTGCCATAAGAAAAATCTGGTCAGCTTTGCGGACCGCTATCTTTTTATTGGTAAATTCGGCAGAAAAAGAGTTGGTTGCCCCATCATTGACACTTAACCCTGTACAGGCCATGAATGCCTTGTGTATGTTTAATGATTCTAAATATTTGAAATTTTCTCCGTTAAAGGACAACGTTCTACGGTCCAGGATGCCAGGGAGATTAATCAATGTTATTTCTGGACGGTCGACTGCTGCATGAATGATGTGATAGCTGTTGGTTATGACAGTCACATGCAGGCTGGAGGGAATGTAGTCCAGGAGGTACATGGTAGTGGTGCCGGAATCAATATAGATAATGTCATTTTCTTTGATATATTCCGCTGCTTTTTTACAAATTAACTGTTTGGCGTGGCTTTGTGTCTGGTTCCGTTCCTTGAAAGTGGGGAGGGAAGAGACCGGGGACTGGACTTTTACACCTCCGTAAACCTTCTTGATGGCTGAATCAGATGTAATTTCGTTAATATATCTGCGGACGGTGTTCATGGAAACGTTAAATGTATCACACAATTCTTTTAAGGACACAGACTGGTGCAGGAGGATATACTCCTGCATTTCTTTTATTCGGTTATCTTTCATGGTTAAACCCCCTGCATTAGCTTTGAGTATATTATATCACTATTTATCGAAAGCACAACAAGATATTACCAAAATATACATGAATTGAAAAACTTATGATTATATATAATGGAAAATAATCGGAACGACATGGAAATATACTCAAAAATGATTATAAATTGGGAAAAATAATTAGAAAACATTAAGACTAAGATGCTCAAAATAATTAAAACATAGGCAAAGATGCTGTAATGGAATATGGGGGAGAGGGGGATATTTGTTGAAAAATATGTACATAAATTTGACTGGAATACCAAGATGATAAAAATATATACATATAAATGCCAAAATAAAATCAAAAACTATTTAAATTAACAAAAATATACTTGAAAAATGAAAAGATATGGTATATAATCTACTCAACAAAACCAAAATAACCAAAACATAATCAAAAAAGGAGAAGGCGTGTAATGGGAGATGTAAAGAGAATCTGTTATTATGTGAATGGGGAATTCAAAGAGTCAAAATCCGGTGAATACCGGGATGCGTTTGACCCAAGTACCGGCAAAGTGATAGCTAAAGTACCCTGCTGTACCAAAGAAGAGGTGGAAGAAGCTATAGCAAGTGCAAAAGCAGCTTTCCCGGCATGGTCATCCACCCCTGTCTTAAAACGGGTGCAGATTTTATACAGGCTTAGGGACCTGTTGATTGAACATATGGACGAGCTGACACATCTGGTAGCCCTGGAAAATGGAAAAGCCTGGGAAGAAGCAAAGGGAGATGTGCTTAAGGCAAAAGAGGGAACAGAACAGGCTATTTCAGCTCCGTCCTTGCTGATGGGGGAAAGCATGATGGATGCCTCCTTGGGATATGATACGGTATTATACCGGGAACCGCTGGGGGTATTTGCGGGGATTGTACCATTTAATTTTCCGGCCATGATTCCCATGGGATGGATGACTCCTATGTGCATTGCCTGTGGTAATACCATTGTTTTAAAAGCGGCCAGCTTTACACCACAGTCGTGTATGCGCATTGCAGAGCTTTATAAAGAAGCAGGACTGCCGGACGGTGTGATTAATATAGTTACATGTTCCAGGCATGAGGCGGAGCTGTTCCTGGAGCATCCGGATATCAAGGGAATCACATTTGTAGGGTCCACATCCGTAGGAATGCACATATACTCCACTGCGGCGGCACACGGAAAAAGGGTACAGGCATTATGTGAAGCTAAGAACCATGCGTTGGTACTGGATGATGCACCGGTTAAGAGGGTTGCGGCCGGAATCATTAATTCTGCGTTCGGATGTGCGGGTGAGCGTTGCATGGCACTTCCGGTAGTGGTTGTGCAGGAAGGAATTGCAGATGAACTGGTAGAGGAAATTGTAAACCAGGCAAAGAGATTAACAATAGGACCTGCCTATGATAAGTCGTTTATGTTGGGACCGGTTATCAATGAGGAGCATAAAAAGTCCGTCATGGCGTGGATTGAAAAAGGGCTTGAGGAAGGAGCGGTCATGGCCTTGGACGGAAGGGATGTTACGGTTCCTGGATATGAACATGGATTTTATCTCGGCCCTACCATTCTGGATTATGTGAAGCCTGGGATGAGCGTGGGTGAGACGGAAATATTTGGCCCTGTCCTGTGTATTAAACGGGTGAAGACCTTCGAGGAGGGGCTTGAAATCATGAACAGGAATCCATTTGCAAACGGATCTGTTATTTTTACACAGAATGGTCATTATGCAAGGGAGTTTGCAAGGCATACAGATGGAGGCATGGTAGGTGTTAATGTGGGGATCCCTGTTCCTGTGGGAATGTTCCCATTTTCGGGCCATAAAAATTCCTTTATCGGTGACCTGCACTGCCTTGGCAAGGATGGTTTCCGGTTTTATACAGAGACAAAGGTCGTGACAACCCGGTGGTTTGATGAGGAACAGTCAAAGTCAACCCATGTGACCACATGGGACGGGACAATCTAAAGGAGGGGAGAGGGTATGGCATACATAAATTTTGATTCTACCAGGCTGTTTGATGTGATTCCTTTGGGGAGGATTGCAATTGATTTTAATCCCGTCGATTATTTTAAACCGTGGACAGAATGTAACACATTTAAAAAATATGTGGGAGGTTCACCGGCTAATATTGCTGTTGGGCTGAGCCGTCTGGGAAAAAAAGTCGGTTTTATCGGTTGTGTATCGGATGACCAGATGGGAGATTACTGTGTCGGCTATTTTGATAAAGAAGGAATCGACACTTCGCATATAGTACGGGCAAGGAACGGGGAGTCACTGGGTCTGGCATTTACGGAGATACTGGATAAGGACACCTCCAGACTGATCATGTACAGGGATAATGTGGCTGATTTGAAACTGGAACCCGCGGATGTGGACGAAAGCTATATTAAAGCAGCCAAAGTACTGGTTGTAAGCGGCACGGCCCTATCCGAAAGTCCATCCAGGGAAGCGGCGTTAAAAGCAATGACCTATGCAAGAAGGAATGGGACAGTGGTTGTGTTCGACATTGACTACAGGGCTTATACCTGGAAGAATAAAGACGAGATTTCTATCTATTACACGGCTGCAGCGGCGATGGCGGATATCATCATGGGATCACGGGAGGAATACGATTTGACGGATGGACTGGTATATCAGGGGCTGGATGATACATCCACGGCCAAACGGTGGTTTGATGAAAATGCAAAAATCGTGGTAATCAAACATGGTAAGCAGGGATCCACCGCATATACCCTGGATGGAGGGTCTTACAGCATTAAGCCATTTCCTGTTACCGCCTTAAAAAGCTTTGGAGGAGGAGACGGGTACGCAAGTGCATTCATCTATGGATTGCTGGAAGGAATGGAAATGCTGGAGTGTCTGGAACTGGGAAGCGCCTCCGCATCCATGCTGGTGGCCAGCCATGGATGTTCGGATGACATGCCGGACATTGGGACGATACGCAGGTTTATTGTTGAGGAGAAGGAACTGTACGGTGAAATGATAGCTGGTACTGCGTTGCGTAATTAACCATGATACAGCACCAGTGTATGAAGAAGGTAGAGCTATGTTATATAACTTAAAAGATATCATCCGGTTGGTAGATAAGGAGGATAGGGGGATTGCTGCGTTCAATGTATTTGGATATGAGGATTCTAAGGCTGTGATTGAAGCGGCAGAATCCATCGGGCGTCCTGTCATCATCATGGCCAATAAGGATGCGGTAAACCATATGGGCGTGGAACTGATAGGGGAAATCATGCTTCATGTGGGGGCGCAGGCCGAGGTGCCGGTGGACGTGCATTTGGATCATGCCACGGATATGGATGTAATAGAACGGGCAATCCGGAGCGGATACACATCAGTCATGTTCGATGGTTCACAGCTCCCGTTTGATGAGAATGTAGAGAAGACCAGATGCGTAGTAGAGATGGCCCATGCCGTGGATATCAGTGTGGAAGCTGAAATAGGAGCGGTGGGGTACAGCGACCCGGATATCCGGTTTAATGCCAGGTTTACGGAGCCTCAGGAAGCAAAGCGGTTTGCACGGCTGACGGGAGTGGATGCACTGGCAGTCGCGGTGGGAACCGTGCATAGGATGGAGATGCAGAAGGCGGAACTGCAGTTTGACCGTCTGCAGGAAATTGCAAGGCAGGTGGATATTCCGCTTGTGATTCATGGCTCTACCGGTGTGGCGGATGAAGATCTGGCAAAACTGATCCGGTTTGGCGCCAGGAAGATTAATATCGGAACGGCGCTGCGCATGGAGTTCGGGCAGACCCTGAGGCGGCAATTTGCAGATGATCCAAAAGAATTTGACCGCATTAAGTTGTTTGGCCCGTGTATGGAAGCAGTAAAAGAAAAAGCAGTACAGAAGATGGTACTTTTATGAATCAACATTCAAGAAAGGGAGGTAACAAATGAAAGAGGCATTTACTTTCAAGGGACGGGTTGCAGTTGTGACTGGGGCAGCGCAGGGAATCGGCTTCCATTCCGCAAAAAAATTATGTGAGAATGGAATGAAGGTGGCTTTTGTGGATCTGAATGAAGAAAAGGTGAAACGTGTGGCGGCGGAGGTTGCAAAGACGGGCGGGGATGCAGTTGGGATTGCGTGTGATGTATCAGATGAAGCCTCTATCGGGAACATGATTGAGCAGGTGGCAGAACGGTTTGGTACGGTGGATGTGGTGGTTAACTGTGCAGGTATTCTGAGCTCAACCAAAATTCCAGACATAAAAAGATGTGACTGGGATAAAATGCTGGCAGTCAATTTATCAGGAACGTTTTTTACCATTCAAAAGGCGTGGCCTTATCTGATAAAAAGCAGCTGTGGCCGTGTCATCAACATTTCCTCTACAGCAGGAAGAATGGGGGGCGTGGAGAACTCAATCAGCTACACTGCATCAAAGGGCGGTGTGTGTGCCATAACAAAGGGAATTGCAAGAAAAATGGCGCCTTATGGAGTGACTGTCAATGCAGTCTGCCCGGGGCCGACTGCTACGGATATTGTAAAAACATATACGGAGGATGAACTTAAAAACCTTAATTCCAAGATTATGCTGGGAAGGCTTGGGGAACCGGAAGAGATAGCGGCAGCCGTCTGCTTCCTGGCAAGTGAAGAAGCTGGCTATATTACAGCAGCCATGATTGATGTCAACGGTGGATTTTATATTGGTTCATAGAAAAAATTGGAGGACATATGATGAAAAAGAAAATAGCAGGTCTTTTATTAGCGGTAACAATGACAGTTGGAATGACAGGATGTGCGGGAAGCAGCAATACGGGAACAGCAGCACCGGCGGGAGATAAGACGGAAACGGCCGCCCAGAATGAAGCGGCAGGGGAGCAGTCGCAGGAGGAATCAGGAGATACGATTAAAATCGGATTCTACGGTCCTTTGACAGGTGCATCCTCCGTGGTAGGTGTGGAAGGACAGAAAGCGGTAGAACTGGCTGTCAAGGAAGCCAATGAGGCAGGCGGTATCAATGGAAGACAATTGGAGTTAATCAGCTATGACGATGCCCAAAATACAGAAACATCGGTCAAGGTTGTTACAAGGCTGGTTGAGTCCGATAAAGTAACAGCGATTATAGGCTCCCATATCAGTGGTTCCATCCTGGCAACCGTGGATATTTCCGAAGCTGCAAAGGTTGTGCAGATTGGCTCCGGCACCAGCCCTATATGGACTAATATAGGACTTAAATACACCTTCAGGGGAACTGCGTGTTCGGACCAGTTTAATATTGACTGTTATAAGTCCATGGAAACAATGGGGGCTACAAAGATTGCTACCTTGGCGGGGGAGACGGAATATGCCCAGACAGCAGCCAGTACCATCCACGACCTGGTCAAAGACGGCGGTAAGATGGACGTGGTTGCACAGGAGAACTTTACCACAGGTGATACCGACTTCTCCGGCCAGATTGTGAAAATCATAGCCGCAGGCGCGGATGGCGTTTATGTGGTAGGCGGTTCCGAGGATATGGGAAAGATTGTAAAACAGTTAAGGCAGAAAGGTTATGAAGGATATATTTACGGTATTGAGCCATTTGGGGCACCTGATGCGAAAAGTGTTGCAGGTGAAGCCTTTGACGACATTGTATTCTCATGTTGCTACTTTGTACCTGATTCAGTAGAGGAGGCCAGTTCAGAACTTGAAAAGGATTTCCTGGAAAAATTCGTGGCTGAATTTGGCGCCCTGCCGACTTCTGAAGTTGCTTACAGGGATTATGACGGTACTAATATTCTGATTGAAGCCATGAGGAATGCCAAGACCTTGGATGGTGATGGTATCCGTGAGGCGATTCTCGGTATGAAGTATACAGGTATTGGCGGGAATTTTGATTTCTCGGCAGATAATGGGGAAGGACTGAGCACAGGTAATACATTTATAGCTGTGAAAGGAAAAATCCAGATGTTGGACGAATACCTGAAGAATAAGTAAGCAGACCTGTAACTAATGAAACTTGGCGTTACTAAGCTCAAAAAGACCTCGCCAAGTAACGCCAAGTGCTTTCGCACATAAACGCCTGAAAGACAGGCGCAAAGTGTTCAATGCAATGAAACTTGGCGTTACTAAGCATGGAAGGACCTGGCCGAGTAACGCCAAGCGCTCAATGCAAGGAGATAGGGTAATATGGTTGTTTCGTTGATTATAAGTGCTTTGGTGATAGGGAGTGTATATGGCTTGATTGCGTTAGGATACAGCCTTATTTATTCAGCATCCGGCCTGATGACGTTTACACAGGGGGAACTTCTGATGCTGGGGGCATATCTGGGCCTGACCTTCTACAAATTCCTGGGCCTTCCTTTTATTGTCGCTTTGATTCTTACGTTGATTATCATGTTCGTGTTCGGCTTGATGATAGAGCGTTTCCTGATCCGTGTCTTATTGGATAAAAAAGCATCCCCCATCTATGTAGTCTTATCCACCATTGCGCTAAGTATTGTCCTCATGAACATGGCGCAGCAGATTTGGGGAAGCCTTACGCTTCAGTTCCCATCAATATTCTCCGTGGTTACGGTGGATGTTCTCGGCTCGGCTATCCAGCCTGAGTCATTTCTTGTAATGATTGTAGGGTTAATCAGCATGGTCACCATGCATATATTTATGACCAAAATGAAATTTGGAACCTCCATGAGGGCCGCGGCGATGAATCCTTTAGCTGCATCATGCGTTGGTATTAATGTGGGAAGGACAACCGGTATTACATGGGCCATGGCAGCGGCTTTGGCGGGGCTGGCCGGAATCCTTCTGGGTCCGGTACAGGGAGTTAGCCTTGGTATGGGGACCATGATTGGACTGAAGGGATTTGCAGCAGCAGTTATAGGCGGTTATGGAAACATGTACGGGGCCATTCTGGGAGGGCTGATCATAGGCTTCTGCGAAACCTTTACAGCCGCATATATCACTTCCAGCTACAAGGATTTTATTGTTTTCTTCCTGCTTATCCTCGTTATGATTTTTATGCCCAGAGGAATCTTTAGGGCAAAGGTTTATGATAGATAGTTTGGGAGCGTGGAGGATGATTAAATGAATATAAACATAAAGAATGTACCGGCATCCATATGGTTTCTTGCAGCTGTATCCCTGGCCCTGGCTGTTATAAGTAAGGACCAGTATCTGCTGACGCTGTTTGCCTTTGCCGGAATCTATGTGATTGCTGTTTCGGGGCTGGATCTTCTGTTTGGTTACAGTGGGCAGATATCCATGGGACATGCTGCATATTACGCGATTGGGGCTTATACATCGGCGCTTCTGTCCACTAAGCTTGGTGTGCCGGTGTTCCTTTCCATGATAGCAGCCATGATTGTATCGGGGATTTTTGGGGTTATTGTGGCATTCCCGGCAGCTAAGCTGGTCCGTCATTTCCTGTCCCTGCTCACCATTGCCTTTGGGCAGATGGTATATATATTTGCCTGCAAAGCAAAAGCGGTTACGAATGCAATGGCAGGTGTGAAGCGGATTCCAAAACTGAATCTGTTTGGATTTGAATTCAGAAGCAATTTAAGCTGCGCTATCCTGATCCTGGTGCTTTGTGTCCTGTTTTTAATTGTCAAACAGCGCATAGTCCACTCATCTTCCGGCCGGGCACTTATGGCAATTAGGGAAAATGTAGTGGCAGCAGACGGTATGGGAATCAATATTAAAAAGTATAAAATAATGGCATTTGCCCTAAGTGCCGTATACACAGGGATGGCTGGTGCGCTATATGCCCATATTGTAAGCTATATCAGTCCGGAAAGCTTTCAAAGCAGCCAGTCGCAGCTTCTTATGACCATGCTTCTGTTTGGAGGAATGGGGAATCTGGCAGGCCCTATTATCGGTGCGGTGATTGTTACCATATTGAATGAGACGCTTCAGGGTTTTTCAAGTTACAGGATGCTGATTTACGGTTTTATAATTCTTGCATCTGTGCTGTATATGCCGAAAGGACTGTACGGTATTGTGGAAAAAACGAAAGGACTATTTGGAAGAAGGGTGAAAACGGATGCTAACAATCGATAAAGCGACAATTAAGTTTGGCGGTCTGACGGCTGTGAATGAAGTGTCATTTGAAGTGAAGGACGGCTCCATCTTTGGCCTGATAGGTCCCAACGGCGCAGGGAAGACCACATTGTTTAACCTGATTAGCGGTGTCCACTCCCTGACCAGCGGGGATATCCTGTTTCAGGATAAGAGTATAAAGGGTCTGCAGCCTTATCAGATTAACAGCAGGGGCATTGCCAGGACGTATCAGAATATTAATCTGTTCTATACGCTGAGTGTGCTGGATAATGTGAAAATAGGTAGGCACAGCAGGATTAAATCAGGGCTTGTAAGTAATATATTGAGGACTCCGGCCCAGAAGAGGGAGGAGCGGGAAATCATTGAGACGGGCATGGAACTGCTCAAGTTTGTAGGACTGGAGGATAAATGCGGTTTCATGTCTAAGAATCTGTCCTATGGAGACCAGCGGCGGCTTGAAATAGCCAGGGCGCTGGCGGGCGACCCAAAGCTGTTACTGCTGGATGAACCGGCAGCCGGCATGAATTCCAAAGAAAAGATGGATTTGACGGATTTGATTCACAGAATCAATGACAGGGGTATTACCATACTTCTGGTAGAACATGATATGAAGCTGGTGATGAATATTACCCATGAGATAACAGTAATCAACTTTGGAAAAAAGATAGCGCAGGGAACCCCGAAGGAGATTCAGGAGAATCCGGAAGTAATTGCTGCATATCTGGGAGGTGGTTTGATTGGGAGCAAATAAAATATTAGAAGTAGTGGACTACAGTTATTACTATGACCAGATTTGTGCTGTCAGGGAGCTGTCTTTTTATGTGAAGGAAGGGGAAGTGGTCACGCTTATAGGGAGTAATGGAGCAGGGAAGACCACCACGCTGCGTTCCATATCAGGCCTGATCCGTGGCGGCGGACGGGGAGGGATTAAATATATGGGAAAGAATATTGAAAACCTTCCCCCGCACAGAATAAGCAGCATGGGGATTGCCCAGTGCCTGGAAGGCAGGCAGGTATTTCCGCATCTGTCGGTTAAGGAGAACCTCCAGATGGGAGCATTTACAAGAGCGGATAAAAAGGGAATTTCAGATGACTTTGATTACGTATATAATCTGTTCCCGCGCCTTTTGGAACGGGAAGGACAGATGGCGGGAACCCTCTCCGGCGGTGAGCAGCAGATGCTGGCTGTGGGAAGGGCTTTGATGCAGAAACCAAAAATCCTTATGATGGATGAACCATCCCTTGGACTGGCACCTATTGTCATCAATGAGATTTTCCAGACCATTAAAAAAATCAAAGATGATGGAATGACAATCCTTTTGGTGGAACAGAACTCCCAGGCAGCCCTGACCGTGGCAGACAGAGGATATATCATGGAAACAGGAATGCTGAGGATTGAGGATACGGCAGAGAACCTGCTGGACAACGATATTATCAAGAAGAGCTACTTGGGGATTGAATAGGAGGGAAAGGTATGGGGTATAATTTTAAGCTTGGTGTTTCTTATGCGCAGCAGAGGCCATTGACTGCACCGCTGCCTTTATGTGGGGATGTCTGTGAGGCACTCCGGTATGCGAAGGAAATAGGTCTGGACGGTATTGAGATTCATGGAAGGGAATACGAATTCACGGATGAACAGGTAGGGCGTATTAAGGAATGCTGCAGTGAACTTGATATGAAGGTAGCGGCAGTGGTTACGGGGCGTGTGTACACACAGACAGGTCTTTCACTTGCAGATCCGGTAAGCGAACGCAGAAGCTGGGTAGTGGAACAGGTTAAACGTTATATTGATGTGGCTGCCAGCCTAAAGACCGATGTTGTGATAGGATGGGTAAAAGGAAGGTTTTCTACAGATAATCCTCCGAGCCTTTACTATCATCTCCTGACAGAAAGCATGAAAGAACTGGATGCATATTCGGGTGGGAAATGCGTCCGGCTGGTGGTGGAGGTGATTAACCGCTACGAGGTAGACTGCTTCATCACGGCCAGGGAGACCCTGGATTATATTGAGGGTAATGGGCTGGAACATACATATCTCCATCTGGATACATTCCATATGAATATGGAAGAAACAGACATGTACGAAGCCATACGCCTGGCAGGCCGCAGATTGGGATATATGCATGTTGCTGATAATACGCGTCTGGCACCAGGAACCGGCTGCCTGGATTTTAATAAGATTTTTGAAACTCTTAAGGAAATCGGATATGAGGGCTTCATCACCACGGAATGTTTTCCGAAGCCGGATGGGAAGACGGCTGCAAAGGCAGCAGCTGAATATCTGAAAAAACTGTAGCTCTGTGATGATGGCATATTGCGGATTGTTTCATGGGCGGCAGATAACACAAAAAACCATCATCGGTGGGTTAAGCCGGTGATGGTTTATTCATTACCAATTCATTCGTCATCTCTATAAATTAAGCGATGGAATTAACAGCCTTGGATAAACGGGATACCTTGCGGGAAGCCGTATTGCTGTGATATACTCCCTTGGTACAAGCCTTATCAATCTCAGAAGTAGCAGCCAGTAATGCAGCCTGGGCAGCAGCCTTGTCCCCAGCAGCAATAGCAGCGTCCACCTTCTTGATAGCGGTTTTAACCTTGGATCTGATCGCCTTATTTCTTGCAGCCTTAGTCTCGTTTACTAAGATTCTTTTCTTTGCAGATTTAATGTTAGCCAATGAAATACACCTCCGTTTCTTTACGTATAATCTTTGTGTTTTCCATCAAAGTCTGGACACGGACAGTTTAATGTAAACATACTATTGTATTCTAGCTAATCTGGAACGGAATGTCAAGACAAAAATGGAGTAATTTTCAAGAAAAACAATAGAAATCAGAAGAATCCTGTCTGTGGCAGCCAGAATCCCTTCTTATAAGCCCTGGCGGTTGAAAATAACCCGTTCCGGCATGATTTCCAAAAGGGAGCTTAAGAGTTTTTCAAAATTCTCATCCGTGGATTCACAGCGTCCAATCCGCTCACCGCCCTTGTAAAAATTCATGATGGTCCTTCTGCCCCAAAAGCAGACCTCAACTTTTGTAAGGTCTGAATACCTGAACCTGACGGTCCTTCCCCAGAGCTTATGGATTACAATCCCTCCGGGGCCTGCAATTAATTTGCGCCCAAACTGTGATGCGGCCAGGAAAAGGGCAATGAGGCCCAGGAATATGCTCATGATCCAAAACTGCTCACTGACCGCCCTGGAGAGAAGCAGGACGGTCATGAGCATTGCCAGATATATGCCCAAATCATTGGGCCTTACGTAAATCCTGTCCTTCTTTTTACCTCTCTCCATAAAGAATCCTCCGGCGTGGCATACATTGTCTTCCAGGGGATGTTCTGAATCCTGATATACACTTTGATAAGTATCTGAATCCTGATACGTATATTTTATAAGTATATTTTAATCTGTCTTCCCATCAATGTCAAACCACATCCATCCTTCGCTTTGCCCGTATCATGGAATAAAAATCTGCTATTTTGCCTAAAATAACCATAGTAAACGTACAAATATCAGGCGAGAGGTGAATGGGTATGCAGGAAAATGATGCCGTAGAGGCAGTAAATACAGGGTTACAGGGAGGGTTTGACATAAGGACCGACCTTGCGCTGGAGCAGAGGGAAAGCTTTGAGGGGGACGGCGGCGAGATATCCGGGGTTAAGCTTAAGGAGTGGCATCACCAGAAAAGCCAGGTTAAGCTGACCGAGGTGAAAATACTCAATGACCAGGGAGCCAGGGCTATGGGCAAGCCCAAGGGCACCTATCTGACACTGGAGGCCGACCGCCTGTCCAAGGCGGATGATGAGTATCACAGTGAGATATCAGAAGAGCTGGCGCACCAGATAAGGAAGCTGATGAGTGAGATGATTAATTGGAAGGAAGAGGACCTGCCGTCGGTACTGGTGGTGGGTCTTGGTAACCGTTCAGTCACCCCGGATTCCCTGGGGCCAAGGGTACTGGGAAACCTGCAGGTTACCAGGCATCTGGACGGACAGTATGGGGAAACCTTCTTAAAAGACAGGAAACTTCCCGCCATCAGCGGGATAGCGCCAGGGGTCATGGCACAGACAGGGATGGAGACAGCGGAAATCCTGAAGGGAATCATCAATGAAACCCATCCGGATCTGATCATTGCCATTGACGCCCTGGCAGCCAGAAGCGTGCGCAGGCTTGGAACCACCATACAGCTTACGGATACCGGAATCCATCCAGGCTCAGGCGTTGGGAATCACAGGCACAGCCTGACCCGTGAAAGCCTGGGGGTCCCTGTGCTTGCAATCGGGGTGCCTACCGTGGTTGGGGCGGCGGCCATTGTCCATGATACGGTGTCCGCCCTGATACGGGTCCTGGCGGGCAACGATAAGACAAAAGGAACAGGCAGCTGGATTGAGGATATGGATTCAGACCAGCAGTACCAGCTGATACGGGAACTGCTGGAGCCGGAATTCGGCCCCCTGTACGTGACCCCGCCTGACATCGACCAGTCCGTGAAACAGCTGAGCTTCACCATATCAGAGGGAATCCACCAGGCTGTTTTTCCGTAGGAAAACCAGTGGCTGCTAAAAGAGAAGGATGAATGACAAATGAATGACAGTAGCCAATGACAATGATGAATGACAATGTGTAATGACAAGCCTGAAATGCAGATGTACCCGCCATGGAATAAAAAACGCAATATCCATATCACACCTGCATATCATGATATTAGAGCGTATTTGAAAATCCGTTTCTGCTATCCTTCTTAAGGAATCCGTCACAGGACGTCCTATAGGACGCTTCTTACGACGCCCCTCAGGACAAAGCCTGTCCCACTCCGTGGCATATTTGATCCCGGTCCGGTCCGCGCAGCCTGCTGTGTCTTCCAAGCCGGGACCCTAATTTCCCATAAGGTGTGACACACGGCTGGCAGAAAACATTTTTCAAACACAACCTAGTATGATGACAGGTGAAAAATGATATGAGATTAAGACGTGGAGGCTCAGGGCGGCTGATGCGCCGGTTTCTGGCCGGCACGATCCTGCTTATGCTGCTGCTTCTCGGCGGACGTTTCATTGGCCGGGCCGCGGGCAGCATCCCGAGAAATGATTACAGGAACATGATAAAAGCCGGAGGCCAGTGGCTGGTGGAGGCCATATGGACCCAGGCCCACCCCGGGGAGCAGATAGGGAGGGGACAGGATGGCGACGGTCAGCATCAGGGGATTACTGACCCTGACCCATCCTACCGGAAATACCAGACGGTCAGGACATTTTACCAGGAACACCAGTATCTGGCCTGGTATGGCAATGAGGAGACCGGACAGCAGTCACTGGAGGAACCAGGCAGCCTGATGGCATCAGGCCAGGGGAATATGTCAGGCCAAGGAAATATGTCGGGTCAAGGAAATATGTCAGGCCAAGGAAATATGTCAGGCCAGGGAAATACATCAGGTCAGGGAAATGCATCAGGTCAGGGAAATGCATCAGGCCAGGCAAATACACCCGGCCAGCTATACACCGCGGGCCAGGGCGGAGTGCTGCCCGGCGGCAATGTCCTTCAGGCCTCGGAAACCCTTACCGGCACCCTGAACCGCCCGCTTACCGGCAATACATATGTAATGGAGCAGCTGGCGGATTATGACTTCCTCATGAAACATTTTTATAGCGTACATACTTCTACCACAGCCGGAAGGGACCTGATGGATGCAAAGACCCTTCTGGGCAAAGACATGTCTATGAAGGGGGACAATTCCAAGCCCCAGATCCTGATTTACCATACCCATTCCCAGGAGGCGTTTGCGGATTCCGGTCCGGGTCAGACCGTGGTTGGGGTAGGGGATTACCTGACAAAGCTTCTGGAGGACAAAGGTTATAATGTATATCACGACAAGTCTGTATATGATTTGAAAAATGGACAGCTGGACCGCAGCAAGGCCTACAATTACGCCCTGGATGGGATAACGAACATCCTGCAGCAGAACCCGTCCATCGAGGTGGTGCTGGATATCCACCGTGACGGGGTGGGTGAGAACCTGCATCTGGTGACGCAGGTGGACGGAAAGGATACTGCCCAGATCATGTTTTTTAACGGCCTGAGCCAGACCCCGGAAGGTCCGATTGAATATCTCCAGAACCCGAACCGGGAGGATAACCTGGCCTTCAGCCTGCAGATGCAGCTGGATGCAGCGGCCTACTATCCCGGCTTTACCAGGAAAATCTATCTCAAGGGACTGCGCTATAATGAGCATCTGCGTCCCAAGTCCAGCCTGATTGAGGTGGGGGCGCAGACCAACACATATCAGGAGGCGTTAAATGCGATGGAACCCCTGTCGGAGCTGTTGGATATGGTGCTGTCAGGAAAATAAAGGGACCCCGGGGACTTTATGGGCAATGCAGAGGCATAATCAAAACAAAAAGTTGCACTCAGAAGCAAAAAATGGTATATTCTACTAAGCGAAACCAGTGCGCGGGGCCTTCCCCGCAATGCTGGCTAATAGACTGTAAGAAACCTGAATGTGAGAAAGGAACCAATATGGCCCACGTTGACCAAAGTAAAATCAGAAATTTTTGTATCATAGCACATATCGACCACGGCAAGTCCACCCTGGCTGACCGTATCATTGAGAAGACCGGCCTGCTGACCAGCAGGGAGATGCAGGAGCAGGTACTGGACAATATGGATTTGGAGCGGGAGCGTGGAATCACCATCAAATCCCAGGCTGTCCGCACCGTATATAAGGCAAAGGATGGGAATGAATACATTTTCAACCTTATCGACACCCCGGGACATGTAGACTTTAACTATGAGGTATCCCGCAGCCTTGCGGCCTGTGACGGCGCGGTGCTGGTGGTGGACGCATCCCAGGGCATAGAGGCCCAGACACTGGCCAATGTGTATCTGGCCCTGGACCATGACCTGGACGTGTTCCCTGTCATTAATAAGATTGACCTGCCAAGCGCGGAGCCTGAGAGGGTGGCTGCGGAGATTGAGGATGTGATTGGCCTGGATGCCAGCGACGCGCCCCATATATCCGCCAAGACAGGGGTCAACATTGAGGATGTGCTGGAAGCCATTGTCCACAAGATACCGGCCCCCGAAGGGGACCCACAGGCGCCGCTTCAGGCCCTGATTTTCGACTCTACCTATGATTCCTATAAAGGGGTCATCATTTTCTGCCGTATCATGGAGGGCACGGTGAAAAAGGGCACCCCTATCCGGATGATGGCAACCGGGGCAGAAGAAGACGTGGTGGAAGTGGGATATTTTGGCGCCGGACAGTTCATACCGTGTGAAGAGCTGAGCGCCGGCATGGTAGGATATATCACAGCCAGCATTAAGAATGTAAGGGATACCCGGGTCGGAGACACAGTGACAGGGCGGGACAACCCCTGCGCCGCCCCTTTGCCCGGCTATAAGAAGGTAACCCCCATGGTGTACTGCGGCCTTTATCCTGCTGACGGCGCCAAGTACAACGACCTGAGGGACGCGCTGGAAAAGCTCCAGCTCAATGATGCCTCCCTGTTCTATGAACCGGAGACCTCCCTTGCCCTGGGCTTTGGCTTCCGCTGCGGTTTCCTGGGCCTGCTTCATCTGGAGATAATCGAAGAGCGCCTGGAGCGTGAATATAACCTGGACCTTGTCACCACCGCCCCTGGAGTTGTGTACCGTGTATATAAGACCACGGGAGAGATGATTGAACTGACCAACCCTTCCAACCTTCCGGATCCAACGGAGATTGAATATATGGAGGAGCCTATTGTCAGCGCTGAAATCATGGTGACAACTGAATTTGTAGGACCAATCATGACGCTCTGCCAGGAGCGCCGTGGCAATTACCTTGGCATGGAATACATTGAGACAACCAGGGCACTGTTAAAATACGAACTGCCCCTGAATGAAATCATTTATGATTTCTTTGACGCCCTCAAGTCCCGCTCCAGAGGATACGCGTCCTTTGATTACGAGTTAAAGGGCTACGAGCGTTCCAGCCTGGTGAAGCTGGACATCCTGGTCAACCGGGAGGAGGTGGACGCCCTTTCCTTCATCGTCCATGCGGATTCTGCTTATGAGCGGGGCAGGAGGATGTGTGAACGGCTTAAGGAGGAAATCCCCAGACACCTGTTCGAGATTCCCATCCAGGCTGCCATCGGCGGCAAGATCATTGCCCGTGAGACGGTGAAAGCCGTGCGCAAGGATGTGCTTGCCAAGTGTTACGGCGGTGATATCAGCCGTAAGAGGAAGCTTCTGGAAAAGCAGAAGGAAGGCAAGAAACGTATGCGCCAGATTGGCAATGTAGAGATACCACAGAAGGCATTCATGAGCGTGTTGAAGCTGGATGAGGAATAATCATCCCATGAATAACAGGCGTATCGGATGCCATGACGATTTCATACAGGGTGCTAACCCTTCATACAGAACGGATGAGATGACCACATTATGACAAGCAAAAATAAAAAGCCCATGGAGCTGTATGTCCATATACCCTTTTGCGCCAGGAAATGCCTTTACTGTGATTTCCTGTCCTTTAGGGCGCTGGCATCGGTCCATGAGGCGTATACCGCACAGCTGATACGGGAGATAGAAGCGCAGGGTGCCTTTTGCCGTGAATACCAGGTGACAACCATATTCATAGGGGGAGGCACTCCTTCTGTCATGGAACCATGTCTGATAGCGGATATCATGCGCGCGCTTAAATATCATTTTGACGTGGCGGAGGATGCGGAGATTACCATAGAGGTGAACCCGGGAACCCTGCTATACAACAAACTCCATATCTACCGTGAGGCAGGAATCAACCGTCTGAGCATCGGCCTTCAGTCCACGGATAACCGGGAGCTGAGGGACCTGGGAAGGATACACACCTTTGAGGAATTCCTGAAAAGCTTCCAATGTGCCAGGATGGTTGGATTTTCTAATATCAATGTGGATTTGATGAGCAGTATTCCGGGGCAGACCCTGGAGTCTTTTAAGAATACGCTGAAAAAGGTTGCCATGCTGAAACCGGAGCATATATCTGCCTACAGCCTTATCATCGAGGAGGGGACTCCTTTCTGGGACCATTATGGACAGGGGGCGGCTGGCGGCTGGCGGTCAGCCGGCCAGGATGGTAAGGAACATCCTATGGCCGCTGACGGCCCGTCTTTTCCGCCGCTTCCGGATGAAGACACGGAAAACAGGATTTATCACCTGACCAGGACCTTCCTCACGGAACAGGGATATGGGCGTTACGAGATATCCAACTATGCAAAGCCCGGTCATGAGTGCCGGCATAACATCGGCTACTGGACAGAGGTACCCTATCTGGGGCTGGGACTGGGCGCATCCTCCTATCTGGGCGGATGCAGGTTCAGCAATACCAGTGACCTGGATATGTATCTGGGTCTGGATTTTAACCAGGCGCCGGAGGAGGTCCTTGAACAGCTTCACGGCCCCCTGCAGGAACTGTCCAGGGAGGCCAGGATGGAGGAGTTCATGTTCCTGGGCCTGCGTCTTACAAAAGGGGTATCCGGGATTGATTTTGTTTCCATGTTCGGCATCAAACTGGAGACCGTGTTCGGTCCTGTCATGGAACGTCTGATATCCGACGGGCTTCTGGAGAAAAACGGGGTCTGGATTTCCCTGACCGAGTGGGGGATGGATGTGAGCAATTATGTGCTGAGTGAATTCCTGCTGTCGTGATTTGTAATACAGGTATTTGAAACACAGTCATGAATACGGGGGCATCAAAATATATTGGGAGGAGAGGACGGATCATGCCGGACATGACCATACGTGAACACATGAGGGATCGGCTGAGGGCGGAAGCGGACCCGGAATACAGGGAGTTCCACAGCAGGCTCCTGCCCGGAACCGCGGGAATCCTGGGAGTGCGCACTCCGGTCCTGCGGGCATTGTCAAAGGAACTGCTTAAAGGGGACTGGAAGGGATACATAAGCCAGGTCCAGGCCGCCTGGAAGGCGGATGGACAGGGGGACGATGGGGTTTATTACGATGAACTGATCCTCTGGGGACTCTGTATATGCAGGGGATTTAAAAAGTGGGAGGACGCGGCGCCTTATATCACCGGATTCATACCTGCCATCAACAACTGGGCCGTATGCGATATTTTCTGCGGCTCCCTGAAAATGGCAGGCAGATACAGACAGGAGGCATGGGAATTCATCCAGCCCTATCTGGAGTCAGGACAGGAGTACGGGATACGGTTCGGCGTTGTCATGATGTTGTCCCACTTCGTGGATGAAGACCATGTAAAAGAAGCGCTGGAGCGCATGGACGCAGTCAGGCATGAGGGATATTATGTGAAAATGGCCGTGGCCTGGGCCTTGTCCATCTACTTCATCAAGCTTCCTGAGGCGGTAATGCCTTATCTGGAACAGAATCATCTGGATGACTGGACCTACAACAAAGCGCTGCAGAAGATTACGGAATCCTTCCGGGTGGACCAGGAGACGAAGACAGTCATCAGGTCCATGAAGCGTCCGCTGAGACCGGCTTGACCATCAGGTCCATGAAGCGCCTGTTGAGACCGGCTTGACCGGAAAAATAGTTGTGATATCAGATTACCTGTGCTACAATCGAATTAATTCTGAAAACGTTGGCAATCAATACAGAAAGGAGCGTATGTATGGGGAATCTGATTAACAAGGCAGTGGATGATTTTACGGTACAGGCATATGACCAGGGCAGGTTCAGGGAAATTACCAGGGAAGACACGCTGGGCCATTGGTCCGTGTTCTTTTTCTATCCTGCGGATTTCACCTTTGTATGTCCCACGGAGCTTGGGGACCTGGCTGACTTCTATGATGATTTCAAGGAGGCTGGCTGTGAGATTTATTCTGTCTCAGAGGACACACATTTTGTCCATAAAGCATGGGTGGATGCTTCGGACACCATCAAGAAGATCCGGTATCCCATGTTAGGCGACCCGGCAGGCGTGCTTGCAAGAAACTTCGGCGTGCTGGTGGAGGAAGAGGGCCAGGCCTTAAGGGGGACTTTTGTGGTGAACCCGGAAGGAAAGATTAAAGTGTACGAAATCCATGATATGGGCATTGGCAGGAACGCGCAGGAGCTGCTGCGCAAGGTCCAGGCAGCCCAGTTCGTGGAAGAGCACGGTGACCAGGTGTGTCCTGCCAGGTGGAAACCGGGTGAAGAGACACTGACTCCCAGCCTGGATTTGGTTGGAATGCTGTAAGGAGGTGACTGTTACGATTGATCTTACAAGGATTCCGGAAGAAAGCAGCCTGATTGACGAGGGGCTGAAGACACAGCTTTCCGGCATTTTCGGTAAAATGGAAGGCCGGGTGGCCATAAAGGCGGTGGTGGACCTTTCAAGGGAAAAGGACTGTGAGCAGGCGGCGTTCTTAAAGGCGGTTTCAGCCTTAAGCGATAAGCTGGAGCTGGAACTTTACGAGCCCGAGGAGGCCGGACAGGTGCCTGAACTTAATACACAGTGGCTTCCCGTCACCGGGCTTTACAGGGACGGCCGGTATGGCCGGGCATCGTTTCACGGTGTGCCGGGCGGCAAGGAGATTAATTCCTTCGTGCTGGCAATTTATAACCTTGCAGGCCCCGGTCAGGAGATGTCCCGGGGACTGAGGAAGAAGATTGACAAGCTGGATAAAAAGACCAACATCAAGATCTGCGTTTCCCTGGCCTGCCATCACTGTCCGGTCGTGGTGTCTGCCTGCCAGCGCATCGCCATCCTCAATCCCAATATTGAAGCTGAGATGATTGACGCGGCGCTTTATGAGGACCTGGTGGCAAAGTACGATATCAAGAGGATACCCATGATGATCTTCAATGACAGCGAAATCCACATGGGGAGCAAGGAAATTGAGGAAATCGTCACTTTGTTAAAATAATAACTAAAAAATGGAAAATAAAGCAAAAAATTCATTAATTCTGCACAAAAAATGCGGTATTTATTGAGAAAAAACTGTAATAATTTTAAGAAATAAATATAATGTGTTGCAAATCTATGTGCATTATGCTATATTGGATTTAGACAAATAATGGTGCTGAGATGATGAGAGCATAGTAGAACGACAGAAATGTTGGTTTAACGCTATGCTCTTTTTTGTTTTTGTTTGAGAAGGAGGGGGATTCCAATGGACCAGAAATTTTATGACCTGATTGAATCAAACCCGGTCATAGCGGCTGTCAAGGACATGGATGGACTGAATGCCTGCTGTGCCAGGGAAGAGATCAAGGTGGTATTCATTCTTTTCGGAGACATCTGCAACATCGGGACAATCGTCAGCCAGATTAAGCAGGCAGACAAAGTGGCAATGGTACATGTTGACCTGATAACAGGACTCAGCGGTAAGGAAGTAGCGGTTGACTTCATAAAGAACAATACATTGGCGGACGGCATCATTTCCACCAAACCCGGATTGATTAAGCGGGGCAGGGAGCTGTCCCTTTACACGACACTCAGGGTATTCGTGCTGGATTCCATGGCATTTGAGAACATTGAACATCAGATGGCCGTGGCCAGACCTGACATCATAGAAATCCTGCCGGGGCTTATGCCTAAGGTAATCCGCAGGGTGTGCAGACTGGTCCGTGTACCGGTCATTGCAGGGGGGCTTATATCAGACAAGGAAGATGTGATGGCTGCATTGTCAGCCGGGGCCATATCCGTTTCAACAACCAACCCAAAAGTATGGCTCATGTGACACAAAGGGAATCAATACGGAACTGAACTGGATTCCACGGGGAATGGAAGACGGTTTTAGTATAAATGATACATAAGCAGGTCCATGGATGAAAGCACCATGGAAGGAAATGGAGTGTATCACAACAAGTTAGGAACTTCCGCGATAGGAAATATCGTGGAAAGAAAAGGAGGGTTTTTATGGCAAAGTATGTAATGGCACTGGATTCAGGAACAACAAGCAACAGGTGTATCCTTTTTAACGAGAAAGGTGAGATGTGCAGCGTTGCCCAGAAAGAATTCACACAGTATTTCCCGAAGCCGGGCTGGGTAGAGCACGATGCCAATGAAATCTGGTCCACACAGCTGGGCGTAGCAGTAGAGGCCATGTCGAAGATTGGGGCGACGGCAGAGGACATTGCTGCCATCGGTATCACCAACCAGCGTGAGACCACCATTGTATGGGATAAAGAGACAGGAGAGCCTGTATACCATGCAATCGTATGGCAGTGCCGCAGGACATCTGAGTACTGTGACAGTTTAAAGGATAAGGGCCTGGTTGATACCTTCCGTGCCAAGACAGGACTTGTAATTGACGCATATTTCTCAGGAACCAAATTAAAATGGATTCTGGATAACGTAGAAGGCGTGCGGGAACGCGCGGAAAAGGGCGAGCTGCTGTTCGGTACCGTGGAGACATGGCTGATCTGGAAGCTGACCAAGGGCAGGGTCCATGTGACGGATTATTCCAATGCATCACGTACCATGCTGTTCAACATCAATACCCTGGAGTGGGATGACGAGATCCTGACGGAACTGAACATACCAAAGTGCATGCTTCCGGAAGCAAAACCGTCCAGCTGTGTTTACGGCAATTCCGATTCCTCCTTCTTTGGTGGGGAAATCCCCATTGGCGGCGCGGCAGGCGACCAGCAGTCCGCATTGTTCGGCCAGACCTGTTTCAATGCAGGCGAGGCAAAGAATACATATGGAACCGGCTGCTTCATGCTGATGAATACAGGCGAGAAACCGGTGTTCTCCAGCAACGGCCTGGTTACCACCATTGCATGGGGACTTGACGGCAAGGTCAACTATGCGCTGGAAGGATCCATCTTCGTTGCAGGCGCGGCCATCCAGTGGCTCCGCGATGAGATGAGGATTATTGATTCCTCGCCGGATTCCGAGTACATGGCCAAGAAGGTCAAGGATACCAATGGCTGCTACGTGGTTCCTGCATTTACAGGACTGGGAGCACCCCACTGGGATCAGTATGCAAGAGGCACCATTGTAGGCATTACCCGCGGCGTGAATAAGTACCATATCATCCGCGCAACCCTGGATTCACTCTGCTACCAGGTGAACGACGTACTGCAGGCCATGAAGGCTGATTCCGGCATTGAGCTGGCAGCGCTTAAGGTGGACGGCGGCGCAAGCGCCAACAATTATCTGATGCAGACCCAGGCTGACATCATCAACGCTCCTGTCAACCGTCCCATGTGCGTGGAGACAACGGCAATGGGCGCCGCATACCTGGCAGGCCTGGCAGTGGGATATTGGGCCAATAAGGAAGAGGTGCTTAAGAACTGGGCAATTGACCGGACATTTACACCTGAAATCTCTGAAGACAAGAGGACAGAGATGGTCACAGGCTGGAACAAGGCAGTAAAATGTTCCTATGGATGGGCAAAAGAAGATTAATCGTACGGGGTATGGAACTGTTGACGACAAATTAGACAAGGGGGTTTCTATATGTTGCCATATATTGCGGAGTTTTTAGGAACAATGATACTGATACTTTTAGGTGATGGCGTTGTAGCTAACGTTACGCTGAACAAATCCGGTATGAAGGGCGCTGGTTCCATCCAGATTACCTTTGCATGGGGCCTTGCGGTCATGGTTCCCGCGTTCATCTTCGGCGCTGCGTCCGGCGCGCATTTCAACCCGGCCCTGACCATTGCCCTGGCAGTGGACGGCAGCCTGGCATGGGGACTGGTCCCAGGATACATCGTGGCGCAGTTTGCAGGCGCATTTGTGGGCGCGGTACTGGTTTACCTGCTGTTCAAGGATCAGTTTGACGCAACTGAGTCAGCTGCAACCAAGCTGGGTGTTTTCTCTACCGGACCATCTGTTCCGAATATGGGACGCAACATCTTAAGTGAAGCAATCGGTACGTTCGTACTTGTATTTGCTATAAAGGGTATTGGCCAGGTAGCAGGTATTCCTGCTGGCGTTGACAAACTGCTGGTATTCGGAATCATCGTATCCATCGGTATGTCCCTTGGCGGACTGACAGGTTATGCCATCAACCCGGCACGTGACCTTGGACCACGTATTGCACATGCAGTGCTTCCGATTAAGGGCAAAGGCGATTCCAACTGGGGTTATGCTCCTGTTGTCATCATCGGGCCGGTTGTGGGAGCAGTGGTTGCAGCATTACTGTACCAGGCAATTCCGTGGGCATAAGTTTTATATAATTACATATTGATTGCGTGAGAGTGGAGCGGAGCAAATGGGTATGGAAACATACCTTGTTTGCTCCGCTTTTTATGAGGCAGTCGAAGGAAGGGAACGAGGAAAATGTATGACGTAATAATAATCGGAGCCGGAGTCGCAGGCTCTGCATCTGCAAGGGAGCTGTCCAGATATAAGGTAAATGCCTGTGTCCTGGAAAGGGAAGAGGATGTGTGCTGCGGGACTTCCAAGGCCAACAGCGCAATTGTCCATGCCGGATATGACGCGGCAGAAGGCTCCCTGATGGCTAAGCTGAATGTGGAGGGCAACCAGATGATGCCCGGCCTTGCGAGGGAACTGGATTTCCCCTTTAAACAGTGCGGATCCTTTGTGGTATGCCTGGACGAGGAACAGCTGCCCGACCTTCAGGCACTTTACGAGAGAGGCGTGGCAAACGGGGTGAAGGACATGGAAGTCATCACGGATAAGGCCAGAATCAGGGAAATGGAGCCTAACCTGACCGATGAGGTGGCGGGAGTCCTCTATGCACCGACCGCAGGAATTGTATGTCCATTTAACTTAAACATTGCATTGGCTGAGAATGCATATACAAACGGCATTGACTTCAAATTCAACACGGAAGTCCTAGATATTGAAAAGATTGAAGGAGGCTGGGCCTTAAAGACAAACCAGGGCGTGTATGAAACCAGATATGTGGTAAATGCATCCGGCGTCCATGCTGACACATTCCACAACATGGTCAGCCAAACAAAGATTCACATCACCCCAAGGCGGGGCGATTACTGTCTGCTGGATAAGAGCGCGGGAAACCATGTCAGCCGTACCATCTTTGCACTGCCTGGAAAGTATGGGAAGGGCGTACTGGTATCTCCTACGGTCCACGGCAACCTGATAGTAGGGCCTACAGCCATAGATATTGAAGATAAGGAAGCCACGGCAACCACAAGGGAAGGCCTGGACGAACTGATTGACAAGGCGGGGATGAATGTGAAGAACCTGCCCATGAGGCAGGTGATTACCTCATTCGCAGGCTTAAGGGCCCATGAGGACCATCATGAATTCATCATTGAGGAACTGGAAGACGCGCCCGGATTCGTGGACTGCGCCGGTATCGAGTCCCCTGGTCTTACCAGCTGCCCGGCCATCGGCAGGATGGTGGCAGGGATACTGAAAGACAAGATGGGGCTGGAGCCCAATCCTGATTTTGTGGGAACCAGAAAAGGCATCCTGGACCCGGACACCCTTACAAAGGAAGAACGGGCGGAGCTGATTAAGGAAAAGCCGGCTTACGGCAACATCATCTGCAGGTGTGAGATGGTGACGGAAGGGGAAATCCTGGACGCGATCCACAGGCCTCTTGGCGCCCGTTCCCTGGACGGCATCAAGCGCAGGACCAGGGCAGGGATGGGACGCTGCCAGGCCGGGTTCTGTACGCCAAGGTCCATGGAACTGCTTCACCGGGAACTGGGACTTCCCATGACGGAGATTACCAAGTCAGGCGGGGAATCGAAACTTGTAGTGGGAACCAACAAGGACAGAATATAGAAAGGAGCGCTTAAGATGAAAGAATATGATATCGTCATAATCGGCGGCGGTCCTGCGGGTCTTGCTGCAGCTGTGGCGGCCAGGGATAACGGGATAGAAAGCATCCTGATACTGGAACGCGACAGGGAACTGGGAGGAATCTTAAACCAGTGCATCCACAATGGTTTCGGTCTCCACACGTTTAAGGAGGAGCTTACAGGGCCGGAATATGCGGCCCGCTATGAGGAGCAGGTATTTGAACGGAACATTGAGTACAAATTAAACACCATGGTCATGGATATCAGCCATGATAAAGTGGTGACAGCCATGAACCGGGAGGAGGGCCTGTTTGAAATCCAGGCCAAAGCCGTAATCCTGGCAATGGGATGCAGGGAGCGCTCCAGGGGCGCGCTGAACATTCCGGGTTACCGTCCGGCCGGTATCTTCTCCGCCGGCACGGCCCAGAGGCTGGTGAACATGGAAGGCTTCATGCCCGGGCGTGAAGTGGTGATCCTGGGATCCGGCGACATCGGGCTGATCATGGCAAGGCGTATGACCCTGGAAGGCGCCAAGGTCAAGGTGGTGGCTGAACTGATGCCGTATTCCGGCGGCCTGAAGCGTAACATCGTGCAGTGCCTCAATGACTACGACATCCCCCTGAAGCTGAGCCATACCGTGGTGGACATCCGGGGCAAGGAACGGCTTACGGGAATTACCCTTGCGGCTGTGGATGAAAAGGGGAAACCCATTCCCGGAACAGAGGAGGATTATACATGTGATACCCTGCTTCTGTCCGTGGGACTGATTCCTGAAAATGAGCTGTCCGGCTCCATGGGCGTGGAGATGAACCGCGTCACATCCGGACCGGTGGTCAATGAAAGCCTGGAAACCAACATCGAAGGCGTATTTGCCTGCGGCAATGTGCTCCACGTACATGACCTGGTGGACTTTGTGTCCGAGGAAGCGGCGGCAGCCGGAAAGAACGCGGCCAAATATGTGAAGGACGGGGAACGGGCCGGAGGCGGACAGGAAATCGTCCTGAATACAGTGGACGGCGTCCGCTATACGGTTCCGTGTACCGTTAATCCGGAGCGTATGGAGGATACCCAGATTGTCCGGTTCCGTGTGGGCAATGTTTATAAGAACTGTTACATCGGGGTTTACTTTAATGATGAACGGGTGATGCACAGGAAACGTCCGGTTATGGCTCCCGGTGAGATGGAGGAGATAAAGCTGGAAAAAGATAAATTACTATTGCATCCGGAACTTAAGACCATTACAATAAAGGTAGAGGAGGCATAAACCATGGAAAAGAGAGAACTTATCTGTATCGGTTGTCCAATGGGGTGTCCTCTGACCGTTCAACTGGAGGATGGGGAAATCCTCAGCATTACAGGCCAGACCTGTAAGCGGGGGGAGGTATATGCCAGGAACGAGGTCACCAATCCCACCAGGATTGTCACATCCACCGTCATGGTGGAAGGCGGCAAGGTGGGAAGGGTTTCCGTCAAGACAAAGGACAGTATACCCAAAGGAAAGATCTTCCAGTGTGTCAAGGCCTTAAAAGGCGTGACCGTAAAGGCGCCTGTGCACATTGGCGATGTGATTGTTGCCAATGTGGCTGATACGGGGGTAGACATTGTAGCAACCAGGAATGCGTAAGTGGAATGTCCGCGATTGAGCACCATCGTGGCAAGAAACAGACAGTCGGCAGCTGCCCAAAGGGAGGCTCTAAGCAACAGGAATGAAGCTTTCAGCGTCCGTAAAACAGCGGCCGGCTTCCTGTGGTTCATGAAGCAGGGCGGTAACTAACAGACGGGCCGTGTGAAAGCGGCCTCAGGTAAAGGAGGACTTTACATGGAGAAAAAGCAGCTGGACATCAACAACATGAACGGAATGACGGAAGAAGAGGATAAAACCTGCGGTCTTAATGATATGAACTGCGTGGCAGATGAAGAGGATAAGACCTGCGGCCTCAATGACATGAACTGTGTGGCGGATGAAGAGGACAAGACCTGCGGCCTTAACGACATGAACTGCCTGGGCGAGTAAGCGGGGAAGGCAAAGCAGAGACTCCCGGAGGGAGTCCCTGCTTTGTGCGGTAATATAAGGGGCTGCATAGGGTCCTTATGGAGAGGGACCCTGCAGGCTGTCATGGAACTGTATCATAATAATATAAGGGGGTTCGCAATATGAAGAAATTTATCAACGATGTAGCGCTGGTAGAGGAACAGATGATTAAGGGCATGGTCAAGGCTTATCCGCAGTATCTGAGGAAGCTGGACTGCGGCAACGTCGTGGTGCGCGCGCATAAGAAGGAGGGCAAGGTTGCCCTGATCAGCGGCGGCGGCAGCGGACACGAGCCTGCGCACGGCGGGTTCGTGGGAACCGGGATGTTGGATGCGGCAGTTGCAGGAGCCGTGTTTACCTCCCCGACCCCGGACCAGATTTATGAGGGCATCAAGGCGGTTGCAACGGACGCAGGCGTGCTGATGGTTGTGAAGAACTATACCGGTGACGTGATGAACTTTGAGATGGCTGCTGAGATGGCCGAGATGGAGGGAATCACGGTTAAGCATGTGGTGACCAACGATGATGTGGCGGTCAAGGACAGTCTTTATACCGTGGGGCGCAGAGGCGTGGCCGGAACCATTTTCGTACATAAAATCGCGGGCGCCCTGGCAGAGGAAGGGGGAACCCTGGACGAGGTGCAGGCCGTTGCCCAGAAGGTCATTGATAATGTGAGGACCATGGGCGCTGCCACCCAGGCGTGTACGGTTCCCGCAGCGGGAAAGCCGGGATTTGAACTGTCGGATGATGAGATGGAAGTGGGAATCGGCATCCACGGGGAGCCGGGAACCCACAGGGAATCCATGAAGACAGCGGATGAGATAACGGATATGCTGCTGGAGCAGATCCTGGGGGATATTGATTATAATGGTTCTGAGGTTGCTGTCATGATCAATGGCGCAGGCGCAACGCCTCTTATGGAGCTGTTCATCATCAATAACCATGTATCGGATGTGCTGGCTGAAAAGGGAATCAAGGTTTACAAGACAATGGTGGGAGAGTACATGACATCCATTGAGATGCAGGGCTTCTCCATTTCCCTGCTCCGTCTGGATGAGGAGCTGAAGAGGCTGCTGGACGCCCCGGCAGATACTCCGGCCTTAAGATAGGGACCGGGTGAACGGATTATTTCCCCGCCTGTAACGGGCGGGGTTTTTATAATGATTATGATGTGAGGAAATCTCAGAAAGGTGGTCACCATGGCAGACAGTAAGAAAGTATTGGAAATCATCAGGGCAATCGGCCTTAAAATGGAGGAAAAGAAAGAGTATCTGACGGAATTGGACCAGCCAATCGGGGACAGCGACCATGGCATTAACATGGCAAGAGGGTTCGGGGCGGTGGAAGGCAAGCTTCCAGGTCTGGAAGGCAAGGATATCGGGACCATTTTAAAGACCGTCGGCATGACTCTTGTATCCACGGTGGGCGGCGCCTCGGGGCCGTTGTACGGCTCTGCGTATATGAAGGCGGGGATGGCCATGGCGGGGAAGGAAGAGATGGATATGGATGATTTCCTGTCCATGATGAAGACCGCGGTGGAGGCAGTGGAGCAGAGGGGCAAGGCAACGGTGGAGGAAGCCACCATGCTGGACGCCATGGTTCCGTCGCTGAAGGCCATGGAGGAAGCCGTGGCAGAGGGGAAGACCATAAAAGAAGCCCTGGATGCAGGTGTTCAGGCGGCATGGGCAGGGGCTGAGCACACCAAGGACCTGGTGGCCACCAAGGGGCGCGCCAGCTATGTGGGCGAGCGCGGCCTGGGCCATCAGGATCCGGGGGCAACTTCCTATTCCTATATGCTGGAGGTTGTGGCCGGACTTATGTGACTGGGATTATAAGGCGGCTGGAACGTGTTTGGAATATCATAGGAAAATGGAGAGGAGCAAGGATAAGGTATGGTAGGATTTGTGATTGTTTCCCATAGCGGGAATCTGGCTAAGAGCGTGGTTGAACTGACAGCCATCATGGCGCCCAGCGCAAGGATAGCGGCAGCGGGCGGCATGGATGACGGAGGATTTGGGACCAGCTTTGAGAAGATACAGGCAGCCATTGAGTCCGTGTATTCAGATGACGGCGTACTGGTGCTGATGGATATGGGAAGTGCGGTAATGACCACGGAGATGGTCATAGAGACATTTGAAGGTAAAAAGGTGGAGATGGTGGACTGTCCCCTGGTGGAAGGGGCGGTAGTTGCAACCATTGACTCTGTGGGTGGAATGGACTTTGAGTCAATCAAGAAAGCCCTGGCAGGAGTGGGGACATCCAGGAAGTTCTGAGACAGGCATGCTATATGGGGGCCGGGCTTACGCATTGGCACACCCTATTCCTTCCCCGTGATGGTTACAATCATCTTGTTGGGAAGGCATACAATGGTATCGCTGCTCAGGTGCTTCTTACCCTGGTGCACGCAGACCTTGTCAGGGCAGCTGGCTTCGCTGCACCAGATTTCCCCGTCTTTTACAATGAGATGGTTGGTGCCCCCGCCTGCGCCGGTGACAGTGAGTTCTGTATCCTTACTTAAATCCAGGGTCCTTACCACCTTGCCGTCCACGCTGATCTGGGCTGTGGCGGCAGGCGCCCTGTGTGAGACATAGTTAAATCCAAATACGGCCGCGGCAATCAGAAGGATAGCTGCGGCCAGTATCATATCGCGTTTTCCTAAAACTTTCATTGTTCAGCTGCCTGTTTCAGGCATTCCTCCACTCCGTTGATAAATGGATAGACATTGATGCTGACGGTAGAGACTGCATCGGTGGCATAACCATCCTGGTTGGCAAGTCCGTTCACCTTCTGGTGTTCAATGACGTATCTGCCCACTGCGTCTGCCTGGGCTTTCCAGGTGGGGCCGTTTTCCGTCATGACGTAGTGCCCGTCCATGCTCAGCTTCTGCTTGCCGTTGCCTTCGGCGTCAAAGGAATCCCATACGCAGGATACGATAATCCCGTTTGCCACGGTGATGCTGGTTGAATCCCTGTATCCGTTGGAATCAGGCTCCGGCGCTTCATAGGTATAGGTGCCGTCAGCCAGGGGAACCTCAGGCTGGTTGGTGGTGACAGGCCCTTTTAATGCGTGGTACAAAGGGTTCGAGACTGCTATGACGGCAATGGACATCACTGCCATGACAGCAATGCCGATGGCGCTTCTTGTGCTGGAAGTCATTGTTTTTCTGCTCATTGTATCACTCCTCGGAATTTAGTAGTAATGTGCCGTCTGAAAGGTATCCCGGCACATTGTTTATTTTATCACAATTAGAACGGTTATACAATCAAATTCCGCTGTAAGTTTAAACCAGGATGGATTGGGAGCGGATTGATATTACGGGCATTGAAAACATACATTATATGGAAATCCATGGTATAATCCTTATAGGCGGGACTGAGGGAAGGAACCGGGCCGGGAGGGGGAAAGGTGTATGGATGAGCGGGAGAGGATTGAGGATAGAAGGGATTGCGGGGGGATGCAGGAAAATGATAAAGGGGATTCCGGGGGGATGCAGGAAGATGATAGAAGGGATTGCGGGGGGATGCAGGAAGATGATGGAAGGGATTGCGGGGAGATACAGGAAGATGACAAAAGGGATTCCGGGGGGATGCAGGAGATGGTTTTGGATGGGGGCCAGGGAAAGGGCTACAAGAAGGGGCCGACGATTACCAAGTGCCTGATTCTGTTCTGTATCCTGTATTTTATGTATCAGGGACCGGCCTGCGGCAGGCGGGTTACGTACCGGTTCGTGTTTGGCCCCGGGCAATCCGCGCAGGTCGGGTTGGGGGAGCAGTATTATAATGACGGGGAGTTTGAAAAAGCGGCGGAATACTATCAGCAGGTGGTGGATGACATCTATGCCAGGGGCGGACGGTTTCAGCCGGAGAACGGACCCCTGTATTACCGCCTGGGGGTTATCTACTATAATCTTGGGGAGTATGGACAGGCGGTTAAGTATCTGGATGAATCCGCGGATGTGGACCAGCGTACCTCCAATACAGAGGATCTGGCGTGGGATTATTTTGCCATAGGGAGGGTTCTCAGGGAAGCGGGAAAATGTGAGGAATCAGTTGATTATTACAGGAAGGGCCTGAAGGCCATTAAGAAGGTCAGTGGAAATGATTCAGAGGATGCGGCTGAGTTTTTGATTGGCCTTGGGGACTCCTATAAAAAGAATGAGGAACATGACAAGGCACTGGAATCCTACCGGCAGGCGCTGGAGATTTATGAAAAGCACCAGTCTGACCCGGTCTGGATATATATAAGGATTGCAAGGAGCTATGAGAAGCTGGATGATTATGCATCTGCGGAATCATATTATAGGAAAGCTTCACAGACAGGAAGCGCGGATAACTATACGATGGGCGTGATATGGTTTAATCTTGGCATGCTGTATCAGGATACCGGGAAGGGGGAAGAGGCATTTTCACTGTATCAGGAAGCGTTGACACTGATTAATAAGGACGGCGGTTATGAGGCTGCGGAGTCATCGGTGCAGCATTACCTTGCGTCTGCTTACGCCGAAATTAAAAATGATCTGGACAGCGCCATCCGTTATTCTTTATCGGCCTGCCGGATTAGGGAGGAACTGGCATCGCCCCATTTGGAGGATAAGGAAAGGCTTGGGGAGTTTAAGGAACAGCTTAAGGGCTTTTATCAGGAATCCACAGGGGACGGCACGGATGATGGGTTTGAGTCCTGGTATTGGCAGCAGATGGAAGAGGGGGCTTCCTGATAAATCCTTTGGATACATCCGGGAATATATGATATACTGGGATGTGTTTAAAAGACGTGTCATAAAAATGTGATTCAAAGGATGTGTTCCAAAATCATCCGGCAATGCACTGTAGGGCCGGACAGGCAGAGGTGTCATATGGTTGTAATCAACAATAATAAGAAGAAAGCAGGCAGACAGCATATGTCAACCAGGAAGATAGCCCTGTTCGGGCTTCTGACTGCCCTGGCTGTTGTGTTAGGATATGTGGAGTCCCTGATACCGGTTTATCTGGGCGCGCCGGGGGTGAAGCTGGGACTGGCTAATCTGGTTACCATGATTGCCCTTTATTGTATGGGGGTAAGGGCTGCGATTGCCGTTAATCTGGTCCGTATCTTTTTCTCGGGTTTTACATTCGGCCCTGCATCAGCCATCCTTTTTAGCCTGGCGGGCGCAGGCTTAAGTCTGACTGTCATGGGTGTGTGTAAGAAGTTCCGTCTGTTCGGCATGGTGGGGGTCAGTATACTGGGCGGGGTGGCCCACAATATCGGGCAGTTTATGATGGCCGCTTATGTGGTCCATACCTTTGGGGTATTTGCGTATCTTCCCGTGCTTCTTGGGGCCGGAACCGTGGCCGGAGCCATGATTGGGCTGTTAGGCGGGATGGTGGTACAGCGGATCAGCCGGGTTTTCCGAGAAATTTGATATATTTCCTAAGAAATTGCCATTGTCTTGACAGCAGGGGCAGGATATAATTAATAGTAATGAGAAAATGGAGGGTGCTGATATGGTTTATAAAGCAATCAAAGGACTTGTACAGTATGGCCTTAACACAGGCCTTATCACTGAGGTGGATGCTATTTATGCCAGGAACCAGATCCTGGATGTAATGGGGATGGATGAGTACCAGGAGCCGGAAGGGGAAGGATTTGAGGGCGGCCTGGAGGAAATCTTAAAGGTTCTTATGGACCATGCCCATGAAACCGGGGTTTTGAAGGATGACAGCGTCGTATACAGGGATTTATTTGATACAAAGCTGATGAACTGCCTGATGCCGAGGCCAAGCGAGGTGGAGCGGGAATTTTGGGAGCTTTATAAGGTTTCCCCGGAAAAAGCCACGGACTGGTATTATAAGCTGAGCCAGGATTCGGATTATATACGCCGCTACCGGATTGTCAAGGATATGAAGTGGACCACCGATACCCGGTACGGCACGCTGGATATCACGGTTAACCTGTCCAAGCCGGAGAAAGACCCTAAGGCAATTGCGGCTGCCAAGCTTGCCAAGCAGAGCGGGTATCCCAAGTGCCAGCTCTGTATGGAAAATGTGGGCTATGCGGGCCGCGCCAACCATCCGGCCAGGAATAACCACAGGATCATCCCGGTTACGATTAATGACAGCCAGTGGGGATTCCAGTATTCTCCGTATGTATATTACAATGAACACTGTATCGTGTTTAACGGCCAGCATATTCCCATGAAGATAGATAAGGCCGCCTTCAGGAAGCTGTTTGACTTCATTAAGCAGTTCCCCCACTATTTCCTGGGATCCAATGCAGACCTTCCCATTGTGGGCGGTTCTATTTTGAGCCATGACCATTTCCAGGGGGGACATTATACCTTTGCCATGGCTAAGGCTGCCATGGAGAAGCATTTTACATATAAAGGATTTGAGGACGTGGAGGCTGGAATCGTGTTCTGGCCCATGTCCGTGCTGAGACTGAGGGCAGAGGATGCAGGCCACCTGATTGAGCTGGGGGACGTGGTCCTTAATGCATGGCGTGGGTATACGGATGAAGCTGCATTCGTATTTGCAGAGACAGAGGGTGAACCTCATAATACCATAACGCCCATTGCGCGTAAGGTGGGGGATATGTATGAGCTGGACCTGGTACTGCGCAACAATATCACCACAGAGGAATTCCCTCTGGGCGTGTACCATCCCCATCAGGAACTGCACCATATTAAGAAGGAGAATATCGGCCTGATTGAGGTCATGGGTCTGGCGGTGCTGCCGTCCAGGCTTAAGACGGAGCTGGCTGAACTGGGAACCTATATAATAGAAGGAAGGGACATCCGCAGCAATGAAACACTGGAGAAACATGCGGACTGGGTGGATGGTTTCCTTCCCCAATATAAGGAAAAGGGCATTGCCGTTACTGCGGATAATGTGGAGTCCATCCTTCAGGAGGAAGTGGGATATGTGTTCGCCAGGGTTCTGGAGGACGCAGGTGTATATAAGTGTGATGAAGCGGGACGTGAGGCATTTGGAAGATTCTTAAGGAGTGTTGGATTTTCGGAATGCTAAGATAAGATACAGGAACAGATAAGACACAGGAATAGATAGGATACAGAAAAGATAAAGATAGGATACAGAAAAGATAAAGATATGTTACAGGAACAGAAGGCGGATATGGATATGTTGGATCCGCCTTCTGTTTTTACATTTCACCCCCTCCAACTTTTTGTAAAAAGTTTTTGCAAATCTTCTATCTGTTCAATCTTCCATAATTGATTTATGATAAAGCCTGTAAGGACAAGACATACTTCTTAAGCGCTTAAGAATCAGAGGTTTCAATATCCGGCATGGCCGGAAGGAGGTTATAAAGGGATGAGTCAATTAATTAATAAGAATTGTATTGTATTTGATATGGAAGGGGACAAGAAGGACATTATCCGCACCCTGGCAGGGGAGCTGCACAGGGCTGGCAGGATAACGGACGCAGAGGAGTTTTTCCAGGACGTGCTGGCAAGGGAGGCCATTGCGGCAACCTTTGTGGGCTTTGATATGGGACTTCCTCATGGCAAGACAGACCATGTGCTGGAGGCCAGCGTGTGCTTTGGTAGGACCAGGGGACCGGTGGTGTGGAATGAGGAGTCAGGGGATACGGTTGACCTGGTCATCCTGATAGCGGTTCCTTTGTGCGAGGCAGGGGACACCCACATGAAGATCCTGGCCAACCTGTCCAGGAAGCTGATGCATGAGGAGTTCAGGGATTCCCTAAGGAAGAGTGACAGGGAACAGGTATACAACATATTAAGTGAAGTTCTGGAGGGGTAGGAAGATGAAAGAGCAGTTAAGGATATTAAAGAAACATATATTGACAGGCACATCACATATGATTCCCTTTATCGTGGCAGGCGGTATCCTGTTTTCACTGGCAGTCATGCTGAACCCGGAAGGGGCGGCAACACCGGAGACAGGCTGGCTGGCAGGACTGGCACAGATCGGTTTGGGCGGACTGACACTTTTCATCCCTGTGCTGGGCGGATATATTGCATATTCAATCGCCGACAAGCCCGGCCTTGCGCCTGGTATGATCGGGGCTTATCTGGCAAGGGAAATGGGCGCCGGATTCCTGGGCGGCATGGCCGCCGGCCTGATAGCCGGCGTTGTGGTCAAGGAGTTAAAACGGATTAAGCTTCCTATCGCGCTTAAGACACTGGGTTCCATCTTCATCTATCCGCTGGTGGGGACACTGGTTACCGGAGGTATCATTGTATGGGGCATCGGAGGGCCGATTGCAGCCCTTATGAACGGTCTTACGGCCTGGCTGTCCGGGCTGGGCGATGTGGGTAAGGTACCGCTGGCCTCCATCCTGGGAGCCATGACTGCATTTGACATGGGCGGCCCCATCAATAAGGTGGCAACACTGTTTGCACAGACCCAGGTTGATACGCTTCCATACCTGATGGGCGGCGTTGGCGTCGCCATCTGTACACCCCCTATCGGCATGGGAATCGCAACGCTTCTGGCTCCTAAAAAGTACAATGTTGAGGAAAAGGAAGCTGGCAAGGCAGCCATCCTTATGGGCTGTGTGGGTATTACCGAGGGAGCCATCCCATTTGCGGCCAATGACCCCTTAAGGGTCATCCCGTCCCTGATCGTGGGTGCCGTGGCAGGTAATATCATTCCATTCCTGACAGGGGTCCTGAACCATGCGCCATGGGGCGGAATCATCGTGCTTCCGGTTGTGGAGGGGAAAATCTGGTATCTGATTTCTGTCCTGGCAGGTGGATTTGTGACAGCGGTTATGGTAAACTTATTAAAGAAGGATTATGTGGATGTAACGGTTGAAAAGGAAGATACCGTGAATCTGGATGAGATAACATTTGATGAATTTTAAAGAAGATAAATGTGGTAAAAGTAAATAATGATGAAAATAAATAGTGATGAAAATAAAACAGGATTGACATGGAGGACGATAAAATGAAAGTAGTAGGAATTACATCTTGCCCATCAGGCGTGGCACATACATACATGGCGGCAGAAGCGCTTAAATTATCCGGCGAGAAGCTGGGGATGGAAGTAATCATTGAGACACAGGGCGGGGCCGGTGTTGAGAACCAGTTAAAGCAGAAGGACATCGACGAGGCTGCATGTGTGGTCATTGTCAATGATGTGGCCCTGGAGGGACTGGACCGGTTCAAGGGAAAGAAGGTCCTGAAAATGGGGGTTTCAGACCTGATTAAGAAGTCTGACGCTGTCATGAAGAAAATCCAGGATACCTTTCAGTAGGGTTTGTCAGGGGAGTGTATAAGATAAAGTAAAGGATGAGGGGAGCGGGGAGCGCTCCTCTTGTCCGTGTATCCATATGGGGCATGGCAGTCAGGGCGTCCGGTAAAGGAACAGGCAGGCGCCGTACAGGAGAAGAAGATTATGTTTAATGGGAGAATGCTTAATATCATCCGCTATCTTAAGGAACAGGGGGAATCCACCTATAAGGCGGCGGCCAGGGATTTGGGGGTATCGGAGCGGAGCGTGCGGTATGATGTGGACCGGATTAACGATATCCTGTCCCTGGAACACCTGCCGGAGATTGAAAAACACTCCAAGGGCGTACTGGTGTATCCCGGGAACCTGGACTTAAAGGGACTGGAGGACGGCAATGAGGTGGTATATACCAGCCGGGAACGCATGTCCATCCTGCTGCTGATCCTGATGATACGCAGCGAGGACCTTAAGATAAACCAGCTGAGCCAGCAGTTCAGGGTGTCCAGGACAACGGTGAAGAATGATATGGCGGCCCTGGATGAGGAACTTAAGAAGGATGGGATGGGTATCGGGTATTCCGGACATTTTTACCTTTCCGGCCCAAAGCTTAAGCGGACCACCCTGATGAACCAGGAGTTCAGGAAATACATTGAGTACCTGATTAATCCTTTTACGGAATACAATTCCTATGAATTTTACTGTATCCATATCATACATAAGGCGTTTGAGGGCATTTCCATTCCCAATGTGGTCATGGCGGTGGACGGATTACTGGAGGATCTGGGCTGCACCCTGACCAGCAGTTCCTACCTGTGGTACATGTCCAATGTGGTGGTGCTTATATGGTATGTACTGCATGACAAGGTCTATCCCCTGGATATCTCGGTGATGCCCGGCTATGACAGGGAGGTTTACGGCAGGTTTGGGAAGGACCTGGAGGTAATCATAGGCAGGCCGGTATCAGGGGATTATATTGCCATGATGGCGAAAATGTTTGATTTCACCAATAAGATTGCAGGAGGAAAGGGGGAGGTGGACCCGGTCCACGCCCAGGCAGTGACATTTTCCCTGATTTCCTCCATGTCAAAACGGCTGAACATGCCCTTTGACAAGGACAGTTCCCTGGTGGAAGGGCTGCTAAACCACATGATTCCCCTGATCCAGAGGATTAATAATCATGTAAGCATCAAGGATAACGTGGTTTCCCTTCTGGGTCCGAAGGAGCAGCAGCTTTACAATGTGGTGACCCAGGCCTGCAGCGAGGTGGAGACCCTTGACCAGCTGGGCAATGCGGATGAGCTGGTGTATCTGACCATCTGCTTCATGGCCAGCATCCGGAGGATGAAGACAGCGCCCTACAAGAAGGTGCTTCTGGTGTGCGGGCACGGTTACGGCACCACTACCATGTTAAAGGAGGCGCTGCTCAGCGAATACCAGATCCACATCATGGACACCCTTCCTATCTATAAGCTGTCCTCCTACCCTGACTGGGCTGCCATTGATTATGTTTTGTCCACCATTAAGGTGAATAACAGCCTGCCAAAGCCGTGCATAACAGTGAGCCCCATCCTGCAGCAGGAGGACAGGGCTGCCATAGAGGGGCTTGGAATCTCCAGGAAGGCAATCCTTTCAAGCTATTATTCCATTGAGGAAAAGCTTGGGTTCCTGGATGAGGCAACGCGGGCCAGGGTGATGGATGTGGTGAAGAAGGAACTGGGTTACCAGACCGCCCAGGTGTTCCATAACCCCAGGAATTTCAGCAGCTTCCTGAAGTATGACTGCATTGAACTGGCAGAAGAGGCCGCGGACTGGAGGGAGGCGGTGCGCTTGAGCGCAGGGCCTCTGCTTAGGCGGGGATTCATTGAGGAGTCCTATGTATCCAACATGATAGGGTTCATAGAAGAACAGGGCTTTTATGCTGTTTCCGACGGGTCCTTTGCACTGCTTCACGGAAAAGGCGCAGAGGGAATCAGGAAGACCAGCTTAAGCCTTCTGGTAACAGGAAAACCAGTGGGATTCGGGGATAAGAAGGCCAATGTCATATTCTGCCTGGCCAGCCGCGACTCCAGGGAACATATACCGGCAGTGGTGACCCTGATGCGCATGGTGAAGACAACCTCCCTGATCCACGATTTAGTCCGGTGCAGGACGAAGGAGGAGGCGTACCAGTGCGTGCTTAACTGCGAGTTTGAGGTCCTTTGACTGTGGGGAGGATAGGGAGGATGGGGAGGAGGGGTTTGCGCACAGGGCCAGTCTGTACAGACAAAAAATCCTGTGTTATAATGAACTGGACTTTGAAGATGAAATCATGGAAAAGGAGTACATGGATATGTTAGATGAGAGATGGGTATTTCATGAAAATGCAGAAGCAGTCCAGGCTGGACCGGGAGTTGTGAGAAGGGTCCTGGCTTACAGCAAGGATCTGATGTGTGTGGAGAATACATTTGAGAAAGGCGCGGTGGGCAGCCTTCACCATCATCCCCACACCCAGATCACATACGTTGTAAGCGGTGAATTTGAGTTTGATATTGAAGGTGAGAAAAAGATTGTAAAGGCCGGCGACACCATGCTGAAGCTGGATGGGGTGGAACATGGCTGTGTATGCCTTGAGGCGGGTATCCTCCTGGATATCTTTAACCCCATGCGCCAGGATTTTGTGTAAATCCGTGAAAAGGGTGGAGAAAAAATCCTGCTATACAGAACCATGCTGCACTGGTGATTCAGGCGAAAATACCGGCCAGCCCCAGGTCCTCCACCTTTTTATGGATATACCCTTTATCAATGGAATATAGCCCCAGGTCGTTCATGCGCCGGAACAGGCAGGAGCCGGAAAATGTATATTTTTCCCTCAGGCCTTCCGGCGTTTCCATTTGTTCCCTAACCCATGCAATGGCCTCGCCCACGGCCAGTTCCCGGGGGAATTCAAGGAGGGGACGGCCGGAGAGGAACTGCACCATGTTATGCCCGGCCAGGACGCCAGTGACAATGGCTTCTGTGTGGCCCACCAGAAGCCCCGCCTTTTCACCGGCACAGAACAGGTTGGCCCGCTGGTCCACCTTCAGGCTGTTGCTCCGCCTGCACATGGCAAGATAGCGCATGGAGTTGCCTTTCCCGCCTGCATACGGGTCTTCATAACGGGCGCATTCAAATCCCGGAATCTGATGAAGCTTTTCCAGAGGGTAATAGGGAGTCATCATTTTGGCGTGTCCGGTGTCCAGCAGGATGATATTTTCGGCAAATTCATCCAGGGCATATTGCTGGCAGGCCTTGATGGAAAGATGGTTTTCCCTAAGTTCCCGGGGAAGGGGGATGACGGCCACTCCATTTTCATCCAGGGCTTTTATGATTTCGGGGGACAGGGATTCCTTGAACAGCTTGCAGGACCCGCTCATGGCCCCATATGAGCCGTCATGGGCTTCCGCCTTAAGTTCGGTAAGCCCGGTAAGGCCGCAAAGGCTGATGCGCCCGCCGAAGCTGGGGCAGCGCAGCACGCACATGGCGCATCCGTTTCCATATTGCCTGCAGTTGTTCATAGGCCCGGCGGTTCCCGTGGCGTCGATGAACCCGTCGGCCTCATAACAGTTGCCACTGTCGTCACGGACGGACAGGATTGTGGTATTGTCCTTGGATAAGTCTGCGCTGGCCACCCTGGATTGCCTGTGTATGGAAACGCCCAGCTGAAGCAGCCGCTGTTCTACTGCCACGGGCGTTTTTATTATATCATACAGGTCGGCGTGCTGATGGCCCGGAAAGGAAATGCATTTGTGGCGCAGGCATGTGTCAATGGCCCGGAACATATCGTCCCCGCCCATGGCAGCCATCTCCTCCGTGGCCGTGAACCGGCCGTTGTTGCGTATGATGCCGCCTACCAGGCCTGTTCCAAGCAGGGAGTCCGTGCGCTCCAACAGGGTTACGCTGGCACCGTTTTTGGCTGCCTGGGCACTGGCCGCACAGCCGGCCCATCCGCCTCCTACAATTACTATTTTCATAATCACGCCTCCTCCTGTATAGTAAGATTATATTATGTATCCGCAGGGATATAGACCTGCAAAATGAACAACCGCCATACCTGTATACAAGTATGGCGGTGCTTTTTCCTGCCGCAGGATTCCTATTTCTCAGTGTGGGGGAGACGGCCCCTGAGGAACCGTTTCCTTAACTCGTTAAGACTGAAGGGAATCAGGGGGTACACATAACTCTTTCCTGCAATGGTCTTGTTAAATACAATGGCGCAGATGGCGATTACCGTGCCGATGATATATCCCCATACATTAAAGACCGCGGTCAGTATCAATATGATTACACGCATGAACTTCATGGCATAGCCCAGTTCAAAACTGGCCTGGGAATAATTGGCAATCGTCACGAATGCCATGTACAGCATGGTCTCACTGTTAAACCATCCGGATTTCACCGCATATTCCCCAAGCACGATACCTGCAATCACACTCAGCGGGGTGGTCAGCATGCTGGGGGTATTCACCGCTGCCAGCCGCAGGCCGTCAATGGCAAATTCCAGTATGAGCAGCTGCCATATAAGGGGCACGTTCAGTGGGTCGGACACGCGTATGAATGCCAGCCAGTCCGGGATATAGGCAGGATTCTGCATGAACAGGAGCCATGTGGGGGTCAGCATCAGGGCCAGGACGGAGATGGTCATCCTGGATAAACGCAGGTAGGTTCCTGTTACAGGCGGGAAGTAGTAGTCATCCGCCTCCTCGATGATGTCGAACACGGAGGAGGGAAGGATCATGGCTGAAGGGGAGTTGTCCACCAGTATGATGATATTTCCCTCCAGGACCGATGCGGCGGCCGTGTCCGGGCGCTCTGAAAATTTAAACTTGGGAAATGGATTGAACCATTTATACGGGAAAATGCACTCTGCCAGACTTTCCTGGTTCATGGTCAGGGCATCCACCTTCAGGTCCTTAATCCGGTCCTTTATTTTCTTCAGAAGCTGTTTATCCACCCGGTTTTCCATATAGCAGATGGCGATGTCGGTGTGGGAGCTTTCGCCTGCGGACATGATTTCCATGGTAAGCTTTGGGTCGCGGATACGGCGGCGGATCAGGGCTGTGTTGAAAATCAGGGTTTCCACAAAGCCGTCCCTGGAACCACGCATGACCTTATCCTTCTCAGGCTCGCTTACCCCCCTGGAAGGGTAGGTGCGGCAGTCGATGGTGATACATTTGTCAAAGCCGTCAATAAACAGACAGGATACGCCGGACAGAAGCTGGGTAATCATGTCCGTTTCATTGGACAGCAGGCCGATTTCCCCATATGGGACATACTGTTTGGAGAAGGCGTGGGCGTCCTTTGGCATGTCCTCCGGCTTAATGGTGGAGAAGACCTGGAGGATTTTTAAGAGGGAATCATCCTTCGTAAATCCATCTATAAAATACAGGCAGGCCTCGCGGCCTCCGATGTGGACAATACGGTATACCACATCAAAATTTGTCTGGACATTCAGCTTTTCGTGAAGGTGGGTGATATTGTCTTTTAAATTTTGGGAAAATTCCATTGTTTATTCCTTTCTGCGCGACTTCAGATGAAAAAATTGCATAAAGTTAGTATGCACTGAGTAAATGTTATTATACATAAGTACATTTGTCTTTAGAGTAAAGACAAATGGGAGAAATTTATATAAAAAGAAGCTGACAGGGGAACGCTTTTTGCTAATGTGCACAAAAATCGTTGACAAATCATGGAAAGGGTGGTATAGTGTCCATGTAAGAAGCACAAAGGAGTGCCTTACGGGTTTTTGTTTGGTATGGGGATGCCAGATAAACTAATAGTGTGACGGTTTTGATCGTGACTGAGAGCTGCCTTCTGTGGGGGAAGGGCAGCTCCCTTTTTTTGTTTATCCGGTCTTATATGCCGGATTTATCCAAGGCTTCCCGTTCGGATCCGCCTTAAGCCTGGCTTCCCGTTCAGGTCCGCCTTAAGCCTGGATTTCCGTTTTCCATAATCCATGAAGGTTGCAGTAGGCGTAAGCGGCCCTGGGCGAATCTCCTTTTTCCAATGTAAAGTGCGCCACCGGTTCACAGGACGGGGTTAAGCAGACGCGCATGGTGCATCCGGCCTTTGTGACCAGGCAGACCCAGCCGATGTTGTGTCCGCCGTCCATGGGATGGAATATCTCACCCACCTTCACGGTTACGTGAAGCCCCTCTGTCTCCACCACCGGAAGATGTTTTTCGCTGGCGCCTTCCGCCATGACCGGCTCCAGTACTTCAAATGGCCTGCAGGTATCGGGAAGGGCTGCATTCGGGGCGCTGCACAGGGCTTCTAACACCACGATGCGGTTCTTATCAGTGAGAAATACAGGTTCCTGGTTCAAGTCTGTTTTCATGTCAATCCTCCATTCTGAATTTCAGTCATGCAATATGTTCTGTATCAACATGCTTATGTTTCCCTGAAATGGTGCCGGTCTATTCATACATGGGATAAGTTTCTATTGACATATTTCCTACAGGAATAGTATGATAATCATATATGGATAATTTTCACCGCATCTACAAACACTAAACCAAAAGGACGTGAATATACATGTTAGTATCAACAAAAGGACGTTATGCCCTGCGCACCATGGTGGACCTGGCCATACACGGGGACGGGGAGCCGGTTAAGATTAAGGATATAGCAAACCGCCAGGGGATTTCCGGCAAATACCTGGAGCAGATCATCTCCATCCTGTCCAGGGCCGGTTATGTGCGCAGCATCCGCGGGAACCAGGGCGGTTATTATCTGGCTAAGCCGGCAGCAGAATACACGGTGGGAATGATACTCAGGGTGACCGAGGGAAGCCTGGCGCCCGTGGACTGCCTGAGCGGCGGCGAGAATCCCTGCACAAGGCAGATGGACTGTGTGACCCTCAGGCTGTGGAGGGAGCTGGACGAGGCTATCAGCGGCGTTGTGGACCGTTATACGCTGGAGGACCTGGTGCAGTGGCGCAGGAACATGAAGGATAATTATGTGATTTGATGGTGATGGGGATATGGCCTGGTCATCAGGGAGAGGGGATAAAATAAAGGCAGATAATGGGAGCGGGAGAACCTTATGAAATGGATCAGACGTAGTTCGGACTTCATTAATAAATGGAAAAAGGACAGGCGGGTAAGACTTGGCATCACACTGGCGGCTGTGATCATTTCAGCGCTGATACAGACCTATGCCCTCCAGGTGTTTGTCCGCCCGGCGGGCATCATCTCCGGAGGATTTACCGGTATTGCCATGCTGGTGGAGCGCCTGGGAGGACTGTGGGGAGTGGACATCCCCATGCAGATAACCATGGTAGCCCTGAATATTCCGGTGGCCCTTATGTGCTGTAAGGGAATCAGCATAAGATTCACTGTGTTTTCCCTGGTGCAGGTATTTTTAAGCAGTATTTTCCTGCAGGTATTTAACTTTACGCCCATATTTACCGACGAAGTGCTTAATGTGATATTCGGCGGGGTTATTTTTGGATGTGCCATCGTGATTGCCCTCAGGGGCAATGCTTCCAGCGGGGGCACTGATTTTATTGCCCTTTTTGTATCCAACAGGACAGGGCAGTCCATCTGGAGCTATGTATTCTTTGGCAATGCGGTGATGTACTGCTTTTACGGCGCCATATTTGGCTGGAAGCATGCGGGGTATTCCATCATCTTCCAGTTCATTTCCACCAGGATGATATCCGCGTTCCACCACAGATATGAACTGGTCACCCTTCAGGTCACGACCATGAAAGGGCCTGAGGTGGTGGAGGCATATATCGGGCATTTCCGCCACGGCATGTCCTGTGTGGAGGCGATGGGAGGTTATAGTAAGAAGAAAATGTATCTGTTGAACACGGTCCTTTCCGCGTATGAGGTAAATGACGCCATCCATGTGATGCAGGGCGCGGATGAGCACGTAATCATCAACGTGCTGAGGACCCAGCAGTTTGTGGGAAGGTTTTACAGGGCGCCCCTTGAGTAGGGGCGCCCTGACGCCGGAATGGATTTTGAAACATATCCTGCCGTCTGGCGGATGGGGGTCATGAAATCCCGCATATATCCCGGACAATTTCCCCTGCCATCAGAAGACCGGCCACAGGAGGCACAAAGGATATGCTTCCGGGGGTTGCGCGGCGGCTGCCTGTATCCTCCCCGGATGGCCCGGGTGTCAGGGGCTGTTCCGGGGACCAGCAGACCTTCAGGTTCCTGATGTCCCTGGCCTTTAACTCCTTACGCATGATACGGCACAGGGGGCAGACGGAGGTGGCCGAGATATCGGATATGCGGAGCAGCTCCGGATGGAGTTTATTGCCGGTGCCCATGGAAGCGATGATGGGGATGCCGTGTTCCCGGGCATAGGATGCCAGGGCCAGCTTGGCTGTTACGGTGTCGATGGCGTCCAGGATGCAGGCAATGGACTTGGAAGGAGGGAGCTGTTCCATGATGGACTCAAAGAGCGCGTCCAGGTTATGGGGGAGCACGAACTGTTCGCTGGTAATCACCAGGGTGTCCGGGCACATGTCAGCGATTTTCTCCTTCATCACAAGTGTCTTCGGGCGTCCGATGGTACTGTGGAGGGCAATGCTCTGCCGGTTGATGTTGGTAAGCGAAACCACATCGTTATCAACCAGCACCAGGCAGCCGACCCCGCACCTGGCCAAAGCCTCCGCCGCATGTGACCCAACCCCGCCGATACCAAAAACAACAACAGCAGAATCCCTGAGCCGTCCCATGCCATCCCCGCCTAGAAGCATCTCAGTTCTGGAAAATTCATTTATCATCATATCACTCCTAAAAACAGCATATTTTCAAAAATTGTACCTCATATGAGGAAAAAAGTAAATGTAATTGTCTTCCAACAGGCAAGAATAGGGGGTATCTTGAGGGAAAAAATTATGGTATAATGTCCGCGTAGGCAATGAGCCATGCAAGATAAGGCAAAATAGGATTTCTGTTGTGCCTGCACATAAAGAAATCCTATTTTGGCTTATTTTAGAGGGCGAAGCCCGCGACCCCGATGGAGCGCAGCGGAATCGGGGTGCATGGCGGACCAGCGGACCCGGTACCCCTAAAAACCAAAGCGCCTACCCCACAAAAAAACACGGAGGCCAAAACATGAAAGACGGATTCATCAGGGCAGCAGCAGTCACTCCCAAAGTCAAGGTAGCTGACCCGGAATATAATGCACAGCAGATTATAGAACTAATCAACCAGGGCGCAAGCAGGGGCGTGAAACTCATGGTATTCCCGGAGCTCTGCCTTACGGCCTATACCTGCAGCGACCTGTTTTTCCAGACATCCCTGCTTGCAAAGGCCAGGGAACAGCTTTCCCGCATCATCAAAGCCAGCAGGGATAAGGATATCCTGGCATTCATCGGTATGCCCTGGGAGCGGGACGGCAAGCTCTACAACGCAGCCGCAGCCATCCACAGAGGGAAGCTCCTGGGCATCATCCCCAAGAAGAACCTTCCCAATTATTCGGAATTTTACGAAGCCCGCCATTTCTGTCCTGGCAATGAGCGCCCGGTATTCGTATCATGGGAAGGCGGACAGGTCCCTATGGGCATGAATCTTCTCTTCCGGTGCAGTAATCTCAGGAACCTTACAATCGCGGCGGAGATCTGCGAGGACGTATGGGTACCCTGCCCGCCCAGCATCCGCCACTCACTGGCAGGCGCAACCGTTATTGTCAACTGTTCCGCCAGCGATGAGACAACGGGCAAGGACGTGTACCGCCATGAACTGATCTGCAGCCAGTCCGCCAGGCTTGTATGCGGCTATGTCTATGCCAATGCAGGCGAAGGCGAGTCCACCCAGGACCTGGTATTCGGCGGCCAGAACATAATTGCTGAGAATGGCACCTGTCTGGTGGAATCCAGGCGGTTTACCAATGAAAGCATCTGTGCCGACCTGGATATGGAGCGCCTGGACAGCGAGCGCAGGCGCATGAGCACCTTTCCTGCCCCGGAAGAAGCCCGCAGGGAGGGCGGATACATGATTGTGGATTTTGAACTGTCCCTTGACAGCGCTGTCAATACAAACGCCCAGACCGCCCAGGCAGACGGCCTGAAAGAATCCGCCAGGGATGTCCTGCGCTTCATTGACCCGGCTCCCTTTGTGCCGGGGGATGAGAGACAGCGCAGCCGCCGCTGTGAGGAAATCCTGTCCATCCAGGCCATGGGGCTTAAAAAGCGTCTGGAGCATACGGGCAGCCAGCACGCGGTGGTGGGCCTTTCCGGCGGCCTGGATTCCACGCTGGCCCTGCTTGTGACTGTCCGGGCCTTTGACGCGCTTAAATTACCGCGGACCAATATCCACTGCATCACCATGCCGTGCTTTGGGACCACGGACCGGACCTACAACAACGCCTGCGCCATGGCGGCCAAGGTTGGGGCTGAACTTAGGGAAATCAATATCCGCCAGGCCGTGAGCCAGCATTTTACGGATATCGGACAGGACATGGACAACCACGACGTGACCTATGAGAACAGCCAGGCCAGGGAAAGGACCCAGGTCCTTATGGATATTGCCAACCAGGTGGGAGGGCTTGTGATCGGTACCGGGGACATGTCGGAACTGGCGCTGGGCTGGGCCACCTACAACGGCGACCATATGTCCATGTACGGTGTGAATGCGTCCGTGCCAAAGACACTGGTGCGCCACCTGGTCCGCTACTACGCGGATACCTGCAGGGAGGAAGAACTGGCAGATGTGCTTTTGGATGTGCTGGACACCCCGGTCAGCCCGGAGTTGCTGCCGCCTGAGGACGGAAAGATTTCCCAGAAGACAGAGGATCTGGTCGGGCCTTATGAGCTTCATGACTTCTATTTATATTATATCCTGCGGTACGGCTATGCCCCGTCCAAAATCTACCGCATGGCGGTACAGGCATTCAGGGGACAGTATGACAATGGAATCATACTGAAGTGGATGAAGGTATTCTACCGGAGATTTTTCAGCCAGCAGTTTAAGCGTTCCTGCCTGCCGGACGGACCCAAGGTGGGTTCTGTGGCAGTGTCCCCCAGAGGGGACCTGCGTATGCCCAGCGATGCATGCAGCAGGCTTTGGCTGGAGGAGCTGGAGAAATTGGGCTAGAGCGTGGATGATCAGGAAATAACAGATACAGGAGAAAAATTATGATAAACAGCACGGCCAATAAACAGGTAAAGCGTGTGGTGAATTTGAGGAACAGGGCAAAGGCGCGCAGGGAGGAAGGCGTGTATGTGGCGGAAGGACTGCGCATGTGCCGGGAGCTTTCGATAAAGGACACGGAAATCCTCTATGTAACAGAAGGTTTTGCAGGCGACCGGGAGAACCGTAAGTGGATGGACGGATTCCGGTTTGAGATAGTAACGGATGTGGTCATGAAAGTGATGGCAGATACCCAGACACCCCAGGGCGTTCTGGCCGTGGCCAGACAGAAAACATACACGCTGGAGGATATACTGAAGGCTCCCCGGAATGGAAAGCTGGCAATCATGGTTCTGGAAACCATTCAGGATCCCGGAAACCTCGGAACCATCGTAAGGGCCGCGGAAGGCGCCGGCATTACAGGAATCGTGATGAACCGTGAAACCACGGACATCTATAATCCCAAAGTCATCCGTTCCACCATGGGGTCCATATGCAGGATGCCGTTTGTCTGTGTGGATGATATCCGCCAGGCATGCCAGACCATGAAAGACAACGGTGTGCGTCTGTTTGCGGCTCATTTAAAGGGAATGAATAATTATGACCAGGAAGATTATACTGACAATGTGGGCTTTTTGATCGGCAACGAGGCAGGCGGGCTGACAGACGGGACAGCGGCCATGGCTGACTGCTATGTGAAGATTCCGATGGCGGGCAGGGTGGAATCCCTGAATGCGGCGGTTGCCGCGTCCGTCCTCATGTTTGAGGCTGCAAGACAGCGCAGGAACCGGAAAGGGTAGGCCGGCTATGCCATAGACGCCCACAGGAAGGAGGACAATGCATGGCATCACTTGGATGGCTTGTATCATTTCTGGTGTTCATGGGCGTGGAGATAGTATTTTGCTGCCTTACCTCGCTGTGGTTTGCAGTGGGTGCGCTGGGGGCCTTTGCAGTGGCCCTTACGGGCGGTTCCATGGAACAGCAGCTGGCGGGGTTTGTGGCAGTATCATTCCTTACGCTGATTCTTATACGGCCAGTGGCATTCTTGATGGGCAGACACGTAAAGGACGGGCAGAAATCATGAAACTTCAGCTGGATTTAAACAGGGAATACGGCATTGTACTGGAGGGCGGCGGGGCCAAGGGCGCCTATCAGGTAGGCGCATGGCGCGCCCTCCGGGAGGCCGGGATCAGGATAAAGGGTGCGGCAGGCACCTCGGTGGGCGCTTTGAACGGCGCCCTTATCTGTATGGATGATTTTAAGAAGGCAGAGCGCATATGGGAAAATATCCGCTACTCCAGGGTGATGGATGTGGATGATGAAATGATGGAGCGGCTTAAGAAGTTCAGCCTCCGCAGGATTTCCAGCATCACATCCCTGAACGTTGGGGAGCTTATATCAGGAATCAAACGGATCCTCAAGGACGGCGGATTTGACATTGCCCCCTTAAAGGGACTGATTGAGGATGTGGTGGACGAGGAGAAAATCAGGAACTCGGACAGGGAGCTTTACGTGGTCACCTATTCCCTTTCAGACCGACAGCCTTTAATCGCCAATGTAAAGGAGGCGCCGGAGGGGACCATTGGCGACATGCTCATGGCCAGTGCATATTTAATCGGTTTCCGCCAGGAAAAGCTGGGGGGCAAATACTATATGGACGGCGGGGGTATCAACAACGTGCCTGTGGATGTGCTGATAGATAAAGGCTATAAGGATATTATCGTGCTGCGCATCTATGGATACGGCATTGATACGGAGAAAAAGCTGGAAGTTCCTGAGGACGTGAACCTGTACCATGTGGCGCCCAGGCAGGACCTTGGCGGGATATTGGAGTTTGACAGGAAACGGGCCAGGAGGAACATGCTGCTGGGCTACTTTGACGGCAAGCGCATGCTTTACGGCCTGGCGGGCAGGGTATATTATATTGACGCGCCGGAGGGCGAACCTTATTATTTTGATAAGATGATGTCGGAGATTCCCTGCCTTTTGTCCTATCTGAAGCCTGAATATCCAGCTACAGGCCGCAGCGGTCAGGGGGATACGGCCCAGTCCGGTGAACTGCCGGGCTACCGGGTGTATACGGAAAGGATTTTCCCGCAGCTGGCAAAGGAACTGAAGCTTAAGGACGGATGGGATTACAGGGAACTGTATCTTTCCCTGCTGGAGGATTTGGCAAAACAGTACCGTATCAGCCGCTTTAAAATTTATACGGTGGATGAACTTCTGAACCTGATTCACAGAAAAGCGGGGAGCGCTGCGCTGAAAGCATTGATTCCCACTCTTGACAGCAGCCCGCAGGTGTAGTATATTATGCATAAAGATGCATAAATATTAATAAAATACAGCCATATGCAGTGGTGGGAGACGGAGGATATTATGAATTTAAAGGGAAGACATTTTTTAACGCTGAAAGATTATACACCGGAGGAGATTACATACCTGCTGGACCTTTCAGCGGAATTGAAGGAGAAAAAGAAAAAGGGAGTCCTGACAGATATGCTTAAGGGAAAGAATGTGGCCCTGATATTTGAGAAGACCAGCACCAGGACCCGTTGCGCATTTGAGGTTGCGGCCCATGACCTGGGCATGGGTACCACCTATCTGGACCCGTCCGGTTCCCAGATCGGCAAGAAGGAGAGCATCGCGGATACCGCAAGGGTCCTGGGACGGATGTATGAGGGGATTGAGTACCGCGGGTTCGGCCAGGAGATTGTGGAGGAGCTGGCGAAATACGCAGGAGTGCCTGTGTGGAACGGCCTTACCAATGAGGACCATCCCACCCAGATGCTGGCAGACCTTCTCACCATCCGCGAGCACCTGGGACATTTGAAAGGCGTAAAGCTTGTGTATATGGGCGATGCGCGCTATAATATGGGTAACTCCCTGATGATTGCCTGCGCAAAGATGGGTATGCACTTTGTTGCATGTGCGCCGGCCAAGTATTTCCCCGACAAGGCACTTGTGGCGGAATGTGAGGCATTTGCAAAGGAAAGCGGCGGTTCCATCACCCTGACGGAGGATGTGATGACCGCAACCAAGGGAGCGGATGTGATAGATACGGACGTGTGGGTTTCCATGGGAGAGCCGGACGAGGTTTGGGAAGAACGTATAGAGGAACTGACCCCCTACAAGGTGACAAAGGCTGTTATGGATAATGCCGGACCCAAGGCCATTTTCCTCCACTGCCTGCCTTCCTTCCATGACCTGAAGACCAAGATCGGCCATGAGATGGGAACGCGCTTTAACGTATCGGAACTGGAAGTAACAGACGAGGTATTTGAATCCAGCCAGTCCGTTGTGTTTGATGAGGCTGAGAACAGGATGCATACCATCAAGGCTGTAATGTTAGCAACGTTAGGAGAATAGCACATATGCATGGGCAAAGAGGAAGGGGTGAGCGCCATGCCGGGATATTCCTGGACATGGCCCACCTGATACTGGGGATTGCGATTATAATCCTTGCCGTGCTGTCATTCATTAACCCGGAGGGAAACCATATGCTGTTCCCTCTGGTGTTTTTGCTGGCAGCATTATTAAACGCTGTAAGCGGTGTATTTGAATGTAAGACCTGGGGACGGGATAAGAAGAAACGCCGCCAGGGCATATTGCAGCTGGCGCTGGCCGTGGGACTGGCTGTCCTTGGCATCTTAAGCGCCATCAGTATCTGGGCGTAATACCGGGAACAGACCTTCCCACATAAAAGAGGTGGCAGATGAAGTCGGAGATTTTAAACATGCTGAGGGCCACGGGCGGTTACCTTTCCGGCCAGCAGCTATGTGAGCATTTGGGGGTCTCCCGCACAGCCGTGTGGAAGGCCGTCAATGATTTAAGGGAAGAAGGTTATATAATTGAAGCTGTCCGCAACAGGGGATACCGCCTTGTGGAGGATGCGGATGTGATTACCCAGGCTGAGCTTAAATCCATACTGAAAACAGGCTGGATTGGGAACAGGCTGGAATATTTTGATGAAACGGATTCCACCAATACAAGGGCCAGGAAGTTTGCCGAGGAAGGGGCGCCCCACGGCACCCTGGTGGTTGCTGACAGCCAGTCCTCGGGAAAAGGACGCCGGGGCAGGCTCTGGACATCACCCAGGGGCGTGGGAATATGGATGAGCATGGTGCTGCGTCCTGACATTGCCCCTGTCCATGCATCCATGCTCACCCTGATTGCCGGAATGGCGGTGGTACGGGGCGTGAAGGAGAGCACGGGGCTGGATGCTATGATTAAGTGGCCCAATGACGCCGTGCTGGCAGGCAGGAAGATATGCGGGATCCTTACGGAGATGAGCACGGAGGATGAGTCCATCCGTTATGTGATAACCGGAATTGGGATTAATGTCAATATTGATGAATTTCCCGAAGAAATCCGTGACAAGGCAACTTCCTTAAAGATGGAACTGGGAAAAAGCGTCAGGCGCAGCCCTGTAATCCGGGCGGTGGCCGAGGCATTTGAGACTTATTATGATATTTTCCTTGAGACATGTGACATGTCGCGTCTGAAGGAGGAGTATAACAGGGAACTGGCCAATACGGGCCGGGAGGTACTGGTGTTGGACCCCAGGGGACAGTATGAAGGTACGGCCCTGGGAATTGACGATGAAGGAAGCCTTCTTGTGAGGAAAAAGGACGGTACGGTGGTGCCTGTCATATCCGGGGAGGTGTCGGTAAGAGGTATTTATGGATATATTTGATACAGCGCATTTGTATGACGGCCTCCAGGTCATGGAGCGGGAGCAGGCCCCCCTTGGCAGGGAGGAACGTCTTAAGGCCATGGAAAAGCCGCTGCTGGCCTGGTATGGCAGCAGGGCACGTTCCCTGCCCTGGAGGGACGACCCGAAGCCTTACCGGGTATGGATATCGGAAATCATGCTGCAGCAGACCAGGGTGGAGGCAGTGAAGCCGTATTTTGAGCGTTTTATGAAAGCATTCCCTGAGGTCCGGGACCTGGCCGGAGCGGAGGATGATTACCTTATGAAAATGTGGGAAGGCCTTGGGTACTATAACCGGGCCAGGAACCTTAAGGCAGCGGCCCGGATGGTGATGGAAGAATACGGCGGCTGCCTTCCTGCATCCTTTGAGGAACTGATAAAGCTTCCCGGAATCGGAAGTTACACCGCAGGGGCTATTGCATCCATTGCCTTCGGGATTCCCATGCCGGCAGTGGACGGCAATGTGCTCAGGGTCATCTCGCGGGTGCTGGGGGACCGGGGGGACATCAGGAAGGCTTCGGTAAAGGCAGGGATGGAACAGGAACTGAAGGCCGTCATGCCCTCCGGGGATGCCAGCCGCTATAACCAGGGGCTGATTGAGATAGGGGCTTTGGTCTGTATCCCGGGAGGGGAACCCAGGTGCGGTGAATGTCCGCTGGCATCCGTGTGCCTGACGCGCAGGAATGGATGGTGGAAGGAAATCCCTTATAAATCTCCAAACAAGGCGAGGAAAATCGAGGAAAGGATCGTTTTCATCATAGAATATCAGGATAAGGTGGTAATCCACAAGCGTCCCATGAACGGGCTTCTGGCAGGGCTTTATGAGTTTCCCAATGCCTGCGGCCATCCGGATGCGGATGAGATACCTGCGGTATTGGGAATGAATCCCGGATGCATAAAGACCGTTACCCCGCTTCCCGCTGCAAAGCATGTGTTTTCCCATGTGGAATGGCATATGACAGGATATAGGGTGGTGGTGGATGAGGCTGCCGCGGATCCGGTGTTTCCCGGTGGACGGGAAGAGGGAAAAGGTGCGGCGGATGAGGCTGCGGTCGGGGACTGGTTCTTTGTTTCCAGGGAACAGCTGGCTTCCTCCTATGCCATTCCCAATGCATTTCAGGCCTACACGGCATTGGTTGGATAAGTTTGTCAAAATTGGTTACAATGAAAAGGAGGAATGATGGATGAAAAAAATGCTGTTTGTTTTTAATCCCCGTTCCGGCAAGGAGCAGATTAAAGGTCATCTGATGGAAATCCTGGATATCTTCACCAGGGCGGGCTATGAAATCCGCGTCCATGTGACCCAGAAACAGTCTGACGCGGTGGAGGTGGTTGCCAGATACGGCAACCGCGTGGACGTGGTGGTGTGCAGCGGCGGGGACGGCACCTTGAACGAGACCGTGACCGGAATGATGAAGCTTAAGAAACTCCCCATGCTGGGATACATTCCTGCCGGTTCCACCAATGATTTTGCATCCAGTCTGGAAATCCCCAAAAGGATGCCCCAGGCAGCGGCAGATATCGTGGAGGGCATGCCCTTTGCCATTGATATCGGAACCTTCTGCCATGACAGGTATTTCATGTATATTGCGGCCTTTGGGGCATTTACGGAAGTGTCCTACCTTACCTCCCAGGACAGGAAGAACCTGCTGGGACACCAGGCCTATATGCTGGAGGGGGTTAAAAGCCTGGCCGGAATAAAGCCCTATCACATGAAGGTGGAATGGGATGACCAGGTGCTGGAGGAGGACTTTGCTTTTGGGATGGTGACCAACACCAGGAGCGTGGGGGGATTCAAGGGGCTGGTGAACCAGTCCGTGGCCCTTAACGACGGCATGTTCGAGGTCCTGCTCATCCGCATGCCCAGGACCCCGGTGGACCTTAGCAATATTGTTTCCTATATGTTCCTGAAGGAAGAACCCAATGAATACGTATATAAGTTTAAGACAGCGTCCATCCGCCTGACCTCGGAATGGGGCGTTGACTGGGTACTGGACGGCGAGTACGGCGGCACCAGGACAGAGGTAAATATTGGGAATTTAAAGGAACGGATACGGATACTCCTTAAAAAATAAATAAAATGTCGAAATATGTTGAAATACAGTGGCGAGTGGTATATAATGATAAGTTGTGGGAGTCTCCACATTTACCTTTAAGCGAAAGGACGTTTATCAGTGGAAAAGGACGATTTTTTAAAGAAGCTGGAAAAGCTGGTCGAACATGCAAAATCCAAGCACAACACGCTGGATGCAGGGGAGATTAATGATTTTTTTACCGGGGATAACCTGTCACCGGAACAGATGGACCAAATTTACAGTTACCTGGAGAACCGTAATATTGACGTTGTTCCCGTACTGGACGAAGCGATGCTTACCGAGGACACTGTTCTGCTTGATGACATTGATTTAGACCTGGATTTAGACGACGACAGCTTCATTAAAGATGCAGAAGAGGAAGAAATCGACCTGGATGCAGTGGATCTGTTGGAGGGTATCGGTACAGAAGACCCGGTCCGCATGTATCTCAAAGAAATCGGCACAGTGCCCCTTCTTACGGCAGACGAGGAATTAAACCTGGCCCAGCGCAAGGCTGACGGCGATGATTATGCCAAGGAGAGGCTTATCGAGGCCAACTTACGTCTTGTGGTCAGCATTGCAAAGCGTTATACCGGCAGAGGGATGAGTTTCCTGGATCTGGTCCAGGAAGGCAATCTGGGCCTGATTAAGGGCGTGGAAAAATTTGACTATACAAAAGGTTATAAGCTAAGTACATATGCAACATGGTGGATCCGCCAGTCGGTTACAAGGGCATTGGCAGATCAGGCGAGGACCATCCGCGTACCGGTGCATATGGTTGAGACGATTAATAAGATGTCCAAGATGCAGAGGAAGCTTACCCTGGAACTTGGCTATGAGCCGTCGGTGACAGAGCTGGCAGAGGCTCTGGACATGACCGAGGACAAGGTTATGGAAATCATGCAGATTGCCAGGGAACCGGCATCACTGGAGACACCGATTGGTGAAGAGGATGATTCCAACCTGGGCGATTTTGTGGCTGACAATAATGTGGTGACGCCGGAAGGCAACGTGGAATCCGTCATGCTCCGCGAGCATATCGACGCACTTCTGGGCGATCTTAAGGAGAGGGAGCGCCAGGTCATTGTACTCAGGTTCGGACTGGAGGACGGGCATCCCCGTACCCTGGAGGAAGTGGGCAAGGAGTTCAATGTTACCAGGGAGCGTATCCGCCAGATTGAGGCCAAGGCATTGCGCAAGCTGCGCAATCCGGTCAGAAGCAAGAGAATCAGGGATTTCCTGTAATTGATAGGTAGGTCAGGGTGGAGAGGTCGTTTGGCAGGCGGCCTCTTTTTCTGGTGTACGCGTACTTTGCAGGTTTGTCTGGATGTGTTCCGGGGGAGCGGAACCGGATTAAGTCATAAGGAGGCCAGGGATGGCGCAGGACGGTCAGAAACGGAATTATCAAAAAGAGATGGAAGGGCTGATGGAAGGATTTAAGCGGGAAGGGAAAAGGCCCAGCCTGCTGCTGCACAGCTGCTGTGCGCCGTGCAGCAGCTATGTCCTGGAATACCTGTCCCAATACTTTGATATCACGGTGTATTACTATAATCCCAACATTGCCCCGGAAAAGGAGTATGAGGCAAGGGTAAGGGAGCAGGAACGCCTTATAGGGGAAATGAAGGTTCCTGGTCCGGTCCGGTTCATGGCAGGGGAATATGTGCCGGAAGATTTTTACGCGGCTGTCAAAGGGTATGAGAAGGTGCCGGAGGGCGGGGAGCGCTGTGTTAAGTGCTTTGAGCTGCGCCTGGAACATGCTGCCGTAATGGCAAAGGAAGGCGGTTATGACTATTTTACCACCACCCTTTCCATCAGCCCCATGAAAAATGCAGCCAGGCTTAATGAAATCGGACAGAGGATGTCGGCCCTATATGGCGTGCCATATCTGGTATCTGATTTTAAGAAGAAAAACGGATACAAGCGTTCCGTGGAGCTGTCAGGGGAATATGGCCTTTACCGCCAGGATTACTGTGGCTGCGTGTATTCCCAGGCAGAGGCCAGGGCGCGCAGGGAGGCGGCAGAGGCGCCCGGCCGTTCTTGATCCGCCCGTATGGAAAGCAGGTTACAGGCACCCTATGGATTGTGAAAAAGTTGCTTAGGATTTTCCCGATTAACTTGACATAGACAGGCAGATGTAATAGAATCTTTCATAGGAGACATTGCGCAAGACGGTGTCCTGGGAGTATGTCCGTATCATGGGATATTCTTTCAAATGAGTATAAAATAGTGAATAAGGAGAGTGTATTATGATCAGTAAAACATTAACAGTTATTAATCCATCCGGTTTACACTTAAGACCAGCAGGAGTCCTGTCCCAGACAGCCATGAAGTTCAAGAGCGATATTACGATTGAGTGTGGGGAGAAGAAAATCATCGCTAAGAGCGTACTGAATGTTATGGCAGCCGGTATCAAGAGCGGAACTGAGATTAATCTGATCTGCGATGGCGAGGACGAAGAAGAGGCTATGAAGACCCTGACCGAGGCAATTGAGAGCGGACTGGGTGAGATGTAATTAATATATGTTATGAATAAGAATGCAGACAGTATCTTTTGAGGATGCTGTCTGTTTTTTCGTAGATGGCTTTTGAGGAAAAGTATAATTAATAAAAAATGTTGACATTCTACATTTATAAATATATACTAAGTATAAAGATATTATTATAAAAAAATTGTTAAAACTAACAATGTGCAAAAGAGGTTATCAGTACGTGCAAAGTAAATTTATAAAAACAAAATTAAGTGATGATGTGGCAAACTATCTGCGTAAAGCCATCATAGAGGGTGTTTACCCTCCTGAATATCATTTGAATGAACCTGAGCTGGCAAGGGAACTGAATATAAGCCGTGGGCCAATCCGTGAAGCCATCAGCCAGCTGGAGGCAGATGGTCTGGTTTACAGACCAGGCAACGGGCGTACTAAGGTGTTGAAATTTGATGAAAGCGACTTTGAGGATTATTTAAATTTACGTACCTTTTTAGAATCCCAGGCCTGCAGGATTATTATAAAAAATGCGCCGGATGATGCCACATTTGCTTCCTGGCTGGCGGCTGCCAAACATGATTTAGAGCAATTGGCCATCAGTATTGAATCTGGCATTGAAATCATGAGCAATCAATATGATTATTCATTTCATGATAATCTGATGGAAAAGGCGGGGAGTGTTGTGCTGCTAAGGGCATGGAAATCCATTTCAGGGTTCCGGCGCAGCATTATGGAGACAAACATAAAATATGCAGGCAGTGTAAAGAACAATTATTTCCGGGATCACATGGGAATCTTGGAGGGAATTGAATCAGGGGACCTTTCCCTAATGGAACAAGGACTGCAAAAACATTATAAGAGTGGCCGCATGAATTTCCATAAGATGCAGGAGGTGACCCGGAACAGTTAGATGTTTTTTTACAAAAATATCAGAGGGGTATTTATTTTAACATACAAATGTCAACATTTAACAATTGGAGGGGGAGGATTCTATGGGCTGGTGATATGATGGCAGGTTCAGGGTATTGTGAAATGGATGGAAGAATTCAAATCAGCAAATGTCAACATTTAACAATAGGACATTTGTCTATTAATAAGTGGATTGTAAGGAGGGGGTTAAATGAAATGGAGTAAGTCGTCCATACTGGACGGGATTGGACTTCTGGTATTTTCTCTTTTTTTAGTAGTGGATGGGAGAACCATTAGTTTGAAAAATTGGAATGATGGTATTTCGCCCCGTGCATTTCCGTATTTTTTGGCTGGCTGTATTTCCTTGTTGGGAATCCTGTTGATTCTTACTGGGACAATTAGCAGGAAAAGGGAGGCTTCGGAATCTGTAACGGAATATCCAAAAACCTTTTTAGAAAAAAGATATTGCCTGTTTGCAAAACCGTCTGTCATTCCACCTTCACTGTTTATGGTCCTTATGGTGATTGCGTATCAGTTTTTTTGGAAGCCGGTTGGATTCCTGATTATTACGCCGCTATTTCTATGGATTACGCTATATGCATTAGGGACGTCTGCTAAAAAGGCCGTGGTAATTTCGGTGGGGGTGACGGCTGTGGTTTATGTAGTCTTTACCTATGGCTTTAAGGTGACCTTACCTGACGGTCCGCTGCACATGTTTCTATAGGGAGGGATGATATGGAAATGATTTATAGGTGCCTGCAGGAAGCTTTTCAGATACAGAATATCCTGATAATTACCGGTGGTACCATATTAGGTATAATCTGCGGTGCAATACCAGGATTGACAGCCACCATGTCCATTGCACTGATTCTGCCCATTACATATGTTTTACCGGCAGATTTGGGTATGGCAGCCATTTTAGGCGTTTTTGTAGGGGCTACATATGGCGGTTCCATCTCCTCAATCCTGATTAATATTCCTGGGACCCCAGCTTCCATGATGACAGGAATGGATGGATATCCTATGGCGCAGAAAGGCGAAGCGGGTACGGCTTTGGGAATCGCAACCATTTCCTCTTTTATTGGAGGTGTACTTTCAGGGCTGGTGTTGATTTTTGTAGCTCCCAGGCTGGGCTCTGTTGCATTGGAGTTCGGGCCGGCAGAATATTTTGCAGTGGGTGTATTTTCACTCAGCTTAATAGCCGGAATTGTAGGCAAAAACATATACAAGGGTTTGGCTGCGGGATTGATTGGGATTTGTTTTAATCTTGTGGGCAGCGACCCGGTGACAGGTGTGGCACGTTATGCTTTTGGAAATGTCTCCATGACAGGTGGTCTGACCCTGGTTCCTGTATTGGTTGGCCTTTTTGGCTTTCGTGAGGTACTGAAACAGACGGAGTCCGCACATTTATCCTATGAAGTTGTAAAACAGGTTAATAAGATTTTACCCTCCCGAAGACAGATGCTTAGGATTCTTCCTACGACAATCCGTGGCGGTATCATTGGGACTTTTGTTGGTATTTTACCAGGAGCAGGAGGGCCGATTGCCAGTTTTGTGGCTTATGATACGGAAAAAAGGCTTGTTGATAAGGATAAGACCTTTGGAAGCGGCGATATACGTGGCGTGGCAGCATCGGAATCCGCAAACAATGGCACAAACGGGGGAGCACTGGTTCCTTTGCTGACCCTTGGGGTTCCTGGCGATGGCGCCACTGCGGTTATGTTGGGGGCGTTCATGATGAATAATATCACTCCGGGGCCCATGCTGTTTGTAAATCATGCTGATTTGGTAAACTCCATATACACCAACTATATGATTGCGGCAGTTCTGATGCTTGTTTTGGGACTTCTGGCTGCACGCCTATTCATGAAAGTAATCAGGGTACCTCAGAAAGTCCTGATTCCTATTATTGCCGTGCTCTGCGTTATTGGATCATATTCTGTAAAACGTAGTCTGTTTGATGTGGGTACCATGATTTTTATGGGGATTCTGGGATATATCTTTGATAAGCGCGGTTTTCCTGTGATTGCAACCGTACTGGGAACTGTACTCGGAGGCCTGATTGAGCGGAATTACCGCTCAGCAGTACAATTAGGTAAGGGAAGTTTTATGTTTATCTTTACAAAACCTATTGCAGTTGCCATTTTACTTCTCACTGTAATCATGCTCTTTTGGCCCTTAATCCGTTATGGCATGAGTACGTGTAAAAAAAGGATACTGCAGGACAAATAATATTCATCATACAAAAGGAGAGGCAACTATGAAAAAGAAGAGTAAATTGTTTGTATTGTTCCTGATGTCAGCTCTGATTGCAGGCTGTTGTGCAGGCTGTAAGAAACAGGATACTTACCCAAGTAAACCTATTACGTTCATGATTGGTTTTGACCCCGGCACTGGTGCGGATGTTTCCGGGCGCCTGTTGGCATCTTTAGCAGAAAAAAATCTTGGTGTATCAATTAATATCCTGAATAAGCCAGGGACATCCGGAGCAGTCAGTTATAAGGAAATCATGGGATATGACCCTGATGGATATACCATTGTACAAGGTACGCTGACGCTGCTGACCCATAACTTAATGGGCACCATTGATCATTCATTTAGGGATATGACCCCTATCATGACTTATCAGACAGAGGCATCAGCAATCTTAATGTCTGCCAATGCACACTTTTCCAATTTTGACGAAATGGTTTCCTATGCCAAGGAACATCCAGGTGAGGTTACCATAGCCACCAGTTCCTCCGGAGGTGTGACCAATATCATTGCTAATGCAGTTGCCAATGCGCTTGGAATTAAGTTTAATATCATTGCAGGTACCGGAGGGGGTGCGGATTGCTGTACACAGTGTGCAGGGGGCCATACTAACCTTGCAATCGGTTCTTTTGCCGAAAGCCAGGCACATATTGACGCGGGAAATCTGATTCCATTGGGGGTTACGGGTAATAAGCGTGCATCTGTCTGGCCAGATGTACCTACGTTTGCGGAATTGGGAATTGAGGAGGCTAATGTAGAACAGATTCGTGGCGTATTCGGTCCTCCTGACATGAAGGAAGAAGATGTGAAAATCCTGCAGGATGCACTGATGAAAGCAGCAAACAGCCAAGAGTTCCTGGACAATGTTGAAAAGACCGGCGCCACATCTACGGTTTTGGATGCAAAGCAGACCGCGGAGACCTTTGGGAGGTTTGAAGAGATTATTGCGCCTATATTGGAAAACTGATACCTTATCATACAAAATGAGAATATTGGAGTGGACAAGTTGAAAATTAAAGATATACAGACTATCTGTATGCGTGTTACCTATACCGGTCATCAGCGCGTGCAGAGCGCCCTTGGTGTGTGGAATCATCGGAATGGAATGTTCCTTTTAGTGCACACGGATGCCGGAATCACTGGGCTGGGGGAGATTTTCAGTAATTTCCCACAATGGAGCCATTATGAAAAAGAAGCATCGGTCCACCAGGGATTAAAGCCCATGCTGATTGGTGCAGACCCTTTGGACCGAGAAGGAATCTGGGCGGCAATTGGCAGGAAATTCAAACAAATCGGCCTTCAGTGGGGAGGATTAGGAATTGCCCATCAGGTTCTGAGCGGTCTGGATATTGCCCTTTGGGATATACAAGGCAAGGTGGCAGGCAAGCCAATCTGTGAGCTGTTGGAATCACCTGCCGAAAGTGTTTCTGTTTACTGCTCGGCCTTGGGCCCGGCAGGCGTGAAGGAACAGGCGGCACACTTTCTGGAAATGGGGGTTACCGCATTTAAGCTGAAAATCGGGATGGATATAAAACAGGATCTTCGAAACCTGGCTTTACTGCGTCAGACGATTGGACCTGACTGCCTGCTGATGGTGGACGTCAATCAGGGCTGGGATCTAAATACTGCATTAGAGATGGCTCCGCTGTTAGAACCCTTTAATCTTTACTGGGTAGAGGAACCTCTTATGGCAGATCATATGGAGGATCTGGAGGTTCTGGTGAGGAAAACCGGGATGCGGATTGCTGGTGGCGAAAATCTTTATGGCTTGGACTTTGAGCGTCATCTGGCAAAAGGATTGCTGAAAGTCTGTCAGCCGGATGTGACAAAATGCGGAGGTATTACGGAATTCCTGAAAGCTGCCCAGCTTGCGCATCAGTATGGTGTGGATGTGGCGCCGCATTTCCTGGCAAATGGAATTGGATATGCGGCAACGATGCAGGTGATGAATGCTTCCGGATCCCTTATGATGGAATATGATCATGCAGCCAATCCTATGAAGGATACTTGCGTTATGGGGACTTATCCGGTAGTAAATGGCAGGGTAAAAGTCCCAAAGGGACCAGGTCTTGGTGTTTCACTGTGTGAAGAAGAAATAAGGAAATATGTTTTCCATCCGTATTGATTTCCTTAACGGGTGAAGAAGGCAGGAGAGGATATCCTGGACGCGGTCGGAACGTCAGGGATATCCTCTTTTATATGCAGGAAGATACTGACTACCAGTTACATTTCATTGCCTGAAGTATGGATTCCACGCTTCTGTCCAAATCCAGGTTTTCTATCCGAAGCACAGGACATGTGACTGTTTTTAGCCACGCCTCATGTTTGGCCAGGCTTCTTCCGGACCTGCTTCCTGAATCGTAGGAGGATGCCCACTCTATGAATTCGGCAGAGGCCTGGTGCCTGCTGTTTCCGGGCAGGATTGCATCGCCGTACCGCTCTGCTTCCCGTCTTTTTAGCCGTTCTATCCGTATGTCCGCGGGAACGTGTACAAATACAACCAGGTCAAATGCAGATGCCAGTTCATCATACCACCCGGTCACGGAACCGCTGAGCACCCAATGGGGGCTGCTGTTTAAATCTCGGTCCATCAGGGCCGCGTAATCCTCATATCTGCGCGAGACTGTAAAAGGGTCCTGGGTGGGCAGCCAGAAATAGCTGTCCGAGTCAAAATGGCTGTAGCCTGTGTGTTCACATACTTTTTCTGCAATCGTAGTGGTACCTGAACCGGAGGCGCCGAATATGTGGATGTGCTTTTTCATATGTCCCTCTTTCTGTGGTACGGATGCTCAAGATTTCAGGTTTCTGTATGTACGTAGTGCATTAATTATATCACAGATGGGTGGGAAATGGATGGAAGGAACATGGTAAATGCTCAGAAAATGCATGGAAAATGAAATGATGGATATGTATGTATAAAAGCGGTAATTATATTTTAAAAATATAATATAACAGATAATATAAAATAAAACTATCAAATTATCAAATTATCTGACAATTAAAAATAAAAACCTGTTTACAAAAGGAAAAAAATGTAGTATCATCACCACTATAAAAAAACAGGCGGAAGTTCCCCCAGGATATGTCCCCCCAGACACTCCCTTCCGCCAAAAGAAAGGAAGTATGCTTATGGATTCCAAACAGAAACAACCAGGACTGTACGACCCGCGTTTTGAGCATGACAACTGCGGAATCGGGGCGGTTGCCAATATCAAAGGCATCAAGACCCATGAGACAGTCAATCAGGCACTCCACATCGTGGAGAATCTGGAGCACAGGGCAGGCAAGGACGCCGAGGGTAAGACCGGCGACGGCGTTGGCATCATGCTTCAGATTTCCCACCGCTTTTTTGAAAAGGTGACACAGCCTCTGGGCATCCGTATCGGAGGCGAGAGGGAGTATGGCGTGGGTATGTTCTTCTTTCCCCAGGATGAGCTTGCCCGCAACCAGGCGATGAAGATGTTTGAAATCATCGTGAAGAAGGAAGGCCTTGCTTTCCTGGGATGGAGGGTAGTCCCCACTACCCCGGATATCCTGGGCGAGAGGGCCGTGGAAGTGATGCCATATATTGCCCAGGGCTTTGTGGCCAAACCCGCCCAGGTAAAGCCTGGCCTGGATTTTGACAGGAAGCTGTATGTGGTGCGCCGGGTATTTGAACAGAGCAACGAGGATACATATGTGGTTTCCCTGAGCAGCCGTACCATTGTGTATAAGGGAATGTTCCTGGTGGGAGAGTTAAGACGGTTTTTCGCGGACCTTCAGGATGAGGATTACAGGTCTGCCATTGCCATTGTCCATTCCAGGTTCAGCACCAATACAAACCCCAGCTGGATGCGCGCCCATCCATACCGATTTATCGTGCATAACGGTGAAATCAACACCATCCGGGGCAATGCGGATAAGATGGCTGCACGTGAGGAAAACATGGAGTCGGAGTATTTTAAGTATGACATGCACAAGGTGCTGCCCATCATCAGCCAGGAAGGTTCTGACTCAGCCATGCTTGACAATGCGCTGGAATTCATGGTGATGAGCGGCATGGACCTGGCCCTGGCCGTGATGGTTACCATTCCGGCACCCTGGGAGTATGACAAGTACATGGACGGCGAGATTAAGGATTTTTACCGCTACTACGCCACCATGATGGAACCATGGGACGGCCCGGCCTCCATCCTGTTTACGGACGGGGATGTGCTGGGCGCGGTGCTTGACCGGAACGGCCTGCGTCCTTCCAGGTATTATATTACGGAGGACGGATATATGATCCTTGCCTCTGAGGTGGGGGCCATTGACATTGACCAGACAAAGGTGGTGAGGAAGGACCGCCTCCGTCCAGGGAAAATGCTTCTGGTGGACACAAAAAAGGGCGAGCTGGTGGATGACGAACACCTGAAGCATTATTATGCGTCCCGCAAGCCTTACGGCGAGTGGCTGGATTCCAACCTGATTGACATTAAGGAGCTGTCCGTGCCCAATAAGGGCGTGCCTGCCATGGAGGAGGAACAGCGCCTGAAGCTGCAGAAAACCTATGGCTACACATATGAGCAGTATAAGACCATGATCCTGCCCATGGCGCTCAACGGGGCGGAGGCAGTGTCGGCCATGGGTGTGGACAGTCCCCTGGCAGTCCTGTCAGCCAAGCACCAGCCTCTCTTTAATTACTTTAAACAGCTGTTTGCCCAGGTTACCAATCCGCCCATTGATGCAATCCGGGAGGAAATCGTGACCTCCACCACCGTGTATGTGGGCGAGGAGGGCAATATCCTGGAGGAAGCGCCTGAGAACTGCAAGATCCTCAAGGTGGAGAACCCCATCCTCACGGAAACAGACCTGCTTAAGATTAAGAACATGAAAAAGCCCGGCTTCAAGGTAGAGGAAATCCCCATCACCTACTACAAGAACACGTCCCTGGAAAGGGCCATTGACCGCCTGTTCCTGGAGGTGGACCGGGCCCATAAGGACGGGGCCAACATCATCATCCTGTCCGACCGGGATATTGATGAGAACCACGTGCCCATCCCCTCCCTTCTTGCGGTATCAGCCCTCCAGCAGTACCTGGTAAGGACCAAGAAGCGCACCAGTGTTGCCCTTATACTGGAGAGCGGGGAGCCAAGGGAGGTCCATCATTTTGCAACCCTTCTGGGATACGGCGCATGCGCCATCAACCCTTATCTTGCCCATGAATCCATCCGCTCCCTGATCCAATCGGGAATGCTTGATAAGGACTATTATGCGGCGGTTATGGACTATGATATGGCGGTGCTTCACGGTATCGTGAAGATTGCTTCCAAGATGGGGATTTCCACCATCCAGTCCTATCAGGGCGCCCAGATTTTTGAGGCCATCGGCATTTCCAGGGAAGTGGTGGACAAATATTTCACCAACACGGTCAGCCGCGTGGGCGGCATTACCCTGGAGGATATTGCAAGCGATGTGGATACCCTTCATTCATCTGCATTTGACCCACTGGGACTGGATGTGGACCTGACCCTGGACAGCGTGGGAAGCCACAAGTCGCGTTCAGGCCAGGAGGAGCATCTGTATAATCCCCTTACCATCCATCTGCTCCAGGAAGCCGCCAGGACCGGAAGTTATGACACCTTTAAGGAATATACGGCTGAGGTGGACAGGGATGACAAGACATACCATCTGCGCTCCCTGATGGATTTTAAGTTTCCCGGGGACGGGGGGATTCCCCTGGACGAGGTGGAGGGCGTGGACTCCATTGTGACCCGTTTTAAGACAGGCGCCATGTCCTATGGCTCCATTTCCCAGGAGGCCCATGAGTGCCTGGCGGTTGCCATGAACCGGATCCACGGCAAGTCCAACACGGGCGAGGGCGGAGAGAGCCTGGAGCGTCTGGCGTCTGGCCAGGGAAAGAATAACAGATGTTCCGCCATCAAACAGGTGGCTTCGGGACGGTTCGGGGTCACCAGCCGGTACCTGGTGAGCGCGCAGGAAATCCAGATTAAGATGGCCCAGGGCGCCAAGCCGGGCGAGGGCGGGCAGCTGCCCGGCAAGAAGGTGTATCCGTGGGTGGCAAAGACAAGGCATTCAACCACGGGCGTCAGCCTGATATCGCCGCCGCCCCATCATGATATATATTCCATAGAGGATCTGGCCCAGCTGATATATGATTTGAAGAATTCCAATACAAAGGCCAGGATATCCGTCAAGCTGGTGTCTGAGGCAGGGGTTGGGACAGTGGCCGCGGGCGTGGCCAAGGCAGGGGCTCAGGTCATCCTGATTTCCTCTTATGACGGAGGGACCGGGGCGGCCCCCAGGAACTCCATCTATAATGCAGGCCTTCCATGGGAACTGGGCGTGGCGGAAGCACACCAGTCCCTGATCATGAACGGCCTGCGCGATAAGGTAATCCTTGAGACGGACGGTAAGCTGATGACAGGCAGGGACGTTGCCATTGCCTGTATGCTGGGCGCGGAGGAGTTCGGTTTTGCCACGGCTCCCCTTGTGACCATGGGCTGCGTGATGATGCGCGTGTGCAACCTGGATACCTGCCCCATGGGGATTGCGACCCAGAACCCGGAGCTGCGTAAGCGTTTTAAAGGTAAACCGGAGTATGTCATCCATTTCATGAAGTTCATTGCAGAGGAACTGCGGGAATACATGGCTGCCCTGGGTGTGCGCACCGTGGATGAGCTGGTGGGACGCACGGACCTTCTGTGCACCAAGGATGGGACGCCCTGCGGCCGCGGCAGGAAGGTGGACTTAAGCCGTATCCTGGATAATCCTTATGCAGGGCAGAAGGTGGCAGGATACCATGAGAAGCAGGCCTTTGACTTTAAGCTGGAGGACACCATTGATGAACAGGTTTTCTTGAAAAAGCTGAAAAGCGCCCTTGGCAGCGGGCAGAAAAAGAGCGTCCAGGTGGATGTCTCCAATGTGAACCGTACCCTTGGGACCATTTTTGGCTCGGAAATCACCAGGAAGTACCCGGAAGGGCTTGATGAGGATACATTTACCATCAGCTGCAACGGAAGCGGCGGACAGAGTTTTGGAGCCTTCATACCGAAGGGGCTTACCCTGGAGCTGGTGGGGGATTCCAACGATTACTTCGGAAAGGGGCTGTCCGGCGGCAAGCTGGTGGTGTACCCGCCGACCGGCGTCCAGTTCAGGGCCGAGGACAACATCATCATTGGAAATGTGGCCCTGTACGGGGCAACCAGCGGCAAGGCGTTCATTAACGGGATTGCAGGCGAACGGTTCTGCGTGCGCAATTCCGGGGCCACCGCTGTGGTGGAAGGCGTGGGGGACCATGGCTGTGAGTATATGACAGGCGGATGCGTGGTGGTGCTTGGGACCACGGGCAAGAACTTTGCAGCCGGCATGAGCGGCGGGATCGCCTATGTGTTAGATGAGGAGCGCAGCCTGTATAAACGGTTAAACAAGGAGCTTGTATCTTTTGAGGAAGTGACGAATAAATACGATGTACTGGAACTTAAGGGACTGATCCAGGAGCATGTGGCGTATACCAATTCAGAGAAGGGCAAGCGTATACTGGACCATTTCAGCGAATACCTCCCCAGGTTCAAACGGATTGTTCCCCATGATTACCGCCGCATGATGAATGCAATCGTGCAGATGGAAGAAAAGGGGTTAAACAGTGAACAGGCGCAGATTGAGGCATTTTATGCCAATGTCAGAGGATAAGGAGGTGGGACATCATGGGAAAGATGACAGGATTTTTAGATTATGAACGGGAAGTAAGCGCTGAAGAAGCTGCCAGGGACAGGATAAAAAACTGGAATGAGTTCCATATTCCATTAAGCGAGGAGGAACAGAGGAAACAGGGCGCGCGGTGTATGGAATGCGGCGTTCCCTTCTGCCAGTCTGGCGTCATGATGAAGGGGATGGTAAGCGGATGCCCGCTTAACAACCTGATTCCTGAGTGGAATGACCTGGTCTATACGGGCAACTGGCAGGAGGCATTTAACAGGCTTAAAAAGACCAACAGTTTCCCGGAATTCACGTCCAGGGTCTGCCCGGCCCCCTGCGAAGCCGCCTGTACCTGCGGCCTGAACGGGGACCCGGTGACGGTAAAGGAAAATGAACGGGCCATCATTGAGAAGGCCTACGATATGGGGTATGCCCTGCCAAAGCCGCCCTCCATCCGCACCGGTAAGAAGGTTGCTGTGATCGGCTCCGGTCCGGCCGGGCTGGCAGCTGCCGACCAGCTGAATAAAAGGGGCCACTCGGTGACCGTGTTTGAACGCAGCGACCGGGTGGGAGGCCTTATGATGTATGGAATCCCCAATATGAAGCTGGAAAAATGGGTGATTGAGCGCAAGGTGGAGGTGATGAGGGCGGAAGGCATTACCTTCATCACCGGGGCAAATGTGGGAAAGAATTATAAGGTGAACCGGATCATGAAGGAATATGACCGTGTCATCCTGGCCTGCGGGGCATCCAATCCCAGGGATATTGACGTGCCGGGAAGGGACGCCCAGGGGATTTATTATGCGGTGGACTTCCTGAAGGCCACCACCAGGAGCCTCATGGATTCACACCTGGAGGACGGGAACTATATCACGGCCAGGGATAAGCATGTGGTTGTCATCGGCGGCGGGGACACGGGCAATGACTGTGTGGGTACCTCCATCCGCCACGGCTGCGCATCCGTGACCCAGCTGGAAATGATGCCAAAGCCCCCTGTGAAACGGGCGGATGACAACACATGGCCGGAGTGGCCTAAGGTCCTTAAGACTGACTACGGACAGGAAGAGGCAATCTGTGTGTTCGGCGATGACCCAAGGGTTTACCAGACAACGGTGAAGGAGTTTGTGAAGGATGCAGAGGGCCGGGTGTGCAAGGCTGTTATCTGTGACCTTGTGCCGAGAAAGGATGAGGGGAGCGGCCGGACCTTCATGGCACCGGTGGATGGCAGCGAGCGGGAAATCCCTGCGGACCTGGTGCTTATTGCTGCCGGGTTCCTGGGAAGCGAGACATATGTGGCGGACGCATTTGGCGTGGAGCTGGATGGGCGTTCCAATGTGGCTGTGAAAGACGGTTCTTACCAGACCAATGTGGACCGGGTGTTTGCGGCGGGCGACATGCACCGGGGCCAGTCCCTGGTGGTATGGGCCATCAGGGAAGGGCGCGAGGTGGCGAAGGCCGTGGATAAGAGCCTGATGGGGTATTCCAACCTGGCTTAGGGTGTGTTTGGAAATTGCTTTCCGTCAGCTGTGCGTCCCACTTTGTGGGAGATTTGGCACAAATGAAGGGCGCATAGCGGGCTATGTAACCTGAATTTGGGCCAAATATGCCGCGAAGTGGGGCACGCAGATGGCGGGACTGGATTTTAAAACACGCCCTGGGATGTGGCCCTGACAGTGGTATTCAGATGAATTGGTTGGCGCCCGGCGGCGGGGATTATCTGCGTCATGGAAATGGCGGGGATGGTTCCTTGCCGCCGGGCGTTTTCCTGTCCGATATCCTTTGTCCGGTATCCTTTGTCCGGTATCTTCTCATCCGGTATCCAGTGAATCCGGGGTTCTTAATATCCCCGGCTTTTCATTCTGTCATATGCAGGGAAGAACGGCTGCCCTGACAGATGTTCCGGCGCGGGAGCGGGAACTTGACTTGACATGTCTTGAAACCGCATTATAATTAATAGGAGAAAGTAAAGTACGCTGAGTGTGTAGGAATGTGAGGGAAGTATGGAAGGCAATAAACGGGTATCCATTATAGATGTGGCAAAAAAGGCAGGGGTTTCCATAGCAACTGTCTCAAGAGTCATTAACAGGAACGGTGGGTATTCCAAGGAGACGGAGGAGCGGGTCAGGAGGACCATAGAGGAATGCGGCTTTACTCCCAACGTCAATGCCATTGGTCTGAGGACCAACCGCAGCAACAGCATAGGCGTGATCGTACCTGATATCACCAATGAGTTTTTTGCCAGGATCATACGGGAACTGGATGCATTCCTGCTCAGCAGGCGCTATTCCCTCCTGGTGTGCAATTCCAATGAGGATTATATGTTGGAGAACATGCATATTAAGGGTCTGGCGGAAAAGCATGTGGACGGGATCATATATATATCCGGTCAGAATGAAATCAAGAAGATGAATGAGATTAAGGGCCTGCCCATCGTGTATATAGACAGGGCGCCTAAGAATGCGGAGGTGCTGATCCTGTCGGATAATGAGACCGGGGGATACCTGGCGGGCCGTGAACTGATACAGAAGGGATGCAGGCGGATCCTGTTCCTGAGGGATATCCGTTACGCCTCCACTGTGCGCAGCCGTAAGGAAGGATTTGTGAGGGCGCTTCAGGAAAAGGGAATGGCCTTCAGCGAAGAGCTGGAGATGAGCTGTTTCCCTGAATATGCAGAGGCCAGGGTTGTGCTGGAACGGCTTCTCAAGGAAAAGGGATGCTTTTTTGACGGCATATTCGCAACCAATGACATGATGGCCCTGGCCTGTGTCAATGTCCTGACGGAGAATCAGATTAAGGTGCCGGGCCAGGTTAAGGTGGTGGGGTTTGATAACATTTCCCTGACCCAGTTCACAAGCCCCCAGATAACCACGGTTGCCCAGGACACAAAGGAGCTGGCCATCCATGCGGCGGATACCATTTTGAAGATGATAGAGGATGAGGAGATAAAGCAGAAGAGGACAATCATACCGGTCAGGCTGGTTGTGAGGGAAACAACCTGACGGAAGTGCGGCTGGGACAAGGCGGCTGGGACATAGCGGTTGGGACAAGGTAGCTGGGATATGGCGGCTAGGAAATAGTGGTGAGGATTGGAAAACCTTTTCATTACGGTGAAAGGGTTTTTTATTTTACGTAAAGAGTAAACGTTTACCAATTATAATATAAAATATGCACAAAAAATATAGTAAAAAATCGTTAAAATAGCAGAAATAAACATTTATACTTGACTTTTTATACGTAAAGGTTTACTATACAGTCACGAGATACGAAAACCTTTACGTAAAGCGAGGAGGCCTGCCATGGATGGTAATGCGAAGCTCTCTATTGTGGACGTGGCAAAACGTGCAGGGGTTTCAACCGCAACGGTTTCACGGGTCATCAACCATAACGGGGGATACTCCAGGGAGACGGAAGAAAAGGTGCGCCGGACCATTGAGGAGTGCGGGTTCACCCCCAATGCCAATGCCATCGGCTTAAGGACCAACAAGAGCAGATGCATCGGGGTGATTGTGCCGGATGTGACCAATGAGTTTTTTGCCAAGATCATCCAGGAGCTGGATTTCTATCTGCTGAAGCATGGGTATTCTCTTCTGATCTGCAATTCCAATGAGGATTATGAGCTGGAAAACATGCACATCAAGGGGCTGATAGAAAAACACATTGACGGGATTGTATACATATCAGGACAGAATGAAATCAAGAACATCAATGAAATCAAGCATATACCCGTGGTCTACATTGACCGCGCCCCGCTCAATGCCAGGATGCTGATCCTGTCGGATAACCAGGAGGGAGGCTACCTGGCCACTAAGGAGATGATTGATAAGGGCTGCAGACGGATCCTCCTGCTTCGGGACGTCCGGTGCGCCTCGACCATCCGGTACCGCAAAGAGGGATACATAAGGGCTTTGAAAGAAAACGGCATCCCCTACAGGGAGGAACTGGAGGTCAGCTGCTTCCCGGATTATGCGGAGGCAAGGAAGGTGATGGATCGGCTGGTCCGCTCCGGCGGCTGTTACTTTGACGGCATATTTGCCACCAATGACATGATGGCCCTGGCCTGTATCAATGTGCTGATGGAAGCAGGGATTAAGATACCGGAGCAGGTTAAGGTGGTGGGATATGACAATGTTTCCGTCACCAGGTTCACCAGCCCTCAGATAACCACCATTACACAGGATACGAGACAGATGGCAATTGCGGCCGGCAGGACCATACTGAGGATGATACAGAAAAAGGAAATCAGCGAGAAGCGGACCATCATCCCGGTGAAGCTGGAGGTGAGGGGGACTACCTGATAGTCCGTGTGCGGACTGCCGGTACTGGTCTATCAACCGGTTCTGCGGTTCCCGGTACAACATAAGGGGAAAAGAGGAGGATTTATGGAGACATTAGTAAAAATGGAAGGAGTCACGAAGGTGTTTCCCGGAGTTAGGGCCTTGGATAACATTTCATTTGAAATCAAGGCAGGAGAGGTGCATGTGCTCATGGGGGAAAACGGGGCAGGGAAATCCACCCTGATGAAGATACTCAGCGGCGTATACCAGCCCACCTCAGGTAAGATTACGGTAAAGGGAAAGGAATTCACACACCTGACCCCGAAGGATTCCTATGAATGCGGCATCAGCATCATCTACCAGGAACTGAGCGTCATCAATGAGCTGTCCATCCTGGAGAACCTGTTTGTGGGAAAGCTTCCCACCAGGCGGGTGGGAGGCATCCGGGTGGTGGACTATAAGGGGATGACGGGCAGGGCCCAGGAGGTCCTTGACAAGGTGGGGTTAAAACGCAGGCCCAGCCAGCTGGTGGAGGAAATCAGCATATCCGAAAAGCAGCAGTGCGAGATTGCCAAGGCCCTCATATCCAATGCGGACGTCATCATCATGGATGAACCGACCTCTTCCCTGACAACTTCTGAGACAGCCCACCTGTTCGATATCATCCGCCAGCTGAAGGCAGAGGGCAAGGGAATTGTGTATATATCCCATAAGATGGATGAGATTAAGGAAATCGGCGATGTGATTACCGTGCTTAAGGACGGTACTTATGTGGGGACCAGGAATGTCAAGGAGATAACGCTGGATGATGTGATAAAGATGATGGTGGGACGCGAGATCAAGGGGACCTACCACAATGAGGAGATAGAGGATTTCAGCAAAGAGCCGGTCATCTTTGAAGCCAGGAACATCAACCGGAAGGACGGCAAGGTGCGGGATGTGTCCTTTCAGGTGAGGAAGGGCGAGATTGTGGGCTTTGCAGGACTTGTGGGGGCGGGGCGCAGCGAGCTTATGAACGCCCTGTTCGGGGCTGAACCAAAGCTTTCGGGACAGGTTTTCATCGGGGGCCGGGAGGTGACCATACGCTCGCCTTATGAGGCCATCAAGAACGGGCTGGCCATGGTGACGGAAAACCGCAGGGAGACAGGTTTCCTGAATAATTTCAGCATCAAACAGAACATTTCCATTGTCCCCTTCCTCAAGACATCCAGGGGAAACGGGTTGATCGGCCTGCTGGATAACAAGGCGGAAGAAGAATATGCGGCAAAACAGAAAACGGACATGAACATCAAGTGCCGGGACGTGGAGCAGAACATAACGGAACTGTCAGGAGGCAACCAGCAGAAGGTTATACTGGGGAAATGGATGGCGGCTGAATCCAGCGTCATTATCTTTGATGAACCCACAAAGGGGATTGACGTTGGAAGCAAAAGTGAGATATACGTGCTGATGCGCAGGCTGGCCAGCCAGGGAAAGGGGGTCATCATGGTGTCCTCGGAGATGCCGGAGCTGCTGTCCGTATGCGATACCATCTGCGTGTTCAGGGACGGCGAGATACGCATGACCTACGCGGTCAGGGAAGCAACAGAAGAAAAAATATTGAAATCATCAACCGGTGAAGAGTGATCAGGAGGGGAAGAACCATGAATAATCAGACGGAAGTAAAGACAAAACCAAGTTTCGGGGTGCTTTGGCAGAAATACGGCACCATGGGCATATTCCTGCTGCTGCTGGCAGTGCTTACCATTGCAAAGCCGTCCAGCATCTTCAACCCTGACAGTATCCCGCAGATACTGAAGCAGAGCGCGGTGAACATCCTGCTGGCCCTGGGCGAATTCTTTGCCATCCTCATTGCCGGTATCGACCTGTCCGTGGGCGCGGTTGCAGGGCTGGTGGGAATGCTGACAGCCATGCTGATGGTGAACGGGATTCCGGTAATCCCAGCGCTCCTGCTGGGAATCCTCATTGGCACCATGATCGGTTTCTGTAATGGGATGCTGGTGAATAAGACAGGGCTTCATCCCTTCATCATCACACTGGGCACCCAGTCCATATTCCAGGGCCTGATGCTGGTCATCTCGGATTCCAGGAACATTTACGGGTTCCCGGCATCCTTTACAAAGACCATGAGCGCCAGCATCCTCTACATACCGGTGCCTGTCATCATTGCCTTGATTGTGGCAGCCGTCTGCGCCTTCTTTACCACAAAGTGCAAGGCGGGCCGCAATATATACGCCCTTGGAGGCAATATGGAGGCGGCCTGGTATTCAGGCGTCAATGTGAATCTTCACAGGCTTCTGGTGTTCATGATTTCCGGAACCTGTTCCGGTATTGCCGGAATCGTGCTTCTGGGCCGTGTGGGCGCTGCGGCACCCACCGCAGGAACCGGATACGAGACATACGCCATTGCGGCAACCATTATCGGCGGCACCAGCTTCATGGGCGGCAAGGGTAAGATACTGGGGGTTGTGATCGGGGGCATGATTATCGGTATCATCAACTATGGCATGACGGCCCTGATGATTCCCAGCAGTTACCAGAAGATAGTGATGGGCGCCCTGATCATCATCTCGGTTGCCATTGACCATTTTGTTGCCAAGGCAAAGAACTAAACAGGAGGACAAGATTATGAAACCAATGTTTAACCCTTCCCTGATGTGCATGGACCTGCTTAACATCAAGGAACAGCTTCAGATACTGAATACAAGGGCTGATTTCTACCATGTGGATATCATGGACGGCCATTATGTAAAGAACATCACATTGTCACCGGATTTCTGCAAGGCCATCCGCCCTGTGTGTGAGATTCCCCTGGACTGCCACCTGATGGTGACGACGCCTGATGATTTTATTGAACCGCTGGCAAAGGCAGGAGTGGGTTACATATGTCCTCATGCAGAGACCATTAACGCGGACGCGTTCCGCATCGTGAATAAGATCCATTCCCTTGGATGCAAGGTGGGGGTTGTCTTAAATCCGGCTACCCCGGTGTCCTATATCCAGCATTATATCCATCTGCTGGACAAAGTAACGGTCATGACCGTGGATCCCGGCTTTGCCGGACAGCCGTTCATCCGTGAGATGCTGGACAAAATCAGTGAGCTGAAGGCCCTGAAGGAGGAAAAAGGGTACGGCTACCTCATTGAAGTGGACGGCTCCTGCAATGAAAGGACCTTCGGGGACCTGGCAAAGGCGGGGACGGAGGTATTTATCGTTGGCACATCCGGGCTTTTCAACCTGGATAAGGACCTGGCAGCTGCCTGGGATAAGATGATGGATAATTTTAATAAAGCTGTGGATCGGTAAGGTGGGGACATTATGGGACAGGTAATAGGAATTGACATCGGAGGGACGAATCTCCGTCTTGGTTGTGTGTCGGCAGACGGGCAGCTGGAGCATTTTGAAAGGAAATCAAGCGCACCCATGCTAAAGGAAGGCGCGGTGGATGTCCTGTGCGGGGAAATCGGGGACTACATGGAACGGCATTTCCTCAACGGCTGTATAGACGCTGTCTCAGTTGGGGTCCCGTCTGCGGTCAGCAAGGACAAAAGCTTTGTGTATTCCACACCCAACCTGAAGGGGCTTGAGAATATCGACCTTGGGCATCTTCTGGAGGAAAAACTGGGAATCAGGGTGTTCGTGGACAGGGATGTGAATTATCTTCTGTGCCATGACATCAAGAAATACAACCTGGACCCGGAGCGGGATAAGACCATACTGGGCATGTATCTCGGAACCGGATTCGGCAATGCAATCTATGTCAACGGACGTTTCCACGCAGGGAAGAACGGGGTTGCGGGGGAGCTGGGACATATCCCGTTCTTCCATCTGAAGGAAACATGTCCCTGCGGAAATGTGGGCTGCGTGGAACTGCGCTGCTCCGGCGCCCATCTGCAGAGGATACGCAACCAGTATTATCCGGACACGGAAATCGGGGACATTTTCACAAAACATGGGGATGAGCCGGCCATACTTGAGTTTGTGGAGGGGCTGGCATACCCAATCAGCACGGAAGTGACCATCCTGGACCCGGATTATGTGGTCATGGGGGGCGGCGTCATGATTATGAAGGATTTCCCCATGGAATATCTGATTGAGCAGGTGAAAAAAAGGACGCGCCATCCATATCCGTCGGAGAACCTGGAATTCATATTCCCGGAGCACACCCAGACAAGCGGGGTGGCCGGAGGCGGACTGGCTGCATTTGACGCCATGAAGCGGCGGCGTTAAAGGTTTTAAGACAGTGAAAACAGCAAATCCACGTCTGTGCAGGAGGCTGGTACTGCTTCCATGCAAGGACGGGAAAATAAAAAAACATATGTATAAAGGAGAGGTAAAAATGAAGAAAAGAATGTTAGCAGCAGCACTTTCAGTGGTAATGGCAGTAGGCCTGTCAGCATGCACATCAGGCGGGAATGCCACCACGGCTGCCCCGGAGGCCAAGACGGAGGCGGCAAAAACAGAGGAAGCCAAGACAGAGGAGGCCAAGACGGAAGCGGAGGCCAAGGAAGCCGCGGCAGGTGTCAGCGATAAGAAGTATGCGGTCATCTTAAAGACCCAGGCCACCGACTTCTGGGTAAAGATGTGGAAGGGCGTGGAGGCGGAAACCGCTGTAAAGGGCGTGAAGGTGGATTTGTATTCCGCCCAGAGCGAGGATGACCTGGAAGGACAGCTTACCATCCTGGAGAGCTGTATCCAGCAGGGATATGACGGAATCGCCATTGCCCCCCTCTCAGGCGTGAACGTGCTGCCTGGTATCGGGGAAGCGACGGCAAAGGGCATCACCATCGTGGATGTGGATGAGAAGTTTGACGAGACAGAGCTGGCAAACCAGGGCGGCGCATGCGTGGCATTCGTTGCAACGGATAATGTGGCGGTAGGAGCCAAGGGCGCACAGTACATTGTTGATACGGCAGGCGAGGGCGCAAAGGTGGCTATCATCGAGGGTAAGTCAGGCAACCAGTCTTCCGAGGACAGGACCCAGGGGGCAAAGCAGGCATTTACAGATGGCAAGATGGATATCATCAGCAGCCAGGCGGCTGACTGGGACCGCCAGAAGGCCATGGATATCGCCTCCACGCTGATTCAGCAGAACCCTGACTTAAAAGGCATCTACTGCTGTAACGACGGCATGGCACTTGGCGCTGTACAGGCTGTCATCAATGCCAACAAGCTGGGGGAAATCATGATTGTGGGTACGGACGGCGATGCGGAAGCAGTGTCCTCCATTGCCAACAATGAGCTCAGCGCCACGGTTGCACAGGACCCGGCTCAGATTGGCGCAACCAGCCTGGATCTTCTGATTGAGGCGGTTGAAAGCGGTAAGAAGGGTGAGGTTGGGACATTCCCGGAAAAGACACCGGTGGAGTCTGTTCTGGTTACTGCTGAAAATGCAGCTGATTTCCAATAATGATGTGAGACTGGCAGGGCTGCAGTGGTAACTGCGGCCCTGCGCGTATGTACGGACCGAATGGACAGAGGATAGGAGACAGGATATGAGAGTTGGATTTGGTAATGACCATGTTGCAATTGAACTTAAAAACATTTTGATGGGACATCTTAGGGATAAGGGATATGAATGCATTGATTTCGGCCCCACGGACCCGGCGGACAAGGTGAATTATCCGGAGCCCGGACGCCTGGTGGCGGAAGCGCTCATGCGGGGGGAGATAGACAAGGGAGTATTGATCTGCGGTACGGGAATCGGTATTTCCCTGGCAGCCAACAAGGTGCCCGGCATCCGCGCGGCCGTGTGTTCCGAGCCTTATTCCGCAAAGCTTACGGTGGAGCACAACAACGCCAATATCATAGCCATGGGCGCAAGGGTGGTTGGACCTGAACTGGCTAAGATGATTGTGGACGAATTCTTTGGCGCTGAATTTGAAGGCGGAAGACATGCGGTGCGCGTGGACATGATATCTGCAATTGAAGCGAAATATGGGGCGAAGTGGCATGAATAGGCTGGTGGGCGTTGAAATCGGCGGCACAAAGCAGCAGATTGCGGTAGGCACGGCCCAGGGGGAAATCCTGGACAGGAGGACGGTCAGGCTGGGGGATAAGACCAGCGCCGGGGATATCCTTATGTGGCTGAAGGACAATATCCTGGAAATCCAGGAGCGGTGGGAAATCGGCGGAATCGGCGTGGGGTTCGGAGGCCCGCTGGAGTTTAAGACGGGCCGGGTCCTGTGTTCCCTTCAGGTGCCGGGATGGATGGATTTCAGGCTGAAGGAGTGGTTTGAGGAACAGTTCGGGGTGCCTGCCGTCATTGTCAATGACACGGTCCTGGGCGGGATTGGGGAGCTGGTTCTTGGCAATGGCGCAGGGAGCAGCCGCTTTTTCTATACCAACATAGGCACCGGGATTGGAGGCGGCCTGTATCTGGACGGCAGATACTATGACGGCTGCGGATACGGTGCCTGTTATCTGGGCAATACATGGGTTCCTGACTGGAGGGACAGCAGGCCGGGGGCAATGACAAGGCTGGAGCTTATCTGCTCCGGGAAAAGCATTGAGAAGCGGCTGAACACGCCGGGATATGTGGCAGGGGAATCCTGCCTGGAACCAGGAAACGGGTGGGTGTCCTGCGCGGACCTGGCAGAGGGGGCAGGGGCAGGGGATTTGTTCTGCTGCCAGGAACTGGACCGGGTTGCACGGACGTTTTCCCTGGGGCTGGCCAATGTGCTGGCAATTGCCGCGCCTGACCGGATTGTTGTGGGCGGAGGCGTGGCCAAGATGGGGGACCTCCTGTTTTCACGCATCCGCAGGTATACAAAGGAGTATGCCTTTGTGGCCGATGCCGGACATTATGGGATTGTGGAAAGCAGGCTCATGGATGATGCCGTCCTGGCCGGGGGCCTCCTGACGGCAGGGAATCCCGGGCTGGCGCAGTGGGGATGAAACCGGAAGCGCTGTATGCGCCGCACATCATGCTGCGGCGCATGTGCCTGCATATAGTCTATATCAAGACTCTATTCAACGCAGGCCATTTATGTTAATATATGTTCACTGAAGGGGCGGCCCTTATCAATTAAATCTGGATATCTGTCTGCATTGTTTTTCTTATTTCTGTTTATCATTCCTATGTATCATTCCACATTTCATGTTTTATGGAGTATCATCATCAAGCGTCATTCCATGTCATCATATCTGCCTATCTGTAAGGAGGAATATCGTGAACCATCCTGCCGCGTACCTGCCTGATCCGTATCTCAAAACCCTGGCGGACAGCGATTGCCCGCTGGACATTTCCCTGACCAATGATTTTGCCTTCAAGAAAACATTCCGTAACAAAAAAGCACTTACCGGACTGTTAAGCTGTCTTCTGGATATCCCAGCCGGACAGATTACGGATATTGGGTTTCCCGACACGTTCCTTCACGGGGACTATGTGGAGGACCATGAGGGAATCCTGGATATCCGGCTGGTCCTGAATCATCGGAAGCATATTAATATAGAAATCCAGATGCATACCTATCCGTTCTGGGAAGAGCGCTCCCTGTTTTACCTGGCAAAGATGTATACGGAAGATTTTTGTAAGGGCGAGGATTACTCATCCCTTAAGGAATGCATACATATCAGCATACTAGGTTTTGATTTAAAACAGGAGGGGAGGCTTTTCAGCGTAATCCGGCTCATGGACGACAGGAACTGCCGTGTTTACAGTAGTAAACTGAGCCTTCGTGTGCTATACTTAAAGCAGATAGAAAATGCCACTGAGGAAGAAAAGCAGACAGATGTCTACAAGTGGGCCAGGTTGATATCGGTCCGCGGCTGGGAGGAGTTGAAGCGGATGGCAGGGAGTGATGAATATATGAACGCGGCTGTGGAGGAGATGGAGAGGATTAACGCCGATAAGGAGTTAAGGTACTGGTATCTGATGCGGGAGAAGGCGGCCAGTGATGAGACTACGATACGGAACTATTATATTCAAAAAGGAGAACAGAGGGTAAACCGGCTGATACAGATCCTGCTTGAAAACTGCCGTTCCGATGATATAGGCAGAATGATTCATGATAAAGGACTTCAGGAAAAATTATTTGATGAATTCGGTTTATGACAATAACAGACCCCAAGACAGCTTTTCATGAAAAGGCTCATGAGGAGCTGTTTTTTTGATAAATGCCACATCAGTTTTTATTTGACGGAAATAGGCAAAAACTGTATAATTGAGTAAGAATTTGGAAAACTGCGGTTGGCTGCGGTGCGGGAGAGGGCTATGGTTGCATTAAAAGTAGAAGATGTCAGGTCATTTACATCCAAGCTGTTTGTAAAAGAGGACTTTGACCGGTTTCTTGTAAAGGAAATCAACATTATCACCTATAACAGTTTTACGATTGACGGTCATGTCAGACAGGGATATTATACCCAGGAGGAGCTGGAGGAGAACCGGATTGAGGATTTTTCCTCCTGGAAAATGTTAAAGCCTCTCTGCTTTTCCCTGATTAAAGGAAAAAAACTTCCCGGAAGCTTCCATATCGTGTTATCCCTTGCCCCGCGGGATGTGGAAAAGTTTGCATCCTCCCTGGGCACGGGAATAGATGGCAGCCAGATTCAGGGATTGTATCTGAATATCCGTTACGAAGACGGAGCATTATATTGTATAACGGGAACTTCGCTGAACTTTTTTACCCTGGACAAGACACTGGAAACAGAGTGGGATAATGCGGTAAAGGCCTTTATGCGTTCCCATGAGATAGTGTGCACTTGAGGTAAGGCAGGTCCCATATGAGGGGGGAGGGCAACGTATGGATAAAATGGAATTGTCTCGTAAGCTGGAACAGCTGGCTGCATTGGCCGCATCCAGGGAAAACCGCCTGGAGATGACGGAGGTGCTGGATGCATTTAAAGAACTTCAGGTGACGCCGGAGGAGATGGAGGACGTTTACCGCAAGCTGGAACGGAAAGGCGTCCAGATTCAGGTGCCGGAGGAGGGGGAGGAAACCCTGCCTGACAGCGACCTGATCCTGGAGGATGACCTGGCCCTGGAGGACGGGGGGATGGTCAAGGAGGACTTCCGCTGGAAGTTCAGGGACAGTGATTCGGATGATTTGGATGAGGGCGGTTTAGGGGGCCTTGGAGGCAGTGAGGAAAGCGGGGAGGAGGAACTGGATGAATACCGGTCAGAGCGGATCCTGGACGGGGTTTCCACCGCTGACCCGATTCGGGAATATCTGAAGGAAATCGGATCCATTTCCCTTCTGACCCCGGAAGAAGAGACGGACCTGGCAAGGCGCAAGTCCGAGGGGGACGCAGAGGCGGGACGGCAGCTGGTAGAGGCCAACCTGCGTCTGGTGGTGAGCATTGCAAAGCGGTATACGGGACGTGGAATGGGCTTTTTAGATCTGGTCCAGGAGGGCAACCTGGGACTTATGAAGGCAGTGGAGAAGTTTGATTATTCCAAGGGATACCGTCTCAGCACCTACGCAACCTGGTGGGTGAAACAGTCCATTACCAGGTCCCTGGCAGACCAGTCCAGGACCATACGGCTTCCGGTCCATATGGTTGAGGCGGTGAACAAGATCCGGAGGGCCCAGCGCAGTCTCTCCGTAAGGCTGGGACGGGAACCATCCACGGAGGAAATCGCAGAAGAAGTAGGAATGCCGGAAAAGCGGGTTACGGAGCTGATACAGGCATCCGGGGACACGGTATCCCTGGAGACTCCGGTGGGAGATGAGGAGGGCTCCAACCTGGGGGATTTTGTGGCGGATGATGCCAATGCCTCCACGGAAGACAAGGCGGAGAGCTTCCTGCTTCGGGAAGAGATTGACGCCATGCTGCAGGGGCTTAATCCAAGGGAACGGGAGGTCATCATCCTGCGGTTCGGACTGGAGACAGGCCATCCCCTTACGCTGGAGGAGGTGGGCAGGCGCTTTAACGTGACCAGGGAGAGAATCCGCCAGATAGAGACAGCGGCCTTAAGGAAGCTGCGCAACCCGTCCAAGAGCAGGAAAATCAGGGATTTCCTGCCGGGATGACAGGGGAAAAGGCTGATGTGATATACATTTCCACAGAATTATTAGCACTCAATAAAAATGAGTGCTAATTTTTTTATTGACATTTTCCCCTGCAGGTACTAAAATGTAGTTTGTGAGTAAACATGTAAATTTAAGAAGAAACACAATGATAGAAAGAAAGAGGCGGATACGAGATGGCAAAGAAAGGCAGTTTATCAATTACAAGCGAGAACATTTTCCCGGTAATCAAGAAATGGCTGTATTCTGACCATGATATTTTTTACAGGGAGCTTATCAGCAATGGTTCTGATGCGATTACCAAGCTTAAGAAGCTGGAACTGATGGGTGAATATGAGAGACCCGAGGATGTGGAGTACAAGATCCAGGTAAGTGTCAATCCGACGGACAAGACCATTAAGATTACGGATAACGGTCTGGGCATGACTGAGGATGAGATTGACAAGTATATTAACCAGATTGCGTTTTCCGGTGTCCAGGACTTCATGGAGAAGTATAAGGACAAGGCAAATGAGGACCAGATCATCGGCCATTTTGGTCTGGGCTTCTATTCCGCGTTCATGGTTTCAGACAAGGTGTCCATTGACTCCCTTTCCTACGCAAAGGATGCAAAGCCCGTGCACTGGGAATCAGAGGGCGGCATTGAGTTCGAGATGGGCGAAGGGGACAAGGCTGAGGTGGGTACCACCATCACCCTTTACCTCAATGAGGACAGCACCGAGTTCTGTAATGAATACAGGGCAAGGGAAGTGATTGAAAAGTACTGTGCGTTCATGCCGGTGAATATCTTCCTGGACAATGAGACGGCAGAACCTCAGTATGAGACCATTGAGAAGGATGAGCTTAAGGACAAGGATACGGTTGTGGAGACCGTGATTGAGCCGGCAAAGACCGAGGAGAAGGAGAATGAGGACGGCACCAAGGAAACCGTTGAGATAGAGCCTTCCAGGGAAAAATATAAGATCTTAAAGCGCCCGGTGGCGTTAAATGATACAAACCCGCTGTGGAACAAGCATCCCAATGAGTGCAGCGAGGACGATTATAAGGATTTCTACCGCAAGGTATTCAGGGATTACAAGGAACCGCTGTTCTGGATCCACCTGAACATGGATTATCCGTTCAACTTAAAGGGAATCCTGTATTTCCCCAAGATTAACATGGAATATGACAGCCTGGAGGGAACCATCAAGCTTTACAACAGCCAGGTATTCATTGCGGACAATATCAAGGAAGTGATTCCTGAGTTCCTGATGCTGTTAAAGGGCGTCATCGACTGTCCGGACCTGCCCCTTAACGTATCCAGAAGCGCGCTGCAGAACGATGGTTTTGTAAAGAAGATTTCTGATTACATTACCAAGAAGGTGGCTGACAAGCTTTCCGGCATGTGCAAGACGGACCGCGAGAACTATGAGAAGTACTGGGATGATATCGCGCCATTCATCAAGTTCGGTTATATCAAGGATGAAAAGTTCTCTGAGAAAATGGGGGATTATATCCTTTATAAGAATCTTGAGGGCAAATACCTTACCCTTCAGGACTGCCTGGATGAGAACAAGGAAAAGCATGAGAATACGGTGTTCTATGTGACCAATGAAAAGGAACAGAGCCAGTATATCAACATGTTCAGGGAGGAAGGCATTGACGCTGTCATCATGCCTGCTGCCATTGACAATCCTTTCATCAGCCATGTGGAGCAGAAGAAGGAAGGGCTTAAGTTCCTGCGCATTGATACGGACCTGAACGCTGCGTTCAAGGAAGAGGTCAAGGAGGATGACGAAGAATTCAAGAAGACTTCCGATGAACTGACGGAACTGTTTAAGAAAGCCCTTGGCAATGACAAGCTGGACATCAAGGTAGAAAAGATGAAGAACGCAGGCGTGGCTTCCATGATTACCGTGTCCGAGGAAACCCGCCGTATGCAGGATATGATGAAGATGTACAGCATGGGAGGCATGGACATGGGCATGTTCGGCGGCACGGGAGAGACACTGGTGCTCAACGCCAACCATCCCCTGGTACAGTATGTGCTGAACAACAAGGAAGGCGAAAACACAGGTAAGATCTGCGAGCAGCTTTATGACCTGGCAAGTCTGGGCCACGGGCCGCTGGCGCCGGAGCGTATGACTAAATTCGTGAACCGCAGCAATGAAATCATGCTGATCATGGCTGGGGAGAAGAAAGAATCATGATTATGGGATTTCGGCTGAACCGGTAATCTTAGCAAATGTAATATAGATGACATAACAGGAATGCCTGTAGGTCCGGACCGCTGTCCGGAACCTCAGGCATTCCTGTTTTATGGTGAGGAGGATCTGGCCTGCATCATATATCCTTTAGCCTATGGTTCAGGGCTGCCCGGTCCATGCCAAGGATCCGCGCAGCCTCATCCATATCCTGGGTATGACGCAGGACCTCCGTGATATACGTTTTTTCAAACTCGGCAACCGCCTGTTTTAAGGACTTGAACTCCGGTTCCTGGGATATCCGGGGGGCCGGGCTGTGGGAAAAACGGTAGTTCTCTTTCAGAAGGGGACCTGTTATCTCGGACGCATCCTCCAGTACGTAAAGCTTTTCCATGAAATTCTGTATCTCCCGGATATTGCCCAGCCACTCCTGATCCATCAGGAAGTCCATGGCTTCCGGTGAAAATGTTTTCTGGCAGCCATAAATCTGTCCGAACCGCAGGGAAAGGTATTCTATCAGGGCGCGTATGTCCTGCCTGCGTCTGGATAAGGGAGGGATATCAAAGGACACCACGTTGAGGCGGTAATATAAATCCAGCCGGAAGTCCCCGGCCTTTATCATCTTGGGAAGGCTGCGGTTGGTGGCGGCAATGATGCGGATGTTGACGGATGTGTCCTCAGTGGAACCGATGCTCCTCATGCTGTGCTCCTGGACCACCTGAAGAAGTTTTGTCTGTAAATCCAGGTCCAGCTCGCCGATTTCATCCAGGAACAAGGTTCCTCCTGCTGCCTGGGCAACCAGCCCCTGGCGGCCGGAACCGCTGCTTCCGGTAAACGCGCCTGACTCGTAGCCGAAGAACTCGGATTCAAACAGTTCAGACGGGATGGCGCTGCAGTTAATGTGGATGAAGGGCGCCCCGGCCCTGGGGCTGTGGCGGTGGATGAATTTTGCAAGGCAGTCCTTCCCGGTGCCGGAAGCGCCTGTAATCAGTATGTTGGCGTCAGTGGGGGCGATGCTCAGCGCATCGGAATACAGCTTTACCATGCTGCTGTCCCTGGCCACAATCCCCTCATTTAAAAGATTGTCACTAAAATGTTCCATATCGGTATCTTACCTCGGCTGTTGCCCCCCTGGGATGTGCAGATGGCGGAAATGAATTTTCAAACACGTCCTGGCGCCATCGTGTCAGTGCAGGGCATTTCCATGTTTTATGTGTGTTTTAAATGCCGTATTTCTTGCGCTTTTTGGAAAGTGTGGAAATATCCACCCCCATGGCTTCCGCTGCCGCGGTGGTGGTCTTGTGGCGTTTCAGGGCTTCACAGATCAGACGTTTTTCCAAAAGGACGGTGGCATCCTTAAGGTTCAGGTCCGGGGAATCCAGGTCTGAAATCATTCCAAGGATACTTTCCCCTCCCGGTACCGTAAGGGAGGATGGAAGCTCTGCAGGGGTAATCACGTCATTGGTGCCGATTACCACCAGGCTTTCGATTATGTGCATCAGTTCACGGATATTGCCCGGCCAGTCATGGCGCATAAGGACATCCATGGCGGAAGCGCCCATGGTTTTGTGGGTGGAGTATTTTTTGTTGAAGCGGTTCAGGAATGCATTTACTAAAAGGGGGATTTCCACTGTCCGCTCACGCAGCGGCGGAATCTCCACTGTCACAACGTTCAGCCTGTAATATAAATCCAGACGGAATTGTCCGTCCTTAACCATCTGTTCCAGATTGCGGTTGGTGGCGGCGATGATGCGGATATCCAAAGGCACGGTCCTGGCCGACCCGATACGCCGTACGCTCCGCTCCTGGACCACCTGTAAGAGCTTTGCCTGTATGTCGAGGCCAAGCTCACCGATTTCATCTAAGAACAGGGTGCCCCCGTCGGCCAGTTCAATAAGGCCGGTCTTACCGGTCTTGGATGCACCTGTAAATGCTCCGGCCTCGTATCCGAACAGCTCGCTTTCAAACAGGCTTTTTGGAATGGCCCCAAGGTTAACATGGATGAAATTCCTGTTTTTACGGTTGCTGATGGAGTGGATGAATTTGGCATACACATCCTTGCCCACCCCGGACTCGCCCAGGATCATCACCGAGGTGGTGACTGAGGCAAGCCTGGTGGCTATTTTATAAATCTGCTTCATCCGTATATCTGAGACAATGATGTCCTTGGATAAAAGGGAGGAGGTCAGCAGCTCATTCAACTGGGATTCCAGGGCCAGGTTCCTGGCATTTAACTGGTTTAACTCTGACTGCATGCGGATGGATTCGCTGCAGTTGGTGACCGAGTAAATCAGGTACCTGATAACACCGCCGCTGTCCCGCACAGGGGTCAGGGTCGTGGCAATGAAGTCCTCATTGGGATAGGTTACGATGTCGGTGAGCTCCTCGCCTGTTTCCAGCACCTGGTCCGCCATTACGGGACCGGACAAAGTGACCAGGTTCCTGCGGGATATGATCCGTATATCCTGGCCGATAAAATCTTTTACGTTAAAGCCCGCCATGGCGCTGTAGTAATCATTGCCCCATAATATCATACCCTTTGCGTCCGCAATGATGATTCCCAGCTTGCAATGGTCTAAAAGGCAGTACAATGTCTGAATATCAAGTTCTTTTGTTTCACTGTTCTCCACGGTCAATCTCCATTCTCTTATCATCACTGATGGTAACCCGATTAAGCAATGCCCTGTTCAGCGGCCAGCTCCTGTTATTAAGAATAGAACATCATTAATTTTTTGTCAAACACTGTTTGGATGATTATTCCTGACAACGATAAAAACAAGAATGATATTTGTGCAATATGTCGGTGCCTGATCTTGAAAAAAATCATAATCCATGTTAAAAACATAGCAGGAATTTTGAAAAAAATCAACATCTTAGTTGATTTATTTTTTCCGACAATAGTTTTAATTCAAGCAAAAAAATAAATAATATTTTTTTTTGTTTTTTATTATCACTGTATTTACAAGGTATTTTCTACATTTCTTTTGTCTGTTCCCTCTTTTTATCAGTGCAAAAAAGCCGATATCCAAAAAAACAGGAAAGAAAATTGCTATATATCAGGGCAGAGGGTAAAAAAATAACACCAGAGTCATTTCAACCATGGATTGTTAATTTTTTTACAAATCAAAGACTTATTTTAAGGAGGGGCTTATGAACAAATATTTTTTAACTGAGGACCAGCTGATGATTCAGGAACTGGCAAAAAAGTTTGCCGACGAGGTAGTGGCGGCAACGGTAACGGAACTGGACGAGAAGCATGAATTCCCAATGGCAGAGGTGAAACAGTGCGCGGAGATGGGATTTTTAGGGGTCTGTGTGCCGGAAGAGTACGGCGGCGCAGGACTGGACCATTTAAGTGACGTCCTGGTCATGGAACAGCTTGCGCGCCATTCCTCTTCCCTGGCCTCCATCATCGATGCCCATGCATCCCTTGGAAGCATGCCTATCCTCATGGCGGGTTCTGAAGAGCAGAAACAGAAATATCTGGCTCCGGCAGCAACCGGGGAGACACTGTGCGCCTTTGCACTGACCGAACCGCAGTCAGGTTCTGATGCGGCCCAGATCCGTACGACCGCTGTCCTGGACGGGGATGAGTGGGTAATCAACGGCTCCAAGGCATTCATCACCAACAGTACTTATGCATCCACATTCCTGGTGGCTGCAAAAACAGATCTGGAGGCAAAGGGCAGCCGCGGTATTTCCATTTTCATTGTTCCTGCAGGCCTTCCGGGATTTGAGGTGGGCAAGCCTGAGGAGAAGATGAGTAACCGCAGTTCCTATTCCTGCCCATTGTCCTTTACCGATGTGCGCATCCCGAAGGAGAACCTGGTAGGTGAGCTGAACCGCGGGTTCCCAATCTTCATGAAGTGTGTGGATGACGGCCGTGTGGCAATCTCCGCAGTGGCGGTGGGCATGGCACAGGGAGTCCTGGAGCGTGCGGCCAAATATTCCAAGGAGCGTGTGACCTTTGGCCATCCCATCTGTGAGAACCAGGCCATTGCGTTCAAGCTGGCCGAGATGGCAACTGAGATTGAGGTGGCAAGGGCCATGCTGTACAACACGGCACGCATGAGCGACAACGGGGTTCCCTTCAGCAAGGAAGCAACCATGTGTAAGATGTTCTGCTCCGAGATGTGCGTGAGGGTATGTGATATGGGCCTTCAGATCATGGGCGGCTATGGCCTGTGCAATGAGTATGAGGTGGAGCGTTTCTACCGGGATGCAAAGCTTCTGACCATTGGGGAAGGGACGTCTGAAATCTGCCGCATGGTGGTCGGAAGGCATGTGCTGAAGGAATACTAAAAATCAATAACCGGACAGGATCCGGGATACAGGAGGGGTTTTAGATGAAACGTTCATTTTTGTACCTGAGTGAGTTCCATGTGGGTGATACGTTCACCACGCTGTCAAGAACCGTCACGGAGACGGATGTGGTGCTGTTTGCGGGGATAACGGGGGATAACAACCCAATCCACACGGACAGGACTTATGCGGAAAGCCTGCCGTTTAAGAGCAGGATTGCCCATGGCCTTCTGGGCGCAGGCATTGCCACCGGCCTGTGGGGCCGCATGGGCCTGGTGGACGGTTCCGCCATTGCGGCGCTGAGCACGGAGTGGAAGTTCGTAGGCGCCATCAAGATAGGGGATACCATCCACTGTGAGGTGGAGGTGCTGGAAGCCAAGCAATCTAAATCCAAGCCGGACCGGGGCGTGCTGAATATCCAGTATACCATCCTGAACCAGGACAATCAGGTCTGCCAGGTGGGAAGCATGGCAACCATGCTGTACTGGGCGCCGCCAAAAGAAAAGGAATGAGGAGGAATTACATATGGAAATCAGAAGATATGATGAAAAAATCGCGGTTGTAACGGGCGCTGCCAATGGAATCGGGCTTAGCATGGTAAAGCGGCTGGTGGAAGAGGGGGCCAGGGTGGCTGCCCTGGATATTGATACCGAAACAATGGAAAAGGAATATGCGGGCCAGGAGGAAGACATTTTTAAGGTTTACTGTGACGTATCGGAAAAAAAGAGCGTGGACGAGGCCATCGCAAAGGTGTTAGGGCACTATGGAAGGATTGACGTGCTGTTCAGCAATGCGGGGATCATCGGGCGCCAGAGCCTTCTGGATACGACCGAGGAGACATGGCGCAAGGTAATTGACATCAACTTAAACGGCATGTTCTTCGTGAACCAGGCAGTGCTGCGCTCCATGGTGGAAAAAGGAATAAAAGGAGCAGTGGTCAATACCAGCTCCATTGCCTCCGCAACCGTATCCACCAACACAGGCGCCTACAGCGCCAGCAAGGGAGGGGTTACCCAGTTTACCAAATGGGCTGCCCTTGAGATGGCGCCTCACGGAATCCGCGTCAATGCAATCGGGCCGGGAACCAGCGTTACCAGGATAACCGAGGGCACGCGTTTTAACCCGGAGAGGAATGAGAAATTCCTGCGCAATATACCTATGGGCCGGTATGGGGAGCCTGAGGAGGCAGCGGCGGCAGCCCTGTATCTGGGCAGCGAGGATGCCAGCTACATCACTGGCGTCACATTGCTGGAGGACGGCGGGTTCTCACTATTCTAGGGAAAGGTTGAGATATGGATATGAGTTGGAAAGAAAAATATGCAGATAAGATTTATACGGCGGCAGAAGCGGTCTCCCATGTTAAATCAGGGGAAAAGATCATCTTTGGGGACTGGGTCAGCGAGCCGCCCGCATTGGTGGAAGCGCTGGTAAACCGGGCGGATGAACTTAACGGAGTGGAAATCATACACGGAATGAGCCCGGGACCCAATGCTTATGTGGCTCCGGAATACGAGGGTATTTTCCATCACACGTCCCTGTTCATCGGACCTAAGACCAGGAAAGCCTATGCGGAGAAACGGATTGATTACATCGGCGGCACCACCTTCAGCCGCTGGCCGGACCTGTTCGCAAAGAACCCGGACTTAAATCCACACTGGGCGTTCATCCAGGTTTCAGAACCGGATGAGGAGGGGATGTGCAGCTTTGGCAATGCGTGCTGCTTCTCGGAACCTGCCGCCAGGACGGCGGACCGCATCATTGCGCAGATTAATCCCAAGATGCCTACGCTGGGGGGAAAGAAGATTTCCCTGGATAAGATTGATTATATTGTACCGGCTGAATCCGGTCTTTATACCATAGGACGGGCGGAGATAGATGCCAGGACCCAGACCATTGCCGATTATGTGGCGGAACTGGTGGAGGACGGGGCCACCATACAGCTGGGGATCGGGGCATTGCCGGATGCCATTGCAAGGAACCTGATGGGCAAGAAGGACTTGGGCGTACACTCTGAAACGCTGACCGAAGCCATGATGGAACTGGTGCAGGCCGGGGTCATCAACAATAGTAAAAAGACCCTGAACCCGGGCATATGCATAGGCGCCCAGGCAGCCGGTTCCGAGAAGTTCTATGAGTTCATTGACCACCATCCGCTGTTTGCCGTATATCCGGTGGATTACGTCAACGACCCATATGTGGTGGGGCAGAACTATAAGCAGACCTCCATCAACTCCTGCATGGAGGTGGACCTGAAAGGACAGGTGAATTCCGAGACCGTGGGCGGACGCCAGTACAGCGGCATCGGCGGACAGCTGGACCACGTGCGGGGCGCCCAGCTGTCAGAGGGCGGCAAGTCCATCCTGGCCCTTAACTCCACGGCCAGGCAGGACACTATTTCCAAAATCGTGCCATATTTTGCGCCGGGGAATGTAACCACCATATCCAGGTATGATGTCCACTACATCGTGACGGAATATGGCGTTGCGGACCTTAAGTACAAAACAGAGCGCCAGAGGGCCCTTGCCCTTATATCCATCGCCCATCCCAAGTTCCGCGACGAGCTTAAGTTTAAGGCAGCGGAAATGGGAATTCTGTAATTAGGAGATGTGCAATGACCATAACAAAACAAAAGAACAGGCGTATCATCCTGAGCGCGCTGTTTGTCAATGCATTCTGCTGCGGAGGCGTGTATGCGTGGAGCGTGTTCTCCGGTTCCCTGGCAGAGTACCGTAACTGGGACTACGGCCAGGTGACGCTGGCATATTCGCTGATGTCGCTGATGCTCTCGTTTTTCGGGATTGCGGGCGGCAAGATACTGGACCGGTTCGGGCCTAAAAAGCTGATGCTTGCGGCCAGCGTCATGTGGGGCGGAGGGTGGTTCCTGACAGGATGCGTGGGACAGCTCTGGCAGCTCTATCTGGTGTTTGGCATCATGACGGCAGTGGGGTCCGGCCTGGCGTACAATCCCAGCATCACCACAGCGGTCCGGTGGTATCCGGACAAAAAGGGCTTTGCCTCAGGGCTTATAACGGGAGCCACGGGCCTGTCCTCGCTGGTGGTTGCCCCGGTGGCGAATATGCTGTTGGAGCGGTATAATGTATCCGTGGCATTCCGGATTGTGGGGGCTGCATTCCTGCTCCTCATGTTCTGCGCAAGCCTTTTGACGGATACACCTGAACCTGGATGGGCGCCAGAAGGCTGTGACGCCGGGGGAAAGACATCGGGCGCCAGCACGGTAAAGGATTTCACATGGAAGGAAATGTTTGGGGACAGGCGTTTTTACCTGATATGGCTGGCATTTTTAGGGGGCTGCGTGTCCGGCCTTATGCTGATTGGGCACGCATCCACCATCGGAAAAGAGGTTGCCGGCATAAGCAGCGGCGAAGCAGCGCTCCTGGTGGGAATCATGGCAGTGGCCAATTTCTTGGGCCGTATGCTGATGGGCGCCCTGTCCGATAAAATCGGCCGCTACCAGACAATCCTCATATCCCTGGCAGCCAGTACCGTGGGAATGGTCGTGTTGTCCCAGGCAAAGGGATTCGGGATATTCGTAACAGCGCTTATCCTGCTGTGCGTCTGCTTTGGCGGCGTGCTGAGCGTGTTCCCCAATATCGTGTCTGAGAACTTTGGGCTTAAGAACATGGGAATCAATTACGGAATCGTGTTCACTGCCTATGGAATCGCAGCCCTGATTGGTCCCATGACGGCATCCGCGGTCAAGAATTCCAGCGGTTCCTATAACATGGCATTCATCATAGCGGGGATATTTGCGGCGGCGGCATTTGTGCTGGTATTCGTAATCTATCGTATGGCTAAGAAAAAGTAAGGAAAGTCCGCGGTGATGATAGTTGTGGATGAGTACTGTAAAATAGCAGAGGGAGAAATAATATGGGTGTATTGTTAGCGTTTGCTCTTCTTGTAATATTAATGTATAAAAAGGTTCCGATTCTTGTTGCGGCGCCGGTGTGCGCGGCATTGATGGCGCTTCTGTCCGGGCTTAATGTGTTAAGTACGCTGACCGGGGATTATATGGATGCCATGGTCGGATTTATCAAATCTTACTTCATACTGTTCTTAATATGTGCGATTTTCGGACGTATCATGGACGTATCCGGCGCAGCGTATTCCATTGGCAACTGGCTGGGATCCCGGCTGGGGGCGAGATATGCAATCTGGGGCGTAAGCGTTGCAGCCTTTGTGCTGACCTATGGCGGCGTATCCTGTTTCGTGCTTGTATTCGCAATCTATCCGATTGCATTGGTGCTGTTCAAGGAAGCGAACATCAGCCGTAAGCTGATTCCAGGGGCAATTGCGGCAGGGGCATTTACCGCCCCCAATATTTTATGGGGTTCACCTGGACTTTGTAATGTCATCCCTACTACATACCTGGGCACCACGGTTAAGGCAGCTCCCCTTGTAAGCGTTATCTGCTCCATTTTCTTCTATCTCAGCGCCAATGCCTACCTGATTTATGAGAACAGGCGTATACAGAAAAAGGGAGAGTGCTTCATACCGACAGAGAAGATTTCTAAGCTTTTAAAGGAAAGTGCTGAGAAGAAGGCCATCAACCCGGTTGTAGGCCTGGTCCCCATTGCAGTTATCATCATTGTCCTGAACGGGTTCAACATGGATGTGAATATCGCCATGTTATGCGGCGTGATTGCAGGCTATATCCTGTTTTGGAAAAATATCAATGACAAGATGGACACCCTGGTGGTGGGCGCCCAGAACGCAATCGGCTCCATCATGAACACATCAACGGCTGTTGGTATCGGCGGTGTGGCGAAGATTACATCAACATTTACCAGCCTGGTGAACTGGGTATCCAACTTCAGCGGATCACCGCTGGTTTCCTGGGCAGTGGCAGTAACCGTCATATCCGGCGCCTGCGGTTCCGGTTCGGGAGGCGTGGCACTGGCATGTTCCACACTGGCAGATAAGTATCTGGCCATGGGTGTTAATCCTGAAATCCTGCACCGTATTGCAAGCTGTGCATGTATCGTCCTGGACTCCCTGCCGTGGAATGGTGTAATGATTACAACCATGGCGGCCTGTGACCTGACCCATAAGGAAGCATATAAGCACCTGTTCATGATTACGGTTGTGCTGGCCTTTGTTAACCTTTGCCTGTGTGTTGGCCTTGGCCTTATGTTGTATTAATCATAAAAATACCTTTCAAAAAGGAAGATGACATGAAATCTTTAGAGGAACGCCGGAAGGACCTGCTGGCCCGTTTTCCTGTATGGAAGAAAATGACGCTTTACCAAGGTCTGGCGTCAAAGGCGGCCGAAGGTCCGGAGCGTGTGTTTTTGCTGGTAGAGGGAAGGGAATTTACCTACGGGGAAGTCCTTGGGGAGGCGGACCGCATAAGCGCGGCCTTATGGTCCATGGGACTTACAAAGGGCGGCTGTGTGGCCGTTGCCCTGAGTAACCGGATTGAATTTGTCACGGTCACATTTGCCCTGGCGAAAGCCGGGGCGGTGAAGGTGCCTGTGAACCGCAATGCAAGCCTGAGGGAAATGGAGTATATCCTGGAACAGACCGGGGCCAGGTTCCTGATTACGGAAAGACCTGTGGAGGCTGAAGATAAGTCTGCCTGTCCCGGATTGTGCCATATCATCTGCCTGGATGGCACCGCAGGGGTGGGCGGGCGGTACCTTTCATGGGAGGAATTTCTGGAAAAGGGGAAGGCCCCGGCCATGGAGATGCCCTGGCCGGATGCGGACAGCATTTCCGACATCATTTATACTTCGGGAAGCACAGGGCGGCCGAAAGGAGTGATGCTTTCACATGACATGCTGTGGCGCAGCGCATTTGCCAGCTGCGTGAACAGGGGATATGAGACGGGGCGCAGGATATATGTACCCCTTCCCCTGTTCCATGTATACGGTTATGTGGAAGGGCTGCTGGCGGCAATCCTGGTAGGCGGGAGCATCCTGATCACCAGAGGCAAATTTGACGTGAAAAAGGCACTGGATGCCATGGAACGCTGCGGTGCCAATGATATCTTAAGCGTGCCGTCCATCATGATGAAACTGCTCCAATATCCTGAGCTGGGACAATACCCGCTGAAGGAACTCCACGCAGTCTACTGTTCCGCCTCCATCTGTCCAAGATGGGTGTGGAAGGCGATACGGGAAAGACTCAGGGTACAGGAAGTGATCACAGGATACGGGATGACCGAGGTGTGCGGGGCATCCATGCAGACAGATCCTGAGGATGATGATGAGGTCCTGGCCGGACGTGTTGGGAAAATCCTCTATGGAGGCCCGGCAGGGGATGAGCGCCTGAATGGAAATATAATCGAGTACAAGGTGATTGACGAAAACGGTGAGGAACTGCCTTTAGGAGGCTGCGGCCAGCTGCTGTGCAGGGGACCGATCGTGACCAGGGGATATTACCGGGACGGGGAGGCAACCGCCCTGGCCGTGGATCAGGAAGGATGGCTGAAAACAGGGGATGTGGGGTATTTTGATGAAAAGGGGTACCTCAAGTTCCTGGGCCGCTGCAATGATATGTATAAGATTAACGGGGAAAATGTCTCGCCCCAGTACCTGGATAAAATCATATCCAAGTGTGAACACGTGGTAACGGTGGAGACGGTAGGCGTGCCGGATGAGAAGCTGGGGTATATCGGCGCTGCGTTCGTGGATGCGGACAACCCGGACCAGGAGACAAAGGAATCCATTGTGGATTACTGTAAAGCCAACCTGGCGCCATACCAGGTGCCCAGATATTTTTTCTTTACGGACAGCTGTACCTGGCCCCACACAACCACTGGCAAGGTACAGAAATTCAAGCTTCGGGAGATTGCAAGGAAACGGATGGAGGAAGAGGATGGCCAGGTTTGAACATGTGGCGGGCAACACGGGCTGCCTGAGTCTTAAGGGAAACTGTATCCCTGTGTACTGCATGACCGAAAAGGAATGGATCATCATGGATTCCGGCTCACGCTTTGACCGGGATGAGTTAATCCATTATCTGAAGGAACATACAATCAATATAAAAGCAGTGCTCACCAGCCATGCCCATTATGACCATGTGGGGAACCATGCCGTGCTTCAGGAAATGTTCGGATGTGAATGTGTTATGACGGCCTTTGACGCAGGGGCGCTCCATGACACGGTGGCCTTAAAGTCCTGTTTTTATTCCTGCACGGAAACGGAAATCAGGAAGAATTTTTCTGATATGGTGTGCAGGGCTGACAGGCTGATAGAAGACGGGGCAAAGGAAATCCTGGTGTCCGGCGTCCGGTTTAAGGTAATTGGGCTGCCGGGCCATGCGGCCAGCCAGGTGGGGTTCGTGACGCCGGATCAGGTGGCGTATCTGGGCGACTGCCTGCTGGGACCTTCTGAGGCCCGGCAGGAAAAGGTAATCTATATGCTCAACTGGAAGACAGCACTTGATACCATGAGGATGGCGGCAGGGCGTTTTGACGGCTCTCCCTGCATCCTGTCCCATTATGGGGTATACAGGGACATGAAGCCTGTGCTGGAAGCCAATATCCAGGCATTTGAAGAGATGGAAGGGCGCATCCGGGACATCATGCCGGAGGAGTTTTATCTGGAGGACATGGTGAAAGGGATGATAGGGCATATGGGAATCCTGGTAAAGAGCCTGCCCAAGGCCCGGCTCATGGAGCGGGTGGTGCGTTCCATCCTGGAATATATGGCTGAGACAGGCGGACTGGATATAGGGATAAAGGACGGTGTGATTGTATATACCCGGACACACTGACAACAATGAAAATAAGAGGTGGATGATATATGAATATATTAGTTTGTATCAAACAGGTACCGGATACAACCGAAATTAAAATCGATCCGGTAACCAATACATTGATCCGTGCAGGCGTTCCAAGCATCGTCAATCCCTTTGACGCATATGCTCTGGAGATTGCCGCCCGGATTAAGGATGTGACACCAGGAACAAAGATAACGCTTTTATCCATGGGACCGGAGCAGGCCAAGGCGGCTTTAAAGGAGTGCCTGGCCGTGGGCGGTGACAAGGCGTACCTGGTCAGCGACAGGGCCTTTGGCGGAGCCGATACCCTGGCTACCAGCTATACCCTTAAGACAGCCATTGAAAAGCTGGAGGAGACGGAAGGTAAATTTGATATCATTTTCTGCGGCAAACAGGCCATTGACGGCGATACGGCCCAGGTCGGACCTGAGATTGCGGAGCATCTTGATTATCCCCAGGTCACCTACGCGGTGGAAGCCAGGGTGGAAGGCGGGGAGGTCCTGGTAAAACGTGAGACAGGGGACGGCTTTGAGGTGCTGGCAGCCAGCATGCCGTGTGTTGTCACGGTTACAAAGCCCTACTTTGACCCAAGGTTCCCTACCATCAAGTCCAAGCTGGCAGCAGGGCGTGCGCAGATACCGACCCTGACAGCGGACGACCTGCCTGTGGACAGGGAAAGCATCGGTTTAAAAGGTTCCCCTACCAAGGTTAAGAAAAGCTTTACTCCTCCCCAGAAGCAGGGTGGGATCAAGATTTCTGAGGACAGCAGCGAGGCATCGGCCAGGAAGTTATTCGCCATGTTAAGCGATGCAAATATCATTGGATAGAGGGAGGAACTGACATGGAGGCTAAGAATAAGGATTTATGGGTATTTATAGAAACGGATGAGGAAGGAAAGGCCAGGAACGTGGGCCTGGAGCTTCTGAATCCGGGAAGGCGCCTGGCTGATAAGCAGGGCGGGGAACTGATAGGCGTGGTAATCGGATGCGGCATCGGGGAGGCTGTGAAGGCAGCCGTTGCATACGGGGCTGACAAGGTAATCGCCGTGGACGGGGAAGAATATAAACATTACACCACCGACGCTTACACGGACGCGGTCTGCGCCCTGGTTGAAAAATACGGGCCTACCACCATGCTGATCGGCGCAACCAATGAGGGCCGGGACATGGGGCCGCGTATTTCCTGCCGTCTGAGGACAGGACTGACAGCGGACTGTACGGGCCTTGATATTGATGAGGAGAGCGGCAACATGGCATGGACACGTCCTGCCTTTGGAGGAAACCTGATGGCAACCATCCTCTGCCCCAACCACCGCCCACAGATTGGCACGGTCCGTCCGGGCGTGTTCAAAAAGGGTGAAAGGGATGATGCAAGGCAGGCAGAGGTCATCCATGAGGATATCCACATCACGGCTGACAGGATACGCACCCGCCTGGTGGAGGTCATCCATGAGATGGGGGCTGAGAACGTGGATCTGGAGGGCGCTGAAATCATCGTGTCCGGCGGCCGCGGGGTTGGAGGGCCTGAAGGCTTTGCACCCTTAAAGGAACTGGCTGACCTGGTAGGCGGTGTTGTGGGGGCGTCCCGTGCCGCAGTGGATTCCGGCTGGATTGCCCATGCCCATCAGGTGGGACAGACCGGCAAGACCGTTGGACCCAAGGTGTATATTGCCTGCGGCATATCCGGGGCCATCCAGCATGTGGCAGGAATGAGCGGTTCCGGCACCATCATAGCAATCAACAAGGATCCGGAAGCCCCAATCTTTCATATTGCTGATTACAGCGTGGTAGGGGATTTAAAGCTGGTAATCCCCGTACTGATCCAGGAAATCAAGAAGAGCCGCGCTTAGACGAAAGGAAGTCATTTTCCCATGTATGAATGTTTATTTGAAGAAAACCACATTGGCACCATGAAGCTGAAGAACCGCCTGATTGTGCCGGCCATGTCCACCCGTTTTGTGGGGGAGGACGGCAGGGCCACGGAGCAGTTCATTGCCTACCATGAAACCAGGGCAAAGGGCGGCTGGGCGCTGATCATCACGGAAGATTTCCTGATTGACGAGGGAGTGGGCGTTAAGAAGGAACTGCCGGGACTTTGGGATGACGGGCAGATTGAAGGTTATAAGAAGTGCACGGACCGGATCCACGCTGCAGGCGGGAAAATCTGCGCCCAGATTTACCATGCGGGAAGGAATACGCACAGCGGCATCACAGGCATCCATAACGTGGGTCCGTCCCCCATCTGCGACCCTTCCAACCGGGAGGTGCCCCATGAACTGACGGTTGGGGAAATTAAGGCTATTGAGGAAAAATTCGCGGATGCGGCGCTGCGGGCCAGGAAGGCCGGATTTGACGCAGTGGAGCTTCACGGCGCCCATGGATACCTGATTGCCCAGTTCCTGTCCCCGTTCTCCAACCGGAGGGTGGATGAGTACGGAGGCACGCTGGAGAACCGTGCCAGGTTTGCAGTGGAGACAGTGAAGGCGGTGAAGGAAAGGGCGGGATGGGATTATCCTGTGCTGCTGCGGATTTCAGCCACGGAGTTCATTGACCAGGGCATGAATGTGGAGCAGGCAAAGGCCATCTGCCGGCTGGTGGAACAGGCCGGGGCGGATGCCATCAACTGTTCCCAGTCAGGGCCGGCCACATTTTACAATACGGTTCCCAGCTTCTATGTGCAAAGCGGCGCGTTTGTGGAACTGGCAGATGAGATAAGGAAGGTTGTGGGCATCCCGGTTGCAACGGTGGGGAGGATTAACAGCCCGCAGCTGGCGGAGGAGGTAATCCTGTCCGGCAAGGCAGACCTGGTGGCCATGGGGCGGGCTTCCGTGGCAGACCCGTACCTGCCCGCTAAGCTCCAATCAGGGGATACGCAGTCCATACTCACCTGCATCGGATGCTGCCAGGGATGCCTTGGGAGCACGTTAAGGAAAAAGACACTTACCTGCCTTGTGAATCCATTTGCAGGCAAGGAAACCACATATTCGCCGGAGGACAGGGCAGGACATATTAAGAAGATAGTGGTTGCCGGAGGCGGCATCAGCGGCTGTGAGGCAGCCATTGTGGCGGCCATGCGGGGCCATCAGGTAATCCTGGCGGAGCGGGAAGCACGGCTGGGAGGCCAGTGGATTGCGGCCGGCATCCCATGCAGCAAGGCGGATTTTCCTTCCTTTGTGAGCTGGCAGAAGCATATGCTTTTACGCCTGGGAGTGACCGTGCTTCTGAACCAGGAAGCGGACCGGGAGTTCCTTCTTAAGATGGCGCCGGATCTGGTGCTTGACGCAACGGGAAGCACGCCTGTGATGGTGCCTGTTCCCGGAATCGAAACCGCGGGAACTGCATTTGCCCAGGAAGTCCTTACAGGGAAGAAACCGTTCGGCAATCATCCGCTGATCATAGGCGGAGGGCTTGCGGGTGCGGAAACCGCGGAGTTCATTGCAGGCTATCAGGTTCCGGTGGAGCTGGTGGAGATGCGGGAGGCCATTGCCATTGACTGCGAGCCTGGCCCGAAGTATTTCCTTCTGAAGGCATTGAGGGAGCTGGGCGTGTCCATGTACACCATGACAACCGTGAAGCGTGTGGAAGGAACAACCGTTGTCCTGGAAAAGGATGGCAGGGAAATGCGTGTGGAAGGCATTGACCAGATCATCCTGGCAGTGGGGATGCGTCCATCACAGGGACTTAGGGAAATGCTGGCTGACACGGGGCTGGAGGTAAGGCCCATCGGGGATGCGGCCTCGGTGAAAAACGGGTTTTCCAATGTGCAGGAGGCATTTGCGGCAGCCTGTGATATCTGAACCTGCCGGATGGCAGTGTCCCATTGAGGCCCGGTGTACGGCATGGGTTCCGGTGTGCGGCATGGGTTCCGGTGTGCGGCGTGGGTTCCGGTGTGCGGCATGGGTTCCGGTGTGCAGCATGGGTTCCGGTGTACGGCATGGTTCCGGTGTACGGCATGGGTTCCGGTGTATGGCATGAATTCCTGTGGATATGGCTTCTGTTAATAAGAGGAGGGGGTTGCGTGGAAAATGGTCTGGTCATGAGCCAGGAACTGAAACAGAAGCAGACGCTGTCCGCGTACCAGTACCAGTCCCTTCATATCCTTCATCTGGGCAATGCCCAGGTAGGCGAACTGCTGAAAAAAGAATATCTGGAGAATCCCTTCATTGAACAGAGGGAGGGGTTCTCGGGAGAAGAGTACCAGTGGCTGGAATATTATAAGGCCAATGTAAAGGAAACCAGGACAATTCCAGGGAATGGCAGCGGACCGGAAGCCGGGGATGCGGACGGGGACAGTGGAAAGGAGTATGGTACATCCGGGTGCGACTGGAGGATGGATATCAAGGAACAGCTTTATGATGGCCGCACACCGGAGAACCGGCGGCGCCTGTTGGAACAGATGATCCTTCTTCTGGATGACCATGGCTTCCTGGCCTTTTCTGAGCGGGAAGGAAGCAGGCTGTTAAAGATACCGGTCAAGCAGTACCGCGTTCTCAGGAAACAGCTGATGGAGCTGGAGCCTGAGGGAATCGGATGCGTTTCCATGGGGGAGTATTTCCTGTTCCAGCTTATGAAAAAAGGAATCCATGTGCCGGACGCCTTCCGGGACCTCTGCATGAACCATCTGGAAGATATAACAGAGATGACCTTTGTCCAGATTGCGCATATGATCCACGCCTCCTTTCAGGAGGTCAAGCGGTGGGTACGGGTCCTGGGTACGCTTAAGCCGTATCCAATCCGGGATTCCGGGGAAGGCTGTGCTGTGGAAACCGTGATTCCCGATATATTGGTCGTACCCAGGGGCGGTGGACTGGAGGTCAGGGTTAATGATTATTACATGCGCCAGTACTGTGTCAGCGATTTTTACCGCAGGACCATGAAGGATGAGGATAATGAAGAACTGCAGGAATATATGGACAGGAAGCTATTGAGGGCCAGGCAGATATATCTGGCAGTGAGCAGGCGCAACCGGACCATCTGCAGGATGGGGGAATACCTGCTGAAGGTCCAGGGCAGCTTTTTCAGAGGCGGATTCCTTACCGGGATGACATATAAGATGTTTGCGGATGAACTGGAAGTCCATGAATCCACGGTATGCCGCATTGTTTCCAACAAATATGTGTCATGTCCCCAGGGCATCCTGCCCCTTAAGTATTTCTTCAGCAAGGGCGTGGACGTGGTGGATGGTCAGGGCCGCGTCACAGGCACCATGGGGAAATCCAGTGTCAGGGAACTGATTGCATTCCTCATTGAAAAGGAACCGGGAGACAGGCCCTACAGTGACGGGAAGCTGGCTGATATGCTCAAAAAGGAATATGGCCTGAGGATTTCCAGGAGGACCGTTTCCAATTACCGGGAGGAAGCCGGGATACGGAGCGTGTATGAGCGGAAGGTGTAGGGAAGGATAGAAGGGCGGGAAAAACTGGTTTATGGTTTTCCCGCTTTTTGCGTGGGCTGATTTTGGGTGGAGCATATGCCATATAAGATATCCTTGACATTATATTAACCGCATGAGAAAATGATGAAATGTGAAAAAGGATAGGCGGACCCCGGATTATCACAGACATCCATGAGAACCGGGCAGTGGGAGAGGATATGATTATGAACGTAAATGTTTATGTTGCAAGTGCATTCAGTAAAGATGATATGGGTGGAAACCGCGCAGGCGTGGTGCTTGCGGGGCCGGATCTGAATGAGGCGGAAAAAACCGGGATAGCATATCAGTTAGGGTATCCGGAGACAGCCTTTGTGTCGGAGTCAGGGCGTGCTGACCTGAAACTGGAATATTTTACACCCACAGGGGAAGTCCCCTTGTGCGGTCATGCAACCGTGGGCACGTTTGTTGTGCTGAGGCATTTACATATGTTAGATAAACCGTGTTACACCATCGAGACGAAATCAGGCATCCTGCGGGTCACTGCCGGTGAGGACGGCCTGATCCTCATGGAACAGAATGCCCCGCGTTTTTATGAAACGCTGGATAAGGTTGATTTACAAAGGTGCTTCTGTCCGGACATCATTGCGGATGACATGCCTGTCCAGATTGTCTCTACCGGATTAAAGGATATACTGGTCCCCATAAGCAGTCCGGCGGCTTTAGGGGATATGATCCCTGATTTTGCGGAGGTTTCCAGGCTGAGCCGGGAAAAGGACTGCGTGGGTGTCCATGCCTTTTCGCTTATGAAGGAGGCGGGGGAGTTGACCGCGGTATGCAGGAATTTTGCCCCTCTCTATGGAATCAATGAGGAATCCGCAACCGGCACCTCCAACTGTGCCCTGGCCTGCTACCTGTACCAATACGGTTTGAGGCAGTCCCGGTATGTGTTTGAACAAGGACATAATTTAAACAGCATTTCCAGGATATATGTCCATGTGGAAGGTGACAGCCATGCTGTCTCAGGAGTCCGTGTGGGCGGATACGGATATGTGGATGGCAGGAAGAACGTTGAGGTTTAGGGACAACGGCGGAATCCCTATATAATAGGAAGCCAATATTCAATCAGGCTTTTCCCATCCGCGTCCATCTCCTCGCCATATCGTGCGAAATCATATGGCGCATGCCCGTTCAGACGGCAGGTGGACTGTGGAAACCATGTCTTGTAGATATAATCTGCCACCGGCTGTAAGCTGTCCGTGCTCCTGGCCCTGAAACGGAAGATGACATATTTTCCGGCAGGAAGTTCCTTTGCCTCCATTCCCGGGGGAAGCCTGCCGGGCTGAGTCTGTTCTGATGCGGCATAGTAGTCAAAGGCAGGCTGTCTGTCCGCATCCGCATCCCATTTCGTGTAATCATTAAGGCCAACCAGGAAATCAGGATCCTTCCGGTTGGGGATTGTGTGCTTTGCGGCGTGGAGCCTGCGCCAGCACTGTCCTATGACAAAGAAGCCAAGGCGTGTGTTTTTCTTATATCCAGCCAGGTATATGGGGCCGCTTTCCATTGTGTGTATATCCATTATCCTGTCTCCCCTCAGTGCATCTGTCCCGTCTGCGGTAAACTTAAGCTGCAGGGGATGGAAGTCCCCCTTTTTCCTGAATGCCCTGGGACTGGTTCTGAACAGCGCCCTGAACCCCACTGTAAAAGCTTGCTGGCTGCCATACCCTGCGGACAGGGCGATGTCCATGACAGGCCGGTCCGTGAACACCAGCTGCCTTGCAGCCTCGGTCAGCCGCCGCCTCTGGATATAGGTGTGCAGGGAAAGCCCGGTAATGGATGTGAACATCCGGCTAAGATGGTATCTGGAATACCCGGCTTGCCGGGAAATGCTTTCTGAGTCCAGCCTGTCCTCCAGATGGCTGTCAATGTAATCAACCACTTCCTGGATGATCTGTATATTCGTTTTCATACTTCATCCTCCTGTATGATTCGATGATATTATTATAATACATCCGGAATGGTTATGTTTCACATTTTGTGCTGGGTCTGTCATATCCTTGCCCTTTCAACCTTATCAGGCTCATTCGATACGATATAATAAAAAATAGTAACTTATGAGCCAGCCTTAAAAGGATTTATGCAATCGGTGGAGCGCCGGAAAGCCGCATGAATACTAGGTTTGCGGGCTATTTCAGCCCGGCGTTTCGCTTGTTTTTTTCTGTAAAAATTAGTGAAATGCCGCCCACATGCCGCCCACATTCCACGGACGGCTATAAAAAGCTGCAAGGGGTTGTGCGGTTATAAGCCATCACTATGGCAAAGCGGGGAGCGAATGACGTTAGATCATTCGCTCCCCGCTTTGCTGCTTCCTTGCTTATTGCTTATTCTTTTCGTTTGCCGTCCGGCCCGACTTCATAGCCGCCGATTGTGGTATTGGCCGCCATGCCGCCGTCCGGGTAGAAGTAATACCAGCTGCCGCCAATCTGCCGCCAGCCGTCCGCTTGCATGAGGCCCGCAGCGTCAAAGTAGTACCACTTGCCGTCAATCTGTTTCCAGCCGGTGACGGGCTTGTGGTTCTCGTAGTATGACCGGCCCCCGGCCTCGTTTTGCGTCCAGCCCTCGGCGGTATCACGGTCAATCACGACCTCCACGAAACGCCGCAGGACGGCGGCGGCCTCGGCGCGAGTGGCGGTGTCTTTCGGGGCGAACAGGTGGCCGCCCCTGCCGTTCATCACGCCCGCCTGCTGCATGGCCTGTACCGCGTCTTTCATGCTGCCGGTGATTTGGTTGTCGTCCACGAATATTTCCGCTTCCCGCTCTTTCGGCAGGACGTACCCCAGCTTTTCGGCGTACCTCTGCATGATGGCCGCCATTTCCTCTCGGGTCACGGGCCGGTCGGGTTCAAAGGTATTCGCGCCGGTGCCGTTGACAATGCCCTTGGAGGCCGCCCACTCCACGAAGGGGGCGTAGTAGGCCGTGGCGGGAACGTCGGAAAACCGGCTGGAAGAAGCATAGGCCGCCGGGTCGATACCGGCCAACCGCCCCAGCGCCGTCACGAACATGCCCCGTGTGATGGTGCTGTTTGGGCTAAAGGTGGCGTCGCTGGTGCCGGTCAGCAGGCCCCGGCTGGCGACAAAATCAATATCGCTTTTCGCCCAATGGTTCACTGTGTCCGTGAAAACCGGGGCGGGCTTGTAGCCCACGCCGTAGACGCTGAAATGCTCCACAGAGCCGATCACGCTGCCGCTGCCGTCGTAGCTGGAACGGTAGAGCCATTGTGCGCCGCCCTTGCCGTCCGCGTAGACGAGGTAGAGGCCCCCGGCCTGCTCAGTTTCGGCGGGGGTGTAGACAAGGCCCACGGACACGCTGCCCACGCTGGACAGGTAGACCGGCTTGCCGTCTTTCTGGTAGCTGATTTTCAGGTCGTAGGCCGGGCGGGTGCCGATAGCGGAAAGCGCGTCACCGGTCAGGCCGGGCGCTTTGGCCGCCGTGAAAGTCACGTCGCCGCTGGTCTGGCGGGCAATCTCGGTCAGCTCGGCCGGCCCGAACGTCATATCCACAATGGACGTATGGAGGGTCAGGTATTTCACGCCGTTATTCGGGCCAAGGAGGCGGTCGAGGGTTGCCCGCCTGACGGTGATGGAAAAGCCGTCGTAGGCCACCGCCGTGGTCGCGTCGTACTGGACGGCGATACCGTATTTCTCCCGGCCCTTTTGCTTGGCGGCGTTCAGGGCCTTGGTAATCGCCTCCGACGTGCTGCCGTCGTTTGCCGTCCCGGTGGCCGTGCCGTCTTTCACGGTGACGGGCGTTTCCACCACGGCCAGCACGGGGCTGTCCGGCTGGGGCGGCTGCGGGGTCGTGATCGTCACAGAGGAACGGCTGTCGTCGGAGTTTGAATGATCGCCCCCGCCGCTGGGCGCGCTGCCGCTGTCCTTAAAGGCAGCTGTTACCGTGCCGTCTCCCGAAAGCGCAAACACAAGCGGGTTGGCGCTGCCCGCGCCCGCGCCGTCGCGCGTCCAGCCGTCCAGCTGCTTGCCGCTGTCTGGAACGGCGGTCAGGGTCGTTTGCTTTGTGGCAAGATCATAGCCCGGATTAGGATAGACATTGGGGTCGTTGCTTCCGAATATGACTTTGCCGCCGCTGGCGGGTTGAATGGTCAGCGTTTTTCCGTCCGGGGCGGTAAAAGAGCTGAGCGGCGTGTTGCCGCAGTACAGATAGGTCAAGCTTGTCAGGCCAGACAAGTCCAGCGCCATCAGCTGGTTATCAAAGCAGTACAGAGAGATCAGTCGTGTCAGGTTGCCCACGTCCAGCGTCCCCGTCAGCTGGTTCCCGGAGCAGTCCAGATAGGTCAGTAGCGTTAGATTACCCACGTCCAGCGTCCCCGTCAGCTGGTTATCAAAGCAGGACAGAGAGGTCAGCCCCGTCAGGTTGCCCACGTCCAGCGTCCCCGTCAGCTGGTTATCAAAGCAGTCCAGATGGGTCAGTAGCGTTAGATTGCCCACGTCCAGCGTCCCCGTCAGCTGGTTCCCGGAGCAGGACAGAAAGGTCAGTAGCGTCAGGTTGCCCACATCCAGCGTCCCCGTCAGATTGTTATTGGCGCAGTTCAGAGAGGTCAGCCCCGTCAGGGCGGACACGTCCAGCTTCCCGGAAAGGCCCTTGCTGTTTATGGTCAGTTTGATAATTCTTTTCGGGCTGCTGGTGTCCCATACTATTCCCTTGCCAGTCCAGTTTGCCGGGTCGTCCTTGGAGATCGACGACAGGCCGTTGTTTTTAATGATGGCGTTAATCGCCGCCACGTCGCCGTCATGGTAGCCGTCGTTGTTCACGTCATTGTTGTTAACAAAGGCCGCTTGTATGGTCGTGTCGCTGGTCAGATCAAAGCTAATCTCATATCCGCTCTGTGAAGCTCCGGCGGGAGGGGTTGTCCATGACTGAAAGGAATAGCCGGTGCCGGGCTTTGCCATCAAGGTTATTGCGTTGTTGCTGGAATCAAATGCAGTCGTCCAAACCGTGCCGCCCGCCGTCTGGTTGACGGTCAGGGTATAGCCGGCCTTTGTCTTGAATGAGGCGAAGGGGTTATCGTAGCAGTACAGATAGGTCAGGCTCGTATTCTTTGACACGTCCAGCGCCGTCAGCTGGTTATCAAAGCAGTCCAGATAGGTCAGCCCCGTCAGGTTGCCCACGTTCAGCGCCGTTAGCTGGTTCTCGGAGCAGTTCAGAGTGACCAGTTTCGTCAGGCTGCCCAGCCCGTCCAGCGTTTCCAGATTGTTCCCTTGGCAGTTCAGATGGGTCAGGGCCGTCCCGGCCACGTTCAGCGCCGTTAGCTGGTTCTTGGCGCAGTTCAGAGTGACCAGTTTCGTCAGGCCGTCCAGCTTGGGAAGCGTTTTCAGCTGGTTCTTGAAGCAGTACAGAGAGGCCAGGGCCGTCCCGGTCACGTTCAGCTCCGTTAGCTGGTTAAGGGAGCAGTCCAGATAGGCCAGGGCCGTCAGGCCGGATACGTCCAGCTTCCCGGAAAGGCCCTTGCTGGACAATTCAAGGCGGGTAATTCTTTTTGGGGTGCTGTTTTCGTCCCATATCACCAGCCCCGTCCAGCTGGCCGGGTCCTCTTTTTTTACGTCGCCACTCACTAAAGAGGGGTGCGCAACAAGGATAGCCTGAAAAGCCGCCATGTCGCCGGTATTGTAGTCGTTACTATCATTTGCCAAAGTGACGTTTGCCGCCCCAATCCGCACATAGATTTCCGGCAGCGCCATGTCCCCCGCGCAGGTGTAACCGGCTGGAAGAACAGGGGTGAAGGTATAGCCGCCCTGTTCGGCGGTGTCGTCATACTTCGTGTCAGGCTTCCACGTCACGCCCCCAATAATGATCGGGGCGGGTTCGGTATCCTCCCCCACGGTATACCCGGACGCGCCCAGCGTGGCGGGCAGGTTCAGCTTGTCCAGCTTTGTACCGGGGGAAACGGTCTGATACTGTACCGCCGCGTCCAGCTTGTCAAAGCCGGTCACGGTGATAGCGGATAGGCCGCTTTCCTCTTTCTGGCCGGTCTGTTCCCACACGCCGCCGCTGTCTTTTTCCTCGTCGCAGATTTCGCAGACAAAGCCGCAGGTGTGGCCCGGCACGGCCTCTATGTACCCGCAATCCCCGTCATGCTCCCCGCGCTCGTGGGGGCAGTCAAGCGCGTAACATTCTTGCGTATGTTCGTGGGCCGCGTCGCTGCTGGTCGCCGGTTCCGCGTCCTCGTCATAGCCGCAAATCAGCTCGTCCGTGTAGCAATCGTCCGTGTGCTTGTGCTGGCAGGGCTGGCCCTCAACGGCCTCCACATAGCCGCACTCCGTCGTGTGCGCCGGGTGGTGTTCGCACAGGCCCCCGCCGCCTGTTGGCGGCCCCTCCGCGTAAACCGTCGTCCCCAGCTGTCCAACCAGCAGGGCGGCGCACAGCAGCAGCGAAAGGCCGCGTGGTTGTTTCCTGTTTCCCATTCCCTTTTCCTCCTATCGTTTTGTAAGTGGACAGACAGGGGCGTTTCAAGCAGCTCTGCAAGAGCTGCTTGAAGGGGGTATACCCCCTTCAAATCCCTTTGATTGCTTTTTGAAAAATTACAGCTTCCCGGCCTTTGGGTTCCCCTCCAAGAGCCGGGAAAGCGCCTGCTCCATCTTGTGACGCGACACCGGCTTTTGACAGAAGAACGGGACGCACAGCCGGTACGCCTGCACGCCAAAATCCAGATCGGAAAACCAGATGATTTTCCGGGACAGGAGCCTTGCGCTGGTGATGGTGTTCAAGCCCTCCACGCTGTCTTGCGCCACGATCACCGCGTCCGGCAGCACCCGCTTCACGATACCGTCCAGCTCCGGCCAGTCCGCGCAGCCCGTCACCCGCGCCTCCACCCCCTTTTCCTCCAAACACTGTCGGGCCAAGCCCATCAGCTGCTCCCGTTCCGCCTCGTCACCGTCGCAGACGATCATGCTCCACATATGCGGCCTCCTTCCTGTCCAGCTTGCTTTCTACCTCTTTACAATAGGAGTATCAACGCCGATTTTCAAGGGGGTGGCCGCAATTTGCAGTTTTTGGCCTCAACTTGCATTGTGGAAACCGGATTTTTGCTGTAAAATGGTCTTGACAAGGAAATTGTATTGTGATACGGAGGGAGGGCTTCGGATATGAGAGCCGCGATTATAGACGACATGGAGTTGTGCCGGGAGGACTTGCGGGGCTGCCTGCACCGATATTTCAATGAGCATTACGCCGGGGAAGCGCCCGACGTTGCGGACTTTGAAAACGGGGAGGATTTTCTATCCGGCTTCACGCCGGGGGCGTGGGATATTGTGTTTATCGACCAGTACATGGACGGGCTTTCCGGCATGGAAACGGCCCGGAAAATCCGGGAGAAGGACGCGCTGGCGGCGCTGGTGTTCGTCACCACCAGCCAGAGCCACGCCGTCGAGAGCTACGGGGTACGGGCTTGCGGCTATCTGGTGAAGCCCTACAACTACGGGGACTTTACAAAGACTATGGAGCTGGCCGGGGTGGAGAAGATACGAAACGCCCGGTTTATCTCCGTGGAGCGGGAAAGGGTCTTGCTCCGTGAAATCCTTTGGTGCGACCGGGAGGCGCATTATACGCAAATCCACACGGACGGGCGCGGCGTCCTCCGGTTCCGCGTCCCCTTCGGGGAGCTGGCCGGGCTGCTTTCCCCCTACCCGCAGTTTTTGCCCTGCTATAAGGGCTGTATCGTCAACGCGGAACGGGTGGAGCGCATGGACGGGCTGGACTTTGTGATGGACGCCGGGGGAAAAGTCCCCTTTGCCCAGCGGGAGAAAAAGAGGCTGGAAGGGCTGTATCACGCCTGGCTGTTCCAGCGGGAGAGGGAGGAGGCGCTATTATGATGGATACCGTTGACACGCTGATGGTGCTGCTGTTCCCGTTCCTTGATTTCCTGCCCTTCACGCTGCCCCGGTACTGGCTGTTCCGCGACAAGCTCCGTATCCCCTTCCGGTATGTGGTGGCGCTGCAAATCCTCCTGTCGGCGGCATACAGCGCGGTCTTTTACGCGATCAACCTCGGCGGCTACGAGGCGGCGGCAAGGTGGACGACGATCACGCGCTACTGCTTCCTGCTGATCTTCCTGTCCCTTGCGTTTCTGCTGATAAAAGAGAGCTTTTCAAAGCTGATGTTTACCTACCTGCTGCTGTTGGCGTGGTCGTTCTTTGTGTATGGAAACGCAAACTTTATTGAGAGCCGGTACTTTTGGGATTTTTCCGGCCTGCACCCCTATCTGGTCTACAATATCGCCCGCGTGGCGGTCTACCTGATTACCTGCCCGTTTTTGCTCCGGTTCCTCTACCATACGGTAGCCGACGCGCTGAACATAAACGACGACGCCATGTGGCGGCACCTCTGGAAAATCCCGCTGTTTTCCACGCTGTTCGGTATGCTCTACTGCACCGTGACGGACGTTTACGCCTATGCCTCGTGGCAATTTCTGGTGTCCCGTTACCTCATGCTGTTTGGCGCTTGTTATGTGTCCTATGTGGCCCTGAACGTGCTGGAAACCTCCCGTACCCGGACGCGGTTGGAGGCGGCGCTTGTCTACGCCGACAAAAGCCTGCTGGCGCAGAAAAAGCAGTTTGATGCGCTGGCCGCAAACATGGACGAAACGCGCAAGGCCCGCCACGACCTCCGGCAGCATTTGGCCGTGGTGCAGTCCTACATAGAGCGGGACGACAAGGCAGGCCTCACGGACTATATTGGCCTCTATCAAAATGAGCTGCCCCCGGACACGCGGGAGCGGTACTGTCAGGACGACGTGGTGAACGCCATCGTCCGCTATTACGCGGACTTGGCGCGGGAGGGCGGTATCGAGTTTGAAGCGGGGATAGACTACCCGGACGCCTGCCCGGTGTCCAGCACGGACATCACGGTGCTGCTGGGAAACCTGCTGGAAAACGCGGTGGAAGCCTGCAAGCGTGAGGCGGCGGGCGGGCCGAAAACCATTCAGCTCCGGGTGCGGCAGCGTGGCGGCGCGGCGCTTCTCATTCTGGTGGACAATCCGTGCGCGACAACCGTTAGGTTCGACGGGGACACGCCCCTGTCCTCCAAACGGGAGGGGGCCGGAATCGGCGTTGCCTCCGTCCAGGACATCGCGGCCCGGTACGGCGGGACGGCGCAGTTTGAGCAGAAAGCCGGGGTGTTCTATGCCTCCGTGCTGCTGAAAACCGTCCCGGACGGGACGGGGGAAAACGTACCGGCTGGGGCAGGGTCTTTTCCGCTACAACAATAGCGGCAAGCAGGGCAAGTGCATATGCACTTGCGATTTTCTCCGAAAATCCGCTTGTTGGGGAGGCCCCCAATCCCCCGGCAAGGGACGCTAACGCTGCCTTGCCAAACGCTCCACAGGTGGAGCGGCCACGCGCCCTTGCGGGCGCTGTAAGACGGGAGACTTGACCGGCTGGAAAAAGGTATGCCCCTCATGCTTGGAAGCGTCCGCAGGACGTGCAGCCGCCCGCAAGGGACGATGGAAAGGCCGCCGCTGGCGGGCCTTTTCCGGGGTTTGGGGTCCATCCCCCAACAAGCGTTTTGCAGGAGTGTGTACGCTCATGCCCTGCTTGCCACGATTGTTTTGCGTGGGATTGGGATTCCCGCCGCGCATAAAAATAACCCCGGCATGAGACGGGGCCAGTCTCACGCCGAGGCGGTCATGCGGAACGATAGAAGCCCGTTTTCCGGGGTTCGGGATAAAGCATACAGGCCCCCACGGTTTGGCGTCCGCAAAGCCCCGTTCTATCAGGGGATTTAAGGGCCTAATGTTCCGTTGGCAGGCTCTTTTCGGCCCGTGCCTGTAGCCCATCATCAACAGCTTTCGGGGATTGCTATTTAGGGGCATATGCTGTATAATAGGGCTGTCAGCAGGCCGGACAAGGGCTTGCTGATTTTGCTTTTTTGCCGCCCAAATGCCGCCCAACTTTACAAGCGCACGTTGCAAAGCGTAACGGGACTTTTTAAGGGCATATGCGCAAACCCTGATTTCATACGGGTTTGCGGGACGCCCCGCAAAAACTTACATAGCCTTTTAAGCGGTTTTTTCGCTTTCAGGCAATAAAAAATAGTTATTTTTTTAGCCGGTTACGTCTTTTCTATAAGCTGAAAACCGCATGGTTACTGGGTTTCTTGTAAAATGGGCATATGTGTAAAGCGACAAAATAGTTCACAATCGGTGCCCGGATATACAAAAAGAGTTATGGACAGTAACATGAAGTTATGATACAAAATGAACTGTTTGACATTTCCGCACGCTGATATTAGAATGGAAATGGTTAAGTTGTGTAGCATTTGAGAGGGAAAGCGAATGGATTATTTAATGATTACATCTCCCTGTTTTGAACACGGGGGGATGATTCCAAAAGAGTATACCGGATATGGAGCGGACGGATCACCCGAATTGGTGTTGACTGGTTTAAGCAAAGATGCTGTATCTATCGCAATTATTATGAATGATATGGACCATCCAATACCAGCCTATAATCATTGGGTCATCTGGAATATTCCCGCCATATCTGTAATCCCAGGGAATATCCATCATGGGGAACAAGTGAGCTCTTTAGGTGGTGCCGTGCAAGGACTTGGCTATGGAAAACACCGGTATCGAGGACCAAAGCCGCCATTTCAGTGGTCACATATGTATCACTTCAATGTGTTTGTGCTGGACTGTTTTCTTGATTTGCCCAGTACCTCCAGGAAAAAGGATTTAATGGAAGCTATGCAAGGGCACATTTTGCAGCAAGCTGTTTTAGCAGGGCACTATAGATGATGTGCGCCTTATTGGGTAAGAGTGCCTTCGTCGGATAAGGCGAACGACAGAATTTTGTAATAAACGGAGGTTTTGCATTGAAAAAAACAACGAAGTCTTTTATCTTTTGGTGTCTAATCATATCTGTTTTCGAGATTTTTATGCACCAAATCGGACAAGATTCAAAAAGCATTGTACTCATTAGATTTAACCCATTACTGAATATAATCGCTGACTCCCAAGGCCCATTATATAGTTTAATGGACTCTGGTTTGCAAGTGCCATGTAATACGATTACTGGCCAAATATCTATCTATTGGTATATTGGCTTAGTTTTAACTTTTTTGCTTTATGGTATTGTCTTAGATGGAATAAAAATGCTATTTCGCAAAATTACCCACAAAGACAAATAGATTGACGTAGTACGCCTTATTGGTATAAGGCACCCCAATCCCCCGATAAGGGCCGCTTTCGCTGCCTTGCTAAACGCTCCGCCTGTGGAGCGGCTACTCGCCCTTGCGGGCGCTGAAAGACGTTAAACCTTACCGCCTGGGAAAAAGGTGTGTCTCTCATATTTGAAAGCGTCCGGAGGATGCGTAGCCGCCCCGTAAGGGCGGTGAAAAGGGCCGTCGCTGGCGGTTCTTTTCTGGTTTTGGGGTCCGGTCCCCAACAAGCGTTTTGCAGGAGTGCATATACTCCTGCCCTGCTTGCCACGATTGTTTTGTATGGGATTGGTACATCGGCCACGCATGGAAATAGCCCAGGCATGTGACGGCGCCAATCTCACGTCAGGGAGGTCATGCGGAACGATAGAAGCATGTTTTCGGGGATTCAGGATTAATCATACAGGCCCCTCGGTTAGGCACCCGCAAAGGCCGTCCTGCCTCTTGCGGTTTCGGGATAAGTATGGTATACTATGCACATCAGCAGGTCGGACAAGGGCGTGCTGATTTTATATTTCGTGGTGCCCAACTTTACAAAACCATGTAATGCCCATTTCATGTGGGTTTGCGGGGCCTGACCATGGAACAATCTGTCATCTTATGGCGACTGAAATAGCTATACAGGCAATGAAAAATATCAATGGAACCACAAAAAACAATCTGGAAAATAAGACGGATATACAGCGAAAGGGGGAACGGCCATGATTACGGTTTTTAACAGGAAAGAACTTCTTGTCACCTATTCCATGGAGCTTCAGTCCAAGGCCAGGAGCGCCCTTGAAGGGTGCGGGATTGACTATATTGTGGACACGGGCGGCACTGCCGCGCGCAATATAGGTTCAGGGCCGATTGGGGTGGACCGGTTGGGAAGCAATCCCTCCTGCTCATGTGAATATAAGATATATGTGAACAGAAAGGATTATGAAAAGGCCCAGGCGGCATTGGCCGGTAAACTGAAATAGGGTGGATACTATCTACAGATACGTTCCAGGAAACGGCGCTTGTATTTCATTTCCGCGTAATCCGTGATTTTCTTCATATACACCGCGTCATACATTCCGCCAATCACCCCTGCAACCGGGATTCCCTGGAGAAACTTCATATATAAGAGTTCATGGGAGAGTGCTTCTGCTGTCAGACGTATCTCTTCCTTTTTATCCAGTCCGGCAAAGGCCTGGTCAGGGGAAAGGGATACGGATCCTGTAATCATCCGGTTCAGCCCTTCATCAGCCATGATCCGTTCTTCCCCTGATAAAAGGGGGGTGCGGATTAACCGTAGGATAAAACACTGCTCACCGGCCGTATCATAGGTGAAGCCATAGCTCAGGGCAAGTTCGTAGATTGCCTTCAGGATCATTCCCGTGAACAGGGGAATATCGGGCAGCCCGATGCCAAGGACGCCAAGCCCCATACCGCTGGCGCCGGATGCCAGGAGGTTGACGGCCTTGCTGTTTTTGGCATTTTTTGAAAATGCCTTCAGGTTTTTCCTGCTTTCTTTCAGGCCCACGGCGTAAGCGTTGACCTTGTAAGCCATCTCGCGGTTTTCTTTGTGGTATGTTTTCTCTATGACGCCGGTTCCCTTTTCAAGCACCAGTTCAAATGCCTTACAGAATGCCAGGTCAAGGGTAGAGGACAGTCTGTCAGGCACAAACCGTTCCAGCTGACGGTTTAGGACGGGCTGTCTTTCTTTTCCTGCGTTCAGGAGGAAGCGGTCCTCCTGCTTCTTAAGCGCGGCCCACTCTGCTTCACGGGCCGGTTTCCTTCTGAATCTCATGCTATCACCTCTGCTTTTCTGGTTAAATCCGAATCATTCCTGTTGTCTGATATGATACCACAAAAATCCGTGAATGGGAAACAGATGGGAAACTGTTAAAACTATTATGGACATTATGCTTGACAGACACATGAGAAGCCGTTATAATGGTTGATTGTTGCAACTGTTGTATAATGCAATCAATTACACGTAATCATGAACAGGGAGGAAGCATGAACCAGTATATAGGAATATACCGCCGTTGTGAGCTATTATATATACGGACTGAGTTGGAAAAGTATGGGCTTCAGCCTCTGGAGGGGAAAATCCTTATTTTTTTGCGCAAGGGATGCTGTACCCAGGAGGATGTATGTATCCATTTTGACATGGATAAGGGCAGGATTGCCAGGAACCTGTCGGAACTGGAGGAGAAGGGGCTGGTCTGCCGGGTTGTGAATGAAAATAATAAACGGCAGAAGCTGGTAAGCCTGACCTTGCAGGGGAATCAGATCCTGTCTGAGATAGACAGGATTTTTGAAAAATGGGATGCTGTCTGCTTTTCCGGTTTTACGGAGGAAGAACGCTGTCTGTACCAGGATTTTGTCAAGCGCATTGCCGAAAACGCCATGGAATACAGACACAATCAAATCATTCAGAGGGAAGGAAGTACATATGATAAATAACCTGACAGAGGGGAAACCTTTAAAACTACTGTTTTTCTTTGCAATTCCCATGGTGGTGGGAAACCTGTTCCAGCAGCTTTACAACATGGTGGATTCCATGGTGGTGGGCCGGTTCGTGGGCGAGGACGCCCTGGCCGCGGTTGGCTCATCCTTTCCGGTGGTATTCCTTTCCGTGGCTGTGGCGGCCGGACTTTCCATGGGATGTACCGTTGTCATCTCCCAGTTCTTCGGAGCCGGGAAAATCAGGGAAATGAAGGTGACGGTGTCAACCGCCCTCATATCCCTTGGCGTAATCGGACTTATCATCATGGGCATCGGGGAACTGTCCTCCTTTCCGCTGCTTAAGCTTTTGGGAACGGACCCGGATATCATGGCGGATTCCCTGTCGTACCTGAGGATTTATTTTGGCGGTGCAGTGTTCCTTTTCCTGTATAATTCCCTGAACGGTATATATAACGCCCTGGGTGACAGCCAGACCCCGTTAAAATTCCTGATGGTGTCGGCCCTGACCAACATTGTCCTGGACCTGCTGTTTGTCATTAAGTTCAATATGGGGGTGGCAGGAGTGGCCTGGGCAACCCTGATTGCACAGGGGCTGTGCGCATTCATCTCATTTTTCGTGCTGGTTGGCCGGCTTCGGAGGATGGAGGATGAGCCTTGCGCCCGGGGAAGGGATTTTGCCTTTTTTGACATGGATGCCGCAAGAAGGATTGCAAAGGTAGGGGTGCCCTCCATGCTACAGCAGTCCATTGTCTCTGTCAGCATGATGATGATGCAGGGCCTGGTCAATTCTTACGGAAAGGTATTTGTGGCAGGTTACACGGCAGCCACTAAGATTGATACCCTGGCCATGCTGCCGAACATGAACTTTTCTAACGCAATGTCCAGTTATACGGCCCAGAACATCGGGGCAGGGAAGGTGGACCGGGTAAAGCAGGGGTATAAATCCTGCATGTTCATGGTTTTCATATTCTCTGTAATCATCACCCTGCTCATCTACCTGTTCGGACCCCAGCTTCTGGGACTGTTCCTGAAGCAGGGCTCCGAGGGCAGCGCCATGAGCTACGGCCTTAAATATATGAAGACCGTATCCGTGTTCTATCTGCTGATGGGCGCACTGTTTGTGGGCAACGGCCTGCTGCGCGGGGCAGGGGACATGGGGGCGTTCATGCTCAGCTCCGTCGTCAACCTGTTTGCGCGCGTGGCAATCGCTTACCTGCTTGCACACTACATAGGCGCCAGCGCTATCTGGTGGTCCATTCCTACGGGATGGGCAATTGGATTCATATTCTCCCATCTGAGGGTTAAGAGCGGGAGATGGATGTCCAAACGGCTGGTGGATTAACCGGGAAATGATGTTCAGACGACTGGTGGATTAACCGGAATTTGGGCAGGCCGTCCTTAACTGCGCAGTGGATACATTTCCGTATTAGGACTGCCTGTTGCTGCATATAATTCAATGAATACAGGCTCAGGAGCGCGCTTTGGATATATATGTGGTAAAACAGGGAGACAGTGTGGATTCCATTGCAAAATCATACAATATTCCTACAGAAACATTATTATGGGACAATCAGATAGAGTACCCATACCGCCTGGCCGTTGGCCAGGCTCTTTATATTTCTGACGGTAATACGGTGGAGGGGAGGAAACTGCTCTATACCAGCGGATATGCGTATCCGTTCATCAACGAGGAGGTCCTGGAGGAAACCCTGCCGTATCTGGATGGGCTGAAGGTATTTTCCTATGGCTTTACCCTGGAAGGGGAATTAATCCCGCCCATCAGCGATGACGCGTGGATGATAGGGCGGGCGCAGCAATGGGGGACGCGGCCCATCCTGACACTGACACCCCTGGGGGAAGACGGGCATTTTAATAATAATCTGGTATCGGCCCTGGTGCGCAGCCACGAGCTGCAGCAGCGGATTATATGGGAACTGGGCAGGACCATGCAGGATAAAGGCTTTGGCGGTCTGGACATCGACTTTGAGTATGTGCTGGCCGATGACAGGGAGGGGTTCGCCGCATTTGTGGGCCTGGCCACCAGGGTCATGAACCTGTTTGGGTATCCGGTCAGCGTTGCCCTGGCCCCCAAGACCTCGGCTGAGCAGAGGGGACTTTTGTATGAGGGGATTGATTACGCCCTTTTGGGGTCGGCTGCCAACCGCGCCATGTTGATGACCTATGAGTGGGGATACAGCCAGGGTCCGCCCATGGCCGTGGCTCCCATCAACATGGTGAGGCGGGTGGTGGATTATGCGGTCACCGCCATTCCAAGGGATAAGCTGAGCCTGGGCATACCTAACTATGGATATGACTGGGCCCTTCCCTATGAGCGGGGCGTGACCAGGGCCAAAACCATTAACAACCATGAGGCGGTGCAGCTTGCCATTGATTTCGGTGTGGATATCCGGTTTGATGAGACTGCCATGTCACCCTACTTCCGGTACTGGCAGTATGGAGTCCAGCATGAGGTGTGGTTTGAGGATGTGAGGAGCATCAAGGCCAAGTTCGATCTTATCAGGGAATATGGGCTGTCAGGGGCCGGATACTGGCAGCTGATGAGCCTTTTCAGGGCCAACTGGCTGATGCTGAACGAGATGTTCTACATTGAAAGGGAGTGGCCTGTGATGGAACGGCTGGATGGGGCAGATGGAACGTAAGGATATTGCGGCAGATATAGGAGGTGGGGAAACCGCATTGTCTTGCTGAATCCTTTCATTGTGGTATAATAGACCAATACGGATTGATAGGATGGATGACACGGCAGGAGGGCATATGGGAATGAAGATTGACGCGGCAAAGGTGATGGAACTGGTAAGGACGGTCAAACCACTGTTCCTGGACCATGAGCAGGCAGCCAGGATTGAGGTAAAAGGTCTGGCTGATTTTGTGACACAGGTGGATTTTAAGGTGCAGGAGATGATTCAGGACGGGCTTATGCAGCTGTATCCGGATATCCAGTTCATGGGCGAGGAAAAGGATAACAGCGACATTGATTTTACCGGGCCGGTGTGGATCCTGGACCCTGTGGACGGAACCACCAACCTGATACATGACTACAGGAACAGCGCATTGTCCCTTGCATTTTGTGACAACCGGCAGCTGGAACTGGGAATCATTTACCAGCCCTATACCGATGAGATGTTCCATGCCGTCCGGGGAGGCGGGGCGTGGCTTAACGGCAGGCCCATCCATGTGAGCCGGGTGGATACCATGGAGCGGAGCCTGATAGCCATTGGCACAAGCCCTTATGACCATGGGCTGGCGGACAGGAATTTCAGGGATTTCAAAGAGGTGTTCCTGCGCTGCTCCGATATCAGGAGGAATGGCTCCGCGGCCCTTGAACTTGCCCATGTGGCCTGCGGCCGCACGGACGCATATTTTGAGCAGGTGTTACGGCCCTGGGATTTTGCGGCAGGAATGCTGCTGGTGCAGGAGGCAGGGGGAACCGTGACGGATTATGATGGGGAACCGCTGGATGTTTCAACGCCGTGCCAGGTGGCGGCGGCTAATGGCCTGATTGGGGAGGAACTGCTTGCAATCCTGGGGAAGTGATAGGACAGACGATAAGATGATAAGAGAATAGGATGAAAAGAGAATAAGATGATATAATCAGAAGACATGCCAGGCTTACTTCCAGGGCATGTCTTTCTGATATTCAAAATAAACCCTCAGGAGCTGGCTGCGCTTGGTCACATTTACCTTCTGGAAAATGTTGTGCACATGGGTCTTGACCGTACCGATGGAGATGAACAGCGCGTCGCTGATTTCCTGGTTGTTTTTATCCGTGAGAAGAATCCTCAGGATATCCTGCTCCCGGGAGGTGAGCTGGTAGTGGCTGGCAAAATGAAGGAATACGGTGTTGCTGTCCGGCCCATCCGGCTGGATTTGCCCCTTGCTGTCTGCCTGTCCCTGCGTTCTGCCATCCGGGAGGGTGGAGGTGGGCGTCCCGTCCTTCGTCATCACCTGCGCCCCGTCCTCCATCATGGCTGTCCTCCCGGTATCCGCTGCGGGAGCCGTGCTTCCGGACATGTCCGGGGCCTGGATTTTAATGAGCGGACCCTGCAGCTGCCGGGTCAGGTATGCAAGGGCATACACTGAATACAGGATGCTCATCATGTCCTCAGAGAGGCTGCGGTTGTTGATCTTGACCATGATATCCGAGTAGACGTCAAAGGAAAAGATGACGATGGTGTCTTCAGCCAGTATCAGTAGGGAAAAAACAGCGGTAATCCAGAGCAGGCTTTTATAGGCATGCATTTCCCTGTCCAGCTCCCCGGGATGCATTTTCAGGTACAGCAGTCCGGAAACGCTCAGATACAAGGTAAAGAGCTGGGCCGGAAGATAATAGAGCCATACCTTGAATGCGCCGTATCCCGCGGTGGGGATGAACAGGAGGCTGAGTCCTAAAAGTACCAGCGCGGCTGTATCCCGGTTCTTTGGGCGCCGGGAAAGCACCTGATGCTGGATGGAAACCAGGCAGAAGGAGGTTACCAGGAAAATCAGTGTCTTAAAGGCAGGCGCACTCATGAACTGCAGGTCATAGCGGACAGAGAACCCGTCTAAGAATTCAGTCATGTAGATAATGATGTTGTCAAATATATAAAAAAGGAAGAGAACGGCGGTTGCGGCAGTCAACGGCCTTTTTTTGTGCCTGTAATTAATGATGCAGAAGGTTAGAACCACTGTGTAAAGAACAATAAGGAAAATGTTGTAAATGAAAATCAGTATATCCATGAAATCCTCCTCTGACATGCTGCTGTATCCGGCAGTTAAAATATATCAAAAAACAGAGGATTTAGCAAATTATTTATTTGGATGAATTGAAAGAAAGTTGTACATTATGCATAAAAAGTTTAGGAAAGTTTAGTTGGTTTATGATGAAAGTATGAATAAAATCATCCTTTTTCATGAGGGAAAAGGAAGCGGTCATATATCTGCGAATCCATCCCGGGGATGATTTTAAACCCTGTCCCAGGGCGCTATGATGATATCACAAGGCGCCGGACACAAGAAGCCTTAGGACGCACCTGTTTGTGATTCATAAATACGCTTATGATCCATAACAGGATTCGCATCCATAACAGGCTTCACCTCCGGACGTAGGAAAAACAAAAAACATATTATTAGGAGGAAATGAACATGTCAGTAAAGGATTTCATCGACACAAACGAATTTACCAAGGAGGAGCTGATGGACATCATCAATCTTTCATTAAAGATTAAGAGGTGCATCAAGGCCGGTTACTATCCACAATTATTAAAGAACAGATCCCTGGGCATGATTTTCCAGCAGTCATCCACCAGGACAAGGGTTTCCTTTGAGACAGCCATGGAGCAGTTAGGCGGCCATGCGCAGTACCTGGCGCCGGGACAGATCCAGTTAGGAGGACACGAGACAATCGAAGACACAAGCGCTGTGCTGTCCCGTCTGGTAGATATCCTCATGGCACGTGTGGACCGCCATAAGAGTGTGGCAGACCTGGCTAAGAACGCAACCATCCCGGTTATCAACGGCATGTCTGATTATAACCACCCGACCCAGGAAATGGGCGATCTGTGCACCATGATTGAGCATTTACCGGCAGGTAAGAAATTAGAGGATTGCAAGGTAGTATTCGTAGGCGACGCCACCCAGGTATGCGCTTCCTTAATGTTCATCACCACCAAGATGGGAATGAATTTTGTACACTTTGGACCGGAAGGCTATCAGTTAAATGAAAACCACAGGGCAATCGCAGAGGCAAACTGCAAGGTGAGCGGCGGTACCTTCCTGGTTACGGATAATGAAGATGAAGCCCTTAAGGATGCGGATTTCGTGTACACAGATGTATGGTACGGCCTGTATGACGCAGAGCTTTCCGAGGAAGAGAGGATGGCTATCTTCTATCCCAAATACCAGGTAACGCCCGCCATGATGGCCAAGGCCGCGCCCCATGTGAAATTCATGCACTGTCTGCCTGCCTCCAGAGGGGAAGAGGTTGTGAATGAAGTAATCGACGCAGGTTATTCCATTGTGTTTGACGAGGCTGAGAACCGCCTGACCGCCATGAGGGGACTGCTTGTATATTTCCTGGGACAGGCTGAGAAAAAAGCGGATGAAGAGGAAAAAGCAAAGGCAAAGGCTGACCTGGAAGTATTCTTAAAAAAGGCGCTGTAATTTAGCATGAAAAGGGGGCAAGACACATGGCTGAAACACACGGAAAGAAAAAATTTAAATTGACAGATGCAATCCTGTCCGTTATCTGCGTCGTATTCGTGGCAGAAGCAGCGGCGCCGGTGGCTGCAATCGGAAACTCCCAGTATTTCTGGTGGATTTTCCTCATGCTCACCTTCCTGCTGCCCTACGGGCTGATTGCCTCGGAGCTGGGCACTACCTATGACGGGGAAGGCGGCCTGTATGACTGGGTGAGAAAGGCCTTTGGCGCCAAATGGGGAACCCGGGTTTCCTGGTATTACTGGATTAACTTCCCGTTGTGGATGGCATCCCTGGCAGTTATGTGCCCGGAAATGCTCAGTATCATCATCGGACATCCCATTGGGGTTATTCCCTCATTAATCATTGAACTGGCATTTATCTGGGTGATTGTGGCTATCAGCTTTTTCCCTGTGTGCGACAGCGTGTGGATCCTCAACGGCGCTGCCCTGATTAAGGTGCTGCTGGCTGTGATTGTAGGCGGACTTGGCATATACGGGGCAGTGACCCATGGGGTGGCCAACGAGTACACGGCGGCCTCCCTGATACCCAGCTTTGATGCGAAGAGCCTGTCCTTCATATCCGTCATCCTGTTTAATTTCCTGGGGTTCGAGGTGGTGTGCACCTTTGCAAACGATATGGAGAATCCAAAAAAACAGATTCCACAGGCCATTGTTTCAGGCGGCCTTGTGATTGCGGCAATCTACATATTCTCTGCCTTTGGGATTGGCGTGGCCATCCCTACCGCTGAGGTCAGCACCAGCAGCGGCCTTATTGACAGCCTTCAGCTGCTGACCGGTAAGACCGGCGGGCTTTTCATCTCCATCATGGCAGTCATGTTCGTGCTCACGCTGTTCGGCAATATGATTTCCTGGTCCCTGGGCGTGAACAATGTGGCCAGCTATGCGGCTGAACAGGGTGATATGCCAAAGGTATTTGCCAGAAAGAGCGTTAAGAACGGTATGCCGGTGGGGGCTGCCGTGATGAACGGCATTGTGGCCAGCGTGGTCGTGGTCATTGCGCCCATCCTGCCCAACCAGGATCTGTTCTGGAGCTTCTTTGCACTGAACCTTGTAATGTTCCTGCTGGCATACCTGCCCGTATTCCCGGCGTTCCTGAAGCTGCGGGCCATTGACCCGGAAACGGAGCGGCCCTTTAAGGTGGGGGGAAGCAGGGCATTCTTAAAGGTGCTGGCAGCCCTTCCCATGATCATGATTGTCATATCCCTGGTATTCATTGCAGTGCCCATGAGCTTTGACGCCCAGACATTAAATGAAGTGCTGCCCATTACCATTGGATCCGTCGTGTTCATCGGCGTAGGGGAAATGCTGGCAGCCAAAAAGGGGAAAGGACTCAGGCCCGGCGGGGCTGCCATGGAAAAGGCGGCGCAGCTGTAAGAAAACGTGAAATAAGGCATAAAAATAAAAACAAAATGAGAGGAAGGTACTTTACATGAAAACATATACAACTACCCCAAAACAGGACGGTTTCAGGATGCCGGGAGAATTTGAGCCGCATGAGGGCTGCTGGATTATCTGGCCCGAACGCCCGGATAACTGGAGACTGGGCGCCAAACCGGCCCAGAAGGTGTTTGTGGAGGTGGCAAAGGCCATCAGCCAGTTTGAGCCGGTGACCGTGTGCGTAAGCAATGCCCAGTATGACAATGCCAGGTCCCAGCTTCCTGAGGATGTGCGTGTGGTGGAAATGTCCACAGACGACTCCTGGATCCGCGACTGCGGCCCCACCTTTGTGACCAACGGGTCTGAAGTCAGGGGCGTGGACTGGTCCTTTAACGCCTGGGGCGGACTGGTGGACGGGCTGTATTTCCCATGGGATAAGGACGACCATGTGGCCAGGAAGGTCTGCGACATTGAGCGCAAGGACAGATACCGTCTGGATGACTTTATCCTGGAAGGCGGCTCCATCCATGTGGACGGGGAAGGGACCCTGATTGTCACCGGGGAGTGCCTTTTAAGCGAGGGCAGGAACTCCCATCTCACAAAGGAAGAAATCGAACATGTGCTGAAGGAGTACCTGAACCTGGAGAAAATCATCTGGATTCCATATGGCATTTACAATGACGAGACAAACGGACATGTGGACAATATCATCCACTACATTGCCCCGGGCGAGGTCATCCTTGCATGGACCGATGACAAGGAAGACCCTCAGTATGATATCTGCCAGAAAGCATACGCCGTGCTCAGCTCTGAGACGGATGCAAAGGGACGCAGTCTTAAAATCCACAAGCTGATGCTTCCCAAGAACATCCTCATCACAAAGGAAGAGAGCGAGGGCGTGGACGCTGTGGACGGGACGCTTCCGCGTATGGAGGGCGACAGGCTGGCTGCTTCCTATGCAAACTTCTATATCGCCAACGGCGGCGTGGTATTCCCTATGTTCGGTGACGAGAACGACGAGAAGGCCAGAAAGACGCTGGAAGAATGTTTCCCGGGCCGCAAGGTAGTCGGGCTTTACGCCAGGGAAATCCTGCTGGGCGGCGGCAACATCCACTGTATTACACAGCAGCAGCCTAAGGCATGAGCCATTGCGCACAGAGGATAGGGATGCCGGACTGGACGTAAGGACAGGTAAGGATAGCGGACAGGCAGAGATGGCGGACAGGAAAGGATGGCTGACAGAAAAGGATGGCTGACAGAAAAGGATGGCTGACAGAAAAGAATAGCTGACAGAAAAGAATAGCTGACAAAAAGGGAGAGGGTACATTATGTCAAGAATCGTAATAGCCCTGGGCGGCAATGCCCTGGGCAATACGCCGAAGGAGCAGCAGGAGCGCATTGACAATGCGGCTCCGGCCCTTATCGGCCTCATAAAACAGGGCCATGAAATCATCATCAGCCATGGCAACGGCCCCCAAGTGGGGATGATACGCCAGGCATTTGACACGGCCAGCGCGGTGGATGGGAAGGTTCCGGCCTTTGACCTGCCGGAGTGCACGGCCATGAGCCAGGGCTACATCGGATTCCACCTGCAGAAAGGGATTAAGAAGGAACTGCGAAGGGAAGGCATGCCGTGGCATGTGGCGACCGTGGTGACACAGATCGTGGTGGACAAGGAGGATCCTGCTTTCTTAAATCCTACCAAGCCAATTGGCAGTTTTTATTCAAAAGAAGAGGCTTTCAAGATGATGGAGGAAAATCCGGGCCTTTGCATGAAAGAGGATGCAGGCAGGGGATACCGGCAGATGGTGGCGTCCCCAAGGCCCATGGATATCGCGGAAAGGGATTCCATCTTAAACCTCCTGGACCATGAGTTCATTGTCATTGCCTGCGGCGGAGGCGGGATTCCTGTGATCCTTAATGAGAACGGGGATTATGAAAGCGTGCCTGCCGTCATTGACAAGGACTTTGCGTCTGCCAAGCTGGCGGAACTGGTGGATGCGGATTACCTGTTCATCCTCACGGCGGTAGACCGTGTGGCGGTCAATTACGGGAAACCCGGCCAGCGGGAACTGAAGGAAATCACGGTGGAGGAAGCTCAGGGATTATGCAGCCAGGGCCACTTTGCACCGGGCAGCATGCTTCCCAAGGTGGAGGCTGCCATGGAATTTGCACGCAGCAAAAAGGGCAGGAATGCGGTCATCGCATCCTTGGAAAAGGCACCGCTGGCCATGATTGGGGAGAGCGGCACCAGGATAGCCCTTGGGTAATCAGATGGAGGATTTAGTGCTCAGATAAAGGCAGCCCTATATAGGGACAGCCCCATGGGAGATGTGGGTAATCATATCTCAGCGGGGCTGTAAGGAAATCTGCTTGCCATGAACCACTGACTTATAGTATAATTTACAAAAATCAAATCCAATACAAAGGAGTGTTCTTACATGGCAATCAGAGTTGGAATTTTAGGATATGGTAATCTGGGAAGGGGTGTGGAATGCGCGGTTAAACACAATCCGGACATGGAACTGGCGGCTGTTTTTACAAGAAGGGATCCGCGCAGCCTGACCATCCTGACAGAGGGGGCAAAGGTTTTATCCGTGGATGATGCGCCTTCCATGAAGGATGATATCGATGTGATGATTCTCTGCGGAGGCAGCGCCACGGACCTTCCGGGACAGACGCCGGACATGGCAAGGTATTTTAACGTCATTGACAGCTTTGACACTCATGCCAACATCCCGCAGCACTACGATGCGGTTGACAAGGCCGCAAAGGAGGGCGGACATGTGGGAATCATTTCCGTGGGCTGGGATCCTGGCATGTTCTCCCTGAACCGCCTGTATGCCAACGCCATCCTTCCGGGCGGGAAGGATTATACCTTCTGGGGCAAGGGCGTGAGCCAGGGGCATTCGGATGCCATCCGCCGGATTGAAGGGGTAAAGGATGCCAGGCAGTACACCATACCGGTGGAGGACGCCCTTCAGGCAGTGAGAAGCGGGGCAGGGCCGGACCTTACCACCAGGCAGAAGCATACCAGGGAATGCTTTGTGGTGGCAGAAGAGGGCGCTGATAAAAAGGCCATTGAAGAGGCAATCGTGACCATGCCCAATTATTTTGCCGACTATGACACAACCGTCCATTTCATATCGGAAGAAGAGCTGATGCGAGACCATGCCGGGATTCCCCATGGCGGATTTGTCATCCGCACGGGAAGGACGGGCTGGGAGGATGAACACAGCCATGTGGTTGAGTACAGCCTGAAGCTGGATTCCAACCCGGAGTTCACCGCATCCGTCATAACCGCATATGCCAGGGCCGCGTACAGGCTGAGCCGTGAAGGGCAGACTGGCTGCAGGACCGTATTCGACATTGCGCCTGCATATCTTAGCGCCCAGGACGGGGCTGAACTGAGGAAACATCTGCTGTAAATGCAGACAGGACTTTATCATGCACCAATCCCTCCCATTCCTCATACCATAATACAAACGGATATGGGGATTGGATGACATCCATTCCCGCCATCCGTATCTATTGCACTGCATATATTGCTACAGTACAATCTGATCAGGCCTTAAAGTGGATGGAACATCCATGGAGGAGCCGGGCCGCTTTAGTGGCAGCAGGTAGGAAACACCTGCGGGACAGTCGTTTACTCGTATTGTCCCGCAGGTGTTTTTTTATTATCCGGGCCGTGTACTGTTTTATGGGAGGGAAAGTTATGACAGGAACTGAGTTCACAGGGGAACGCCTGATAGGGAAATGCCGTACAGGGAAATTTCATATAGGAGGGCACAACCATACAATAAACCACGGACCGGGCGGGCATAAAGATACCGCCATGCACGTCTCAAGGGTCAGCATTGCAGTGAACATGGTCCTGACAGCCGGAAAGCTGGCAGCCGGGATCCTGGGCCACTCCCACGCCATGATATCGGATGCAGTCCATTCCGCGTCGGATGTGTTCAGCACCCTCATCGTGATGGCAGGGGTTACCATGTCTGCCAAACAGTCGGATAAGGAACATCCCTATGGGCATGAAAGGCTGGAGTGCGTGGCGGCGCTGTTCCTTGCCTTCATCCTGTGTGCCACGGGGCTGGGAATCGGCTTTGGCGCGGTAAGGGAGGTGATATCAGGGGAAGTGAAGGATGCGGCCATACCAGGGCTTATGGCCCTGATGGCAGCCATTGTCTCCATCGTGGTAAAGGAGTGGATGTACCGTTATACCATAAAAGCAGCTGATTCCATACACTCCAGCGCCTTAAAGGCGGATGCATGGCATCACCGTTCCGACGCCCTGTCCTCGGTGGGGGCGTTTGCGGGCATATGCGGGGCGCGGATGGGGTTTGCCTTCATGGACCCGGCTGCCAGCATTGTAATCTGCCTATTCATCTGCAAGGCATCCCTGGATGTGCTGCGGGACGCTCTGGACAAAATGGTGGATAAGGCCTGTGATGAGGAGACGGAAAAAGCCATAAAGGGAACTGTGCTCACATCCCCCGGGGTGGTGCGGATTGACGGCTTAAAGACCCGGCTGTTCGGTCCCAGGATGTATGTGGATATCGAAATCGCGGTGGACCCTGACCTTAACCTGCAGCAGGCCCATGCCATTTCAAGGGAGGTACACGATACGGTGGAGGAACAGTTCCCCCAGGTAAAACACTGCGCTGTCCAGGTCAACCCCCTCAACAGGGAAGGATAAGGGAAGCCCGGAAAAAGGAATGGATTCTGTTTGACGGACAGACCGGAATTATCTATACTTAGAGCATATCTGAAAGACACTTGGAAAAACAGATTAAAAGTATGAAACAGGAGAATATGAAATACGATGACAGAATGGAAAAAAACAATATGCCCTTATGACTGCCCCACCTCCTGCGGCCTGCTGGTGAAAACGGACGGAACCCGGATATTGGAGGTAAAAGGGGACCGGGACCATCCTGCTTCCCATGGACTGATCTGCAGGAAAATGCACGGTTATGCGGATTCCATCCATTCCCCCAGCCGGATTCTCACGCCAATGAGGCGGACAGGGGAAAAGGGGGAAGGCAGGTTTATTCCTGTTTCCTGGGACGAAGCCATATCGGAGATAACCGGAAGGTGGAAGGAAATCCTCAGCCGGGACGGAGGGGATGCCATCCTTCCGTTTTACTATTCAGGGGTCATGAGCGTGATCCAGCGCAAATGCGGGGATGCCTTTTTCAACAGGATGGGGGCATGTTCCCTGGTCAAGACGCTTTGTTCCTCGGCCAAGGGAGCCGGATATGAGGCTGTCATGGGCCGCACCGGATGCCTGGACCCAAGGGAGCTTAAGCACAGCGATTTCCTGCTGGTCTGGGGCAGCAACATGAAAGCCACCAGGATCCAGTCCATGCCGGTACTGGACAGCGCAAGGAAGGCTGGGAAACGGGTGGTGCTGATAGAAGCATGTGCAAAGGATATGTCACCTTACTGCGATGAGACCATTCTTATACGGCCTGGTACGGACGGCGCCCTTGCACTGGCCATGATGCATGTGCTGGTGAGGGAAGGCCTGGCTGCTGAAGATTATCTTCGTGAATGGTCCTGCGGCTGGCCTGGGTTTAAGGAGACATTGCCCTCCTATACGCCTGCGTGGGCAGAGGGGATAACCGGGATCCCGGCTGACATGACAGAGGCACTGGCCATGGAATACGGCCGGGCCTCCCGGCCCGCCATCATACTGGGAAGCGGTCCCTCCCGCTATGGGAACGGCGGTATGACCGTGCGCCTGATTACCATACTCTCCGCCCTGACCGGGGCATGGGGCAGGCCGGGAGGCGGGCTGTGCGGATGCAATCCCGGTATCGGTCCCTGTGTGGACGATACCATTGTGACGCGGCCTGATTTCAGGACAAGGCAGGGCAGGAAGGTAAACATCAACCAGCTGGCCCAGGCGCTGAACGGGAGTCATGGGCAAAATCCCATTCAAAGCCTTTATGTGTATGGAAGCAATCCGGTGGGGTCGGTAAGCAGCCAGGCGGAAACAGTGAAGGGGCTTATGAGACAGGACCTGTTCACGGTTGTCCATGAGCGGTTCATGACGGACACGGCCAGGTATGCGGATATCCTGCTGCCGGCCACATTTTCCGTGGAACAGCCGGACTGTTATCTGGCCTATGGCTACTGTACCTTTGGTACGGCTTATAAAGTCCTGGAACCGGCGGGACAGTGCAGGAGCAACTGGAACACGTTCCGGCTTCTGGCCGGGGCAATGGGATATGAGGAAGCGTATTTTAAGAAGACTGAGGAAGGGATGGTGGAAGAACTGCTGGCCCATCCCGGACCAGGGCTTGCCAAAGCAACCGACAGGGAATGGGATATCCTGGAAAAAGGCGGCGTCATCTCCACGCCCTTTGCGGACCACATGGACTTTAAGACGGAGACAGGGAAAATCATGATTGTGAACCCGGGCCAGCCTGAACCCATGCCGCGGTATACATCCGCCCACGGCGGGGAATACCCCCTGCGGCTCATTGCCGTACCCAGTGGATATACCCTCAATTCCATTTTCCTGGAACGGGAGGACCTGACCGGGAAACGGGGTCCCATGAAGCTGATGCTGCACCCTCTGGATGCGGCTGGGCGCAATATCGGGGATGGGGATAAGGTGATTGCATATAACGACCTGGCCCAGGTGGAATTTACGGCCAGCCTTACCCCCTGGGTGGCCAGGGGCGCGGCGGCCGTGGCCGGGGTATACGGTATGTCCCTGGCCGGATCCGGCCTGCTGGTCAACGCCCTTCACCACCAGCGCCTGTCCGACATAGGGGAAGCGACCACGTTAAATGACAATACCGTTGAGGTCCGTCCTGCATTTCATCATTAAATGTATAAAATACCATTTTCAGGTACATACTGTTATTGGGTATAAGCCAAATGTCCACAATAAGGAGGTTAACATCTATGGGAAATAAGGCTTTAGATTGTACAGCCCTGACAGTAAGCCTGATTGGGGCGATTAACTGGGGACTGGTTGGATTTTTTAACTTTAACCTGGTATCATGGATTTTCGGAAATGCTTCCTGGATTACCAGGGTCATTTATGCGCTGGTCGGGCTATGCGGACTGTATCTGATTACATTCTATTCACGTACAGGACAGGAAGCATAACAGGATACAGTAAAGGCAGGAACCTGTGGGGAATCGGATTGCCAAGGCAGACCGGTGCATCCAGGTTCCTGTTTTCGTATGTTCCTATTTATGGTACCGTATCCCCTCTGATCCCGTTTCGGTACTCCCTGGGTGAGAGTCCGGTCAGCTTCTTAAACACATCGCCAAAGTAGTTGCCGTCCGAAAACCCGCAGGCAATTGCAATGGAAGTCACTGTCCCATCCGTGTTCCTCAACAGGTCGGACGCCTTCTGCACCCGGATATAATTTACATATTCCTTAAAACAGAATCCGGTGGATGCCCTGAACTTCCGGGAAAAATAAGTGGGACTCATATTGGACATGGCAGCCATGGCATCCAGCGTCAGATGTTCCCTGTATTGGAGGTTGATATACCGGGCCGCCTTCACGATTGCCGCCTCCGAGTCATTGAGGGAGTCCTTTTCCCGCTGCGTATCCTGGCAGCGTCCTATGAGGACCAGGATTTGGAAGAGCAGGCTCTGCTGCTGTACGTGGGAATAGGCATCCTCCTGTCCGTTTTCGTGGGACAGATGGCCTAACAGGCCTTCTATCCCGGGGCGCAGGGGCTGGGGGATGGCAATACGGGGATTTAAGAAGACGCGCTCAAAGCCTTCCCGTCCGCAGGACGCATGGAAGGCATCGGCCTCCTCCTTGGTAAAATACATATCATACCGCTCAGCCTGCAGCCCTTCCTCATACAAGGCCCTGTGGATCTGAAGCGGCGGTATGATGACCGCATCACCTGGCTTCAGGTAATAAATATCCTGGTCAATGAACATTCTGCACTGTCCGGAGAGCAGATAATATATCTCATAATAGGAATGGTAGTGGGGACGTTTCATGACATAGCTGGATGAACGGCGGATCCGGCTGATCTGGATGCTGTTTTTAGCGGCCGGACCGTTTTTTGCAGCTGATATTCTGTGCGGATGAATGGCCATCTGTGATTCCTCCCTGCTGATATGTTTCCCTCATCTGTCCGCCCCTCCATCCTGGCAGAGGGTGAAGGCAAAAAAACTGTAGTTAATCCTGAAAATCATATAAAATCCGTATTAATTGCTGTATTTTTGTTATATCATAAGGTCACAAAACAGTAAAGTGAAATCATCTGAAACAACAGGATGGACGCTGAAAAGAAACGGGGAATCAGTATGATGCGTTTGTTTAGATTAGGAGGGGACACAGGGACCGGATCAGGAGCCAGGGAAGTATCAGGGGATGGGATCATGGATGCGGATAGGGTGCTGGCGGCGGTGCCGGCAGTGGATGCAGTGTATGTGAAGCATCCGGGACATCTTACGTTTCAGGGGGCCAGGCGGCTTTTGTCCGGGGGGATACATGTGATAATGGAAGGGATATCCGGCTTTGACCGGGCACAGGTACTGGAGTTACAGATGGCGGCCGATGATGCTGGCGTTGTCTACACAGAAGCCTTTAAGGCAGCAGCCAATCCCTGCCTTCACGGCCTTAAGGGGGAAATGCACCGTCTTGGACGCATTAACCGCATGACATTCATGTCCTGCGCCCGTACGCCGCGTCATGAGTGCAGGGAAGAACCGGCGGATACGCTGCCTGCGCCTGACCTTGCCCATGGGGCGCTGGTGGAGCGGGGGGCCGACTGTATTTTCACCATGATTGCATGCTTTGGGATACCGGAACAGATTCAGGCAGAACCTGTTTTCTGTGAAAACGGCATGGACATTGCCGGAAGCGTGCAGGGCAGGTATGAGGGGAAAGGATGTAAAGGGGCGGAGGCCGAAATCCTCTATTCCCAGGTGTCCGCAAGCCATGTGCCCAGCCAGATCAGAGGGGAAAAGGGGCGCCTTGTCATACGCAGCATTGCAGATCCGTCGGAACTGTGTTTTTACGGCCGGGATGGGGAGAAGGAAGTGCTGGCCCTGCGCACATCTCCGGTCATTACGGATGAAGAAATCAGGACGTGGATTGCCAGGGCCTGTCTGGGAATTCATTCCCGTCATCGGTATGTCCCGCTTCGCGGCATATCTGGCCCAAAGGATGGGGGAGGCTATGGGGAATGGCGCCAAAACGTGCTCATGACCCATGAGGTGATGGACAGGATCCGTTCGCAGGTGTTATAATGAAAGTCAGTGCACCGGCGCTGGGGTGTGTTGGAAACTTTCTTTCCGCCGTGGGCACCAGATCTATCAATGGAGGCGGGATATGAGGAAAGCGGCAAAAGCAAAGGGGATATTGGCACTTACGTTACTCTGTTCCCTGTTCCTGTGCATCACTGCATATGGTAACTGGAAGAATGAAGGCGGCCAATGGCACTATTATGACAAAAACGGACAGATGGTGTGCAATGATTTCAAAAAGTCCGGCAATTCCATGTTCTATCTGGATGAAACCGGCAATATTGCCAGGAACTGTGAGAAGGTAATCGGCAATTACCTGTACCGGTTTGATGCAGACGGGAAGTTCACGCGTTCCAGGCTGGGAGAGGACGGCCAGCCGGAGTACCTGGAAGGGGATTACGCCCTGAACCACCGCCAGCAGTACCTGAACAAAAAGGCCAACCCCTATAACGACAACCAGGTGGTACAGTGGTTTAATGCCACCTACGCCATCCTGACAAAGCACAACAGCTGTAATATCCGGGCCTATGGCGGTGAACTGCTGCTGGCTGGCGTGGAGGGGGAGGACGATGGCAGCTCCGACAATTCAATAAAGGAAAGAAACAGGAAAATGCTGTCAAAAAGCTGGGGGGTCACTGACCGGGCCAGCGCGGACGCGGCCCTTCTGCGGCTGCTGGAGTCAGGCAGGGCCACCGGCTCGGCATGGGATTACAGCCGCGCCATGTCAAACCTGGGATTTTACTATCTGGCGGGGTATTATCCCATCACCGAATCCCTGGACCGTTCCCTGGAGGTTGCCAGAACCATACAGCAGACCTATGGCTCCTGGGATGAATTCATTGCCAGCTACCTGGCAGGATACCATGCCTGGGCCGGGGATGAGGCGGAAAACAGGGATTTAATCTATGAGGGGCTGAAGGGAAGTGCGTTTAACCCCTATGCTGTGGACTGGAACCTGGAACTTAAGAAGACCTGGTAGATATCATGAACCGGAATATGGAGGAAACAGAATATGAGATGGGGCATCATGGCAACCGGAACAATCGCTGCAAAATTTGCAGACACGGTGATGAAAATGGGAGGAGAAGAGCAGCTGACAGCCTGCGGCTCAAGATCCATGGAAAAGGCGGAGGAATTTGCAGGAAGGTACGGTATCCGGCATGCATATGATTCCTATGAGGCCCTTGCGGCGGACCCGGAGGTGGACGCTGTTTATGTTGCCACGCCCAACAACCTGCATTTTGACAATTGCAGGCTGTGCCTGGACGCGGGGAAACACGTGCTTTGCGAAAAGCCCTTTACCACCAGCGCGGACGAGGCCAGAAGGCTGTTCGGCATGGCAAAGGAAAAGGGGCTGTTCATCATGGAGGCGTTCTGGATCCGCCACCTTCCGCTCTTAAAGAAGATGCAGGAACTGATAAAAGAGGGCGTGATCGGGGATGTGGTCTATGCCAGAAGTGATTTTGGGTTTACCGCCCAGGGCGCCAGGAAGGACAGGAAGTTTGATTCCGCACTTGGGGGAGGCGCGCTTCTTGACATCGGGATTTATAACCTGGGATTCATGCACATGGTGATGGGGGATACGAAGCCTTCAGGCTTTACGTCCAGCTATCATATCAATGAGTATGGTACGGATGATTTCAGCTCCATCCTGTTGAATTATCCAGGAAACCGCACCGCATCCGTAACCGCTTCCATAGGCATGGCAATGCCGAGGGAAGGGGTTGTGTACGGTACGTCCGGATCCATCCGGCTGCCGGATTATCAGATGGCTGAGAAGCTGGTTGTATGCCCTTACGGCGGACAGCCCCAGGAAATCTGCATTCCCTTTGAAATCAATGGGTTTGAATATCAGATCCGGGAAGCCAGCCGGTGTGTGAAGGAAGGCATGTACACCAGCGATGTGCTGAAGGAAAAGGATACGCTGGCCGTATTGGAACTGATGGATGGAATACGGGCATCCTGGGGACTTAAGTTCAGCTGTGAATCATAAAGACTCAATAATGAATAAGAAAATATTTCCGGCTTCCACCCTTGATTCTGAAATGTGGATTAATATAATTAAGGGTAGAAGCTGTATTTTTGCCAAAAAATGCGCTAAAACTTTAGAAAATTCATGTAATTTTTACCATTTTCCGAAAAAACATGGAAATTATTTTCCTGCAGTGATATAATAGGGCGATATTATATACAAAGGAGTGATAGTTACATGAAAGATGAAAATGGTTTTAAACCATTTATACCGGCAGATAAGGTGGTTCCGGAGATGACTGGGGTATCCATTATCCTGGGTATACTCCTGGCAGTGCTGTTTGGCGCGGCCAACGCATACCTGGGGCTGCGGGTGGGCATGACCGTATCCGCGTCCATCCCTGCGGCAGTCATATCCATGGGAGTCATTCGCGTCATATTAAAGAGGGATTCCATCCTGGAAAACAATATGGTGCAGACCATTGGCTCGGCAGGCGAATCAGTGGCAGCAGGCGCAATCTTTACCCTGCCCGCCCTGTTCATGTGGATGAGCGAATGGGGTGAGGGGGCGCCGTCCCTGGTTGAGATTTCCCTGATAGCGCTGTGCGGCGGCGTCCTGGGCATACTGTTCATGATACCCCTGCGCCAGGCCCTGATTGTAAAAGAACATGGAACACTTCCGTATCCCGAAGGCACTGCCTGTGCCGAGGTGCTGATTGCAGGGGAACAGGGCGGTTCCAAAGCCGGTGTCGTATTTGCCGGAATGGGGATTGCCGCATTTTATAAGTTCATTGCGGACGGCCTGAAGCTGTTCCCCAGCGATGTGGACTATGATATCCGCAAATACGGCGGCGGCGTGGGCATGTCCGTGCTTCCGGCCCTGGCAGGAGTGGGATATATATGCGGTTCCAAGATTTCCTCCTACATGTTCTCGGGCGGGATCATTTCCTGGCTGATACTGATGCCCATCATCAAGCTGTTCGGAAGCGGCCTTACGGAGCCTTTTGCACCGGCCACCGCATTGATCAGTGATATGAACAGCCAGGCCCTTTGGGGGTCTTATATCCGCTATATCGGCGCAGGAGCCGTGGCGGCCGCTGGTATGATAAGCCTGATTAAGTCCCTTCCCATGATTGCCTCCACCTTTATGGACGCAATGCGGGATTTAAAGGGCGGCCGCCAGACCTCCACCCTCCGTACGGACCAGGATATCCCAATGAACATCGTGCTCATGGGCGTGCTGGCCGCGGTTGTGGTCATCTGGCTGGTGCCGGCTGTTCCCGTAACCTTTGTGGGGGCGCTGCTGATTGCAGTATTCGGTTTCCTGTTCGCAGCTGTTTCCTCACGTCTGGTAGGCCTTGTGGGCTCCTCCAATAACCCGGTGTCCGGTATGGCCATTGCAACCCTGCTGGTATCCTCCCTTGTACTCAAGGCTGTATCCGGTTCAGGCCACGACAGCATGATGGGCGTGATTGCCATCGGCGGCGTCATCTGCGTCATTGCAGCCATTGCGGGCGACACCTCACAGGATTTAAAGACAGGCTTCCTGGTCGGCTCCACGCCCAAGAAGCAGCAGGCTGGTGAGCTTATCGGCGTTGTCTCATCCGCCATTGCCATCGGAGGCGTGCTGTATCTGCTTAACCAGGCATGGGGCTACGGTTCCACCGAGCTTCCTGCTCCTCAGGCCATGATCATGAAGACCGTGGTGGAGGGCGTGATGGACGGCAACCTTCCATGGAATATGATCCTGGCAGGCGCTGCCATCGCTGTTGTGATTGAAATCCTGGGCATCCCCGTAATGCCTGTTGCGGTTGGCCTTTACCTCCCGCTTAGGACCACGTCGGCCATCATGGTGGGCGGCCTGATCCGTCACTGGTATGAAAAGCGCAGGTTTGCAAAGGAAGAGGACAGGAAGGAAGCTATTGACAAGGGCGTCCTCTATACTTCCGGTATGATTGCAGGCGAGGGACTGGTGGGTATCCTGTTGGCCGTGTTCGCCATCGTACCCCTGGCAAGCGCAAGGGGCGGTTTCCTGGCTGATTTCCTGAACCTTTCCGCCATGGACAACGGGCTGGGCGCATTCCTTTCAAGCCCGGCATCCAAGCTTGTATCCCTTGTGGCATTTGCGGTCCTGATGCTGACCATGTTTAAGTTTACAATATGGCATAAAGATAAAAAATAAGACAGCGCTGTCATATCCAAGTGGGGCGCGGGTTAAGAAGGTGCCGGATTCCGGCGCCTTCTGTCCATATCATATAGTGAGTGAAAGGATGGTGCGGGTTTGGGCCGTATAAAGATGAAGGATAAAAACTATCTGGAGCAGATTCCTGTGAGGAATCCCGGTTTCCCATGGAAGGAAAATGAACAGGGAATCGTGACTGTTGACATGGTCCACCGGGGATTTTTTCCAATGCTTGCACAGAAACTGTGGGTCACTCCCAAAGTGAGCCACATTAAACTGGATTGCTTCGGCAGCTTTGTATGGAAGCAGATTGACGGTAACAGGAACCTGATTGAGATTGGCGTCATGGTAAAGGAGGAGTTCGGTGAGAAATGCGAACCGCTGTATGAACGTCTGGCAAAGTATTTTGAAATGCTGAAAAATAATAAGTTTGTTGAATTTAAAAGGTGAGGAAGGGCTGTGCCAAGATTCCTGTTCCGCGGTCCTGTGTTTTTGCAATAAAATATTCTGCACAAATTTGGCAGTTAAAGTAAAAAATGTCTTTGCTAAATATCCTTCTATCAGTTATGATAGAAAAAGAGCTGTAATTGGGAGGATATTTTATGAAGAATATGGAACATTTCCATGAAATGAAATCACTGACAAGGACACAGAAGTTTTGTCTTCTTTCATTGATTCCGGCTTATTTTATTGTCATAGGTCTGGTGGTCCAGCCTTTGCAGGAAATTGTCCCAGGAATTGTGAATATCATCAGGGAACCGGATTTCCTGATAACGGATTATTTTGTTGTTGGCGGCGTTGGGGCTGCTTTGATTAACGCAGGCATGCTGACCCTGATGAGCATCGGGATTATCTACTTTATGGGCATGGATATGGATGGCCATACAATCACTTCCAGCTGCCTGATGTTCGGTTTTTCCCTGTTTGGAAAGAATCTCCTGAATATCTGGGCAATTCTTGCAGGCGTATACCTGTATGCCAAGTACCATAAAACATCCATGAAACGTTATATCTATATCGGCCTGTACGGAACCAGCCTTTCGCCCATCATCACCCAGATGATGCAGGTGGGAAGCCAGCCTCTTGTCATTCGCCTGTTCATAGCGGTCAGCGTGGGAATTGTCATTGGTTTCGTGCTGCCGCCCCTAAGTACCCATGTCCACTATGCGCATAAGGGGTATTCCCTCTATAATGTGGGGTTTGCGGCGGGAATCATTGCCACTGTCATCGTATCTCTGGTTAAGTCCTTTGGCATTGAGGTGGAATCCAGGCTCATATGGTCCACGGGCCATAACACGATGTTCGGGATCCTTCTGTCCGTCCTCTTTGGCGGCATGATTGTATTCGGTGTTGCTGTCAGGGGGAAAGGGCTGTTCGAATCCTATAAAAGGATACTTAAATCCTACGGGATCGGAGGAACCGATTATCTCCGGGATGAGGGCGGGGCCACCACTGTTTTTAATATGGGGATTAACGGCCTGTTTGCAACCTATTTTTCCCTGGCGGTGGGCGGGGATCTGAACGGGCCGACCATCTGCGGGATTTTTACCATTGTGGGTTTCAGTTCCACGGGAAAGCATCTGAGGAACATTGCCCCCATCATGCTGGGGGTCTACCTTGCCAGCTTTACAAAGACATGGGAAATCTATCAGCCATCCCCCATGCTGGCCCTGTTGTTTTCCACCACACTGGCTCCTGTGGCGGGAGAGTTCGGACCGGTGGCAGGTATCATAGCGGGCTTCCTTCACTCGTCCGTGGCGCTGAACGTGGGGATTGTTTACGGCGGCATGAACCTGTACAACAACGGGTATGCAGGAGGTATCGTAGCCATTTTCATGGTGCCGGTGGTCCAGTCCATCCGGGACAGGAGGGCGCGGGCCAGAGGAGGGTTATCCCTGTAATAGGAAACAATATAAAACAAGAAACGTGTCCTGTGGCTGTCTTTTTGTGGCAGCCATGGGACACGTTTCTATTTCTTTCTATGTCAGACCATCAGGAGTTCCAATACCAAAACAGCGGCGCACCCTGCCAGGGATACCTGGAACAGGCTTTTCCCCCTGTAGGCCAGGATGATTGCAACGGCCAGGGCGGCTGCGCCTGACCACAGGGAGGCCGTGGCGTGAAGGATGGCCGGGAAGGTCATGACGGACAGGGTTACGTAGGGGACATAGTAAAGAAAGGATTTTATATAAACATTTCTGATTTCCTTTTTTATCAATGTCAGGGGCAGCAGACGTATCAGGTAAGTGACGCCTGCCATGACCAGGATATAAAGATATACATTACGGTTCATCTGCCTGTTCCTCCTTTAATGGGAATAGGATTGCGGCTGCGCCTGCAATCAGGATGGTGAGTATAATGATCTTAAAGCCGGATGATATGTGGTTCAGCGCAGGTATCCGGGTAAACAGCCAGCTGAGCACCATGGATACAAGGATGACGCAGGTAAGGATCCGGTTGCCCTTGGCGGGCGGTATGACCACGGCTAGGAACATGCCGTAAAGGGCCACGTTCAGGGCGCTCAGGAGACGGGCAGGCAGCAGGTCGCCGGAGATTGCGCCTAACAGGGTGCCCAGGGTCCAGCCAGGAACAGCCACGCACATCAGCCCATAGCTGTAAAACGGGCTCAGCATGCCGGGGCGGCACACGGAGACCCCGAATATTTCATCGGTAACGCCATACGATATTAAGAAACGGTGGAAAAAGGGAAGCCCTGCCTTGAGTTTCTGGGACAGGGAACAGGACATCAGGCAGTACCGCAGGTTGATGATCAGCTGGGCAACGGCCATTTCCGCAAAGGGCGCGCCGGCCTGGATGATACCGAGGGCCGCAAACTGCCCCGCGCTTGTAAGGTTGGTAAATGACATGACCACTGCCTGCCAGGTGTTAAGGCCCGCGCCGCTGGCCATGATCCCGAAGGTAAAGGAAACAGCCAGATATCCCAGGCCAATGGGAATGCCGTCCTTTAATCCCGATTTAAACTGTGTTCCATTGCTTTCCATAATTACCCCTCATATGTAGAATGATGTGGCCGGGCTGTGTGGTTCACTGTATGTAAAGCCCCGGCGTCCTTTCCAATTATATCAGGAAAATCCTGGTTGTAAATCGGGTTTTTCATGAAAAACAGGAAATATTGCGGATCAGGCTCTTTCAATTACCTTACAATACCGCGGAGCGCGGGAACCATGAAAGCCTTATAAAGGAAAAAGGGTTTTACTGGAAAATGCTCCTGATTTTTTATGATGGAGGACGGATGTGGATTTGGATACTGGATTGCTGGATAGACAGAAGATGTAAACCAATGAGTGAATAAAGCATGTAAACCAAAATGGTTTACTATATACGAGTGCTTTGGAAAAACTGGAATGAAGGGAGTGAAATTCCTGATATTGGAGAATATAATGTGATATATGCACAAAATGTAACGAGATATTTGTGCAATATATCAGAAAAGTATGGCATTTTGAAAAATCATATTGACAACCATGGCAAATAATACTATACTTCAATCATGAGTAAACCGGTTTACCAAAAACGAGATAATACGGACAGAATAAGAGGGAACAAGCAAAGAATCAGTAAACTGTTTGAGAAGGGAGTAAACAAATGACAGGAATCATTGTAACGGGCCATGGACATTTCCCCACAGGGATATTAAGCGCCATCGCATTGGTGGCAGGAAAGCCGGAGAACACGGCCGGGGTGGACTTTGAGGAGGGATGCAGCTCATCTGATTTAAAGGAGGCCATGAAACTGGCGGTGGAATCCCTTGAAGGGGAGGAAGTCCTGATCCTGGCCGACCTGGTGGGCGGTACGCCATTTAATGTTGCGGCGGCCCTGAAGCAGGAGTATACAGGGAAACGGATAAAGGTCATGGCAGGCGTGAACATGGCATCTCTGGTGGAGGCCGTATTCTCCAGACCCATGTATGGGTTAGACGGGCTGGTGGAGGCCGTGCTCACGGCAGGCAGGGAAGGCATTAAGGATCTGGACGGCCTGGGCAATGATGAGGAAGGGCCGGAGTTTGAAGGCGGCCTGTAAACGGATGTGGTATGATGATAAAAAGATGAGGTGAGAGAGACATGATAAAAAAGATACATGTGGAACCAATCAGGAAAAAGGACAGCTACCTTGGGGGCAGCCTTCTCACCAAAAGGGAGGTGGAGTCTGCCATCGGGGATGTGGTAAGGCAGGTGCGCTGCAATATGAAGTACTTTGGGACAAGGTTCCCGTCTTCCGCGGCAAAGGACCAGACATACGGCATCATTGAAAACATCGAGTGGACCGACGGCTTCTGGACCGGGCTTTTGTGGCTGTGTTACGAGTACACGGGGGACCAGGATTTCAGACGGCTGGCGGAACAGAATGTGTCCTCGTTCCTGAACCGGGTGGAAAAGCGCATTGAACTGGACCACCATGACCTGGGCTTCCTTTACTGCCTGTCCTGTGTGGCAGGGTATAAGCTGACCGGCTCCGGGGATGCCAGGAAGGCGGGCCTCCTGGCAGCGGATAAACTGATGGAGCGTTTCCAGGAAAAGGGCGGTTTCATCCAGGCATGGGGGGAACTGGGGGCCAAGGACAACTACCGGCTGATCATTGACTGCCTGTTGAATATCCCGCTGCTGTACTGGGCCACGGAGGTAACGGGGGACCATACATATAAAGATGCGGCTGTGCGCCACTATGAAACCGCATGCAATCATGTAATCCGCCAGGACGCCTCGGCCTACCATACATTTTATTTTGACCCGGAGACAGGGGAACCCTTAAAGGGCGTTACAAGGCAGGGATACAGCGATGATTCGGCCTGGGCCAGGGGACAGGCCTGGGGGGTATACGGAATCCCCCTGAATTACAGGTATACGAGGGATGACAGCGCCTTTAACCTGTTTGAGGGCATGACCAACTATTTCTTAAACCGTCTGCCTGAGGACGATGTGTGCTACTGGGACCTGATATTCACGGATGGTTCCGGCCAGTCCAGGGATTCGTCGGCAGCAGCCGTGGCCGTGTGCGGCATCCATGAGATGCTTAAGTACCTTCCTGAGGTGCACCCGGACAAGGAGACCTATCAATACGCCATGCACCGCATCCTCCGCTCCCTGATGGAGGGGTACACCAACCCGGATATAAAGGAAGGCGCGCCGGTGCTTCTCCACGGCGTGTACTCCTGGCATTCAGGCAAGGGCGTGGATGAGGGGAATATATGGGGAGACTATTATTATATGGAAGCGCTGATGCGTTTCTACAAAGACTGGAACTTATATTGGTAAGGATAAAAGGAGGAAATCATAATGCCAGTACCGAATATCGTAGCATTCAGAATTGACGAAAGGCTGATCCACGGGCAGGGACAGCTTTGGATTAAGGCCCTGGGGGTCAACACGGTGATTGTGGCCAATGACTCTGCCAGTGAGGACGCCATGCAGCAGACACTGATGAAGGCCGTGGTCCCAAAGACCGTTGCCATGCGCTTCTTCTCCATCCAGCACACCTGTGATGTGATCATGAAGGCGTCCCCCAAGCAGACCATCTTCATCGTGTGCAAGACAACAGAAGACGCCCTTAAGCTGGTGGCAGGAGGCGTTCCCGTGAAGGAAATCAACGTGGGCAACATCCACCATGCCCCAGGCAAGGAAGATATAAGCAAATACATTGCCCTGGGAGAGGAAGACAAGGCGGCCCTCAGGGAGATGCGGGATAAATACAAAATCACATTCAATACGAAAACCACTGCATCCGGCGATGACGGCACTGCAAAAGTGGATTTAAATAAATACTTATAATAAAAAGGGAGAATAAAGGAGGGAATGATCGTGACAATTAGTATGTTTCAATGTTTGCTTATCGGTTTATGGACAGCGTTCTGTCTTGCAGGCATGCTGTTCGGTATCTACACCAACAGGTGTCTTGTGATGGCGGCGGGCGTGGGCCTGATACTGGGGGACCTGCCAACCGGACTTGCCATGGGAGCTGTGGGGGAACTGGCGTTCATGGGCTTTGGCGTGTCCCAGGGCGGTTCCGTGCCGCCTAACCCCATGGGGCCTGGTATCGTGGGAACCATTATCGCCATCACCATGAAGGATTCGGGCATCGATGTGGGTTCTGCCCTGGCCCTTTCATTTCCGTTTGCAGTGGCGTTCCAGTTTGTGATCACAGCCACCTATACGTTTGCCACCACACTGACCAGCTTTGCCTACAAGGCCCTGGATAAAAAGGACTTCAGGGGCTTCCGCATCGCGGCCAATGCGACGGTGTGCATATTCGCAATCGTGGGTTTCATCATTGGGTTCGGAGGCGCATTCAGCTCCGAAGGCCTTTCAAGGATCATTTCCCTGATTCCGGCCTGGCTCAGCGACGGCTTGGGCGTGGCAGGGAAAATGCTTCCGGCCATCGGCTTTGCCATGATCCTCAATGTAATGGCTAAAAAGGAACTGATCCCGTTCGTGCTGCTGGGCTATATTGCAATCGCCTACCTGAACCTTCCGGTCATGGGCGTTGCAGTGATCGGCACCGCAATCGCATTACTTGTATTCTTTCACGCAGGCAAGGGCGCCGGCGGATCTGTAGAAGAAGTGGAGGTTGAATTTGAAGATGGCATCTAATCAGTTGGAGAAAAACGATTATTTAAAAACATCCCTGCGGGCGTATTTCCTGCAGAACGGTTTTAACTACGGCAATTACCAGGGCCTTGGATACGCCAATGTGCTGTATCCCTCCCTTCGCAAGATGTATAAGGACGATGATGACAAGCTTCAGGAAGCATTGAAGGAAAACATTGAGTTCTTCAACACCAACATCCATTTCCTTCCTTTCATAACAAGCCTGCATCTGGTGATGCTGGAGAATAAGACTCCCTCCAGTGAAATCCGCAACATCAAGATGGCGCTTATGGGCCCCCTGGCCGGAATCGGCGATTCACTGGCCCAGTTCTGTCTGGCTCCCCTGTTTGCAACCATCGGCGCCTCCCTGGCCATGGACGGCCTGATCATGGGACCCATCCTGTTCTTTGTGGCCATGAACGTGATCCTTCTGGGGGCAAAGGTGCTTACAGGCATGTGGGGATACAAGCTGGGAACCAACATCATCGCAACCCTCAGCAGCAAGATGGAGCAGATATCCAATGTGGCCAGCATGATCGGCGTAACGGTCATATCCGGCCTGGCCGTGAACTTTGTAAAGATTACCACGCCCATACAGTATGTGGCCAGCATGCCCGGCGACCAGCAGAAGGTAGTGGCAATCCAGGAGATGATTGACGCCATTGCCCCCAGGCTGCTTCCTGTACTGTTCACAGGACTGATATTCTACCTGATTAAGGTGAAGAAGTGGACTACCTACAAGCTGGTTATCTTAACCATCGTGATTGGCGTGGTGCTTTCACTGCTGCACATCATTGCATGATGTGACAATCCATGGACAAAACCCCCGGCAGTTTGATTTGCCTGGGGTTTTGTCCGTATCAGCCGGCCGGACGCCACGGACAGCCGGACGCCACAGACAGCCGGACGCCACGGATGGCTGTGGCTGTCTGACGGCATCCGGCCGCAGGATCATGCCATACCATGAATGAAAACAGGAGGAGGACAACAATGAAACAGGACCGATTCACCGCCCTTAAGGAACGGACCAGCGGATATATACGACAATATGACCCTGCCTTTGTAACGGAATACATGGGACGGCGCTGTCCCTTGGAGGCGGAAAGGGTGATTGCGCAGGCGGACCGCCTTATGGAGCAGACCTTTACCTTTGAGGACAGATGGGATATGGAACCCTGCGCCGCCCCGTACACCCTGAAGGAAATGGTCTGGGATCACAGCCCCAACCAGGACCCGGAATGGATATTCATGCTGAACCGCCATGAATACCTTCATAAACTCCTGCTGGCATACCGCCTCACAGGAAAACAGGCATATATAGGAAAACTGGAATGGTATATGGAACACTGGATGGCATCCAACCCAATCCTTCCCAAGGCCACCCGTTCCATTGACACGGGAATCCGGTGCATGAGCTGGCAGTTCCTTCTGGTCCATCTCATAGGGGAAGGGCTTATGGGACAGCGGCAGGCGGAGAGGATACTGGACAGCATGAGGAGCCAGTTTGCATATATGAGGAATGGATATATTGGAAAATACACCCTCAGCAACTGGGGCCTGCTCCAGACCGCTGCCATCTGCCACGGTTTTTTATGGTTTGGGGAATACCTGCCGGAGGACGGACTTTCTGAGTGGGCGTGGAAGGAACTTGAAGACCAGCTGGCGCTGCAGGTCCTGCCGGATGGTTCCCACTGGGAGCAGTCCATGATGTACCATATGGAGGTGCTGCTGGCCTGCATGAAGCTTCTGGCATACTGGAACGGCGATGTGCCGGAGGAAAGGACATGGCTGCTGGCAAAGACCGTGGAGATGAGCCGGTATGTGATGTACGCGGCCGGGCCTGACCATTGCCAGATTGCCCAGTGTGACAGCGATGTAACGGATGTAAGGGATGTGCTGACAAAAGCAGCCGTATTGACAGGGGACGGGCGGTTCCGGTCTGCCGGATTTGAATCCATGGACCTGGACAGCGCCTGGCTTTTGGGACGGGACGGAATCTGCAGATATGAACGGCAGAAGCCGGTGTGTCCGGAGTCCAAGAACCTGCACGCGGAGGATACGGGAAATGTCTATGTGAGGAGCAGCTGGTCCGAAGACAGTCATTTCACCTATCTTAAGTGCGGCCCCCTGGGCAGCAGCCACGGACATGCGGACATGACCCACATTTCCCTGTATTATAAGGGCAGGCCGTTCCTGGTGGACAGCGGAAGATACTCTTATATGGAAGAAGAACCTCTGCGCCCGGCCCTAAAAAGCGCCCAGGCCCATAATGTGTGCGTGATTGACGGCGAGTCCCATGGGATTCCCAGGGGCGCCTGGGGATATGATTCATACGGGGAATGCCTGAAAACATATTACAGGGAGCAGGGACCGGTGCAGTACTGTGAAATGGCATATCACGGCACCCTGTCATCCGGCCGGAATTACCTTGTCATCCGCCGGGTCCTCATGGCCGACCCGGGTATCTGGCTGATTGTAAACGACATAGGGTGCGGGGGTGGGCATGCACTGCGGGAATATTATCATCTGGATCCCCGCGTGGAGGCATTGCAGGAAGCACATGGCATGGAAGGGGGATGGACCCTGCGTTCCGGGGACACCGGCCTGAACCTGCTGGGCCGGACCGGGTTCATAAAGGAACCGTGTGTGGTATCTGAAACATATAACCAGCTTTCGCCCAGCGCCTGCCTGGTAAAGGAGACGCGGTTCACGGACCGGCATACGGACTGGACCTGCCTGGCCGGGGAGGATGTGGCGATGGGCGGCGTGCCCGTGTATCAGTATGGCAGCCCGGAACCGGTATCCGGATCAGAAGTGGTTTCAAGGACCTTTACCTTATCCTCCGGCGAATCCTGGATCTTCCTCATATGGAACCGGGAAACCTTTAAGGGCGGTAAAATGTATCTCTGCAATGGAATCCCCATATACGGGAAGGCAGCAGTGATTCATTGCAGGAATGGGAATCGCACACTTTACCGATTGAGAAATTAATGGTATAGTTATAAAAGTTATAAATCCTTTGAGCTGGGTGGTGGAGGTCTGTATGAAGAAACTGACAATTAATGAGATTGCTGAACGGGCGGGTGTTTCCAAAACAACGGTATCCTTCTATCTCAATGGCAAGACCAACAAGATGTCCGAGGAGACAAAACAGAGGATACAGCATATCATTAATGAGACAGGATATGAGCCAAGCGCTGCCGCCAGGGCCATGAAAGCCAAGAGCAGCGGGCTTGTGGGCGTAATCCTCGGGGACAGTTCGGATGCCTACTGCGCAAGGGCGTTAAAGGGAATCGAGGATGCGGCAAGCGCCCAGGGATATCAGATCATGATGGGCAACAGCGGCCTTGCCTTCCAGCAGGAAAAGGATTATGTGGAGCGCATGTTAAAGCTGGGCGCGGAAGGTTTCATCATCCAGTCCACCTACCGGTTCGGTATGCTGGCAGGGGATTTGGAGAAAAAGAAGAAGCCCATTGTCTACCTGGATGCAAAACCCTATGACTTTAAGGGAAGATATGTAAAAAGCAATAATTATGACTGTGTCTACCAGGTAATTACCGAGTGCATAAAAAAAGGATATGAGGATTTCCTTATGATATCCGACGGGGAGGCGGCCATCAGCGCGGGCTTTGAGAACACCCAGGGATACAAGGACGCCCTTCAGGACGCGTGCAGGGACGGGGGCACCCAGTATCTGCAGGACGGTATCAAGTCGGCCCAGGTATATGAAATGCTGAAGGAAAAGGTGGATTTAAACAAAAAGACCCTGATTTACGTGGCCAGCCCGGGCCAGCTTCAGGTGGTGTACCAGGCAATCCGCAACTACCCGGACTATATGGGCCTGTTCCCGGATACCCTGGGCCTGGTCGGCTTTGACGTGGAGGGATGGACCAGGATGACCACGCCCGCCATATCGGCAATCATCACCCCTGCCTATCAGGAGGGGGTCAGGGCCATGGAGGAACTGGTGGATGTGCTGGACGGTAAGAAGCGGGAAGGCGATGTGGTATTTAAGAATATTGTTAAGTGGAGGGAGACAACCCTTTGAATATGCAGCTGTGTGCAGCCGGAAAACCGGTTCCTTAAGCAGCCATGGCTGCTTCCAGGGGCCTGCGGAGCACCGGATACAGCGCGCATGCGATGACCAGTCCTCCGGTGCCCTGAATCAGGTTGGAAGGGACGCTGGCCAGGGCAGCGCCTGGTCCGTAGAGGAAGATTTCACAGAGGAAGTATCCTCCCGCCACCAGCACCATGTCAATCACGCCGCAGGCCGCTACGGCAAGGTAACCGTGCCTTCCCTGGGCGGTAACGCTGTGGTAAAGGTGGCTGCAGGAAAATGCCACCAGCCCTTTTATGACGAATGTAATGGGCACATAAATGAAATACCCGCCTAACAGGTCCGCCATGCAGGAGCCGATCCCGGCTGCTAGGAATGCCTCGGCTGGTCCCATGAAAATCCCGCAGAGGATGACCACCGCGTCGCCGGGGTGGATATAACCGCCGGTGCCGGGGGTGGGGATGCGGATTGACATGGTGGCCACACAGGCCAGGGCTGCAAAGAGTGCGCACATGACAAGTTTTTTGGTTGATAAGCGTTCCATAATACAGATACCTCCTTTTATCTTCTGGGCTGGTTAGGGACGCAGGGGGCGGGGACGGACTGCTGGGCATGCCCCCGGATCCTGTCTGCATCCGCCTTTGCCAGACGTTTGCTGGTACCTACTATAACGGAAAAGTGGACTGAGCAAAATATCCAGTTGATGATATTTTGACCAGTCCACTTTTGCGGTTTTTGGCTTGTTCATCCAACGTCCTGGAGCAGTTTTCAAACATGCCCTAGGCGGGACATCCGTCCCGGAACCATTGCTCCATATCTCCCGGCGCCGCGAAACGGCAGGTGGAAGGGATGCCTTCGGGATCATGGCAGCCCCACAGGGCCAGAGCGCTGTCCGTTCCCGCTGCCAGGGCGCATTCCATGTCGTAGACGCTGTCCCCCACATAGAGCACCTGGGACGGCCTCACATCATTCATCCACATATATGCATTCATGGGTTCGGGGCCAGGTTTGTGATGGACCGTGTCATCTGCCGTGACGGTACATTGAAAATATCCGGCAATCCCAAATGGGACGAAGGTGCTCTCATATTGGCTGGCGGTCTTGGAGGTTATGATGCCCAGGTCATAACCTTCGTTTTTAAGATATTTTAACAGGGGGCGGATGCCTTCGTAGACATAGGCTGTGTGCTGATAGGAATTCATATACTTTTCCCACAAGGGATAAATCCTGAATATCAGTTCCGGGGACTGGATGCCAAGCATTTCAAATGCCTGCAACCCCGGGATGCCAAGCACCGGCGCCAGCTTCCCCACCTCCCGGTGCTCCCCGGTCACTTCCCTGAGGGCTTTCTGCAGGCTGTGGAGTACGGCGGCCGTGGTATCAATAAGCGTGTTGTCAATATCGAATACAATATGTGAATATCTCATGGAAACCTCCTTAAGTGAAAAATGTTGTGGATGGGTCAGGCCGGATTTACTCAGGAATGCCTGCGGGCCACGGCAAACAGTCCGTTTTCATAGTCTTCCTGGTAACTGTTAGACAGTTCGATGGCAGGAAGGGCCTTGGCCGGGATAAGGCCGGCGCAGCCGCGCCGGATATGGTCCAGCTTCCCTTCCAGAAGAGGGTGCCGGTAAAGGACAATCATGGCCGGGTTGACGGTAAAGGTATAAATCTGGATCAGCCTGATATAAAGCTCCGTCACATCCATGGTCCGCGGGTTTCGCCTCAATTCTTCCCAATACGGTTCCATGAAGGGAAGGAAGGCTGGCTCGCAAAAACCGGAAGTACCGGCCCAAAGCCGGTTGTCTATCACCATGCCTCCGCCCATGCCGCAGCTGCCCATGTACAGCGTGATAAGGGAATTGGCCCTGAAGCGGTAGCTGTTCCAGCATCCCATGGTCAGATAGTTCATATCGTTATCCAATACCACGGGAACCGGGGTGACGGACTTAAAATGTTCAATCAGGTTAATGCCGTGCAGACATGGGAACGCTTCGGATTCCTCCACCATGCCGCGGCTGACCAGGGCTGCGATTCCCACTGCTGCGGCCTTGAGCCGTTGGTGGCGCCCTGCAATGTCAAGGATAAGACGGTCCAGCTTCTCAAGGGAAAATACCTGGAATGAAACCTCTGCCTGTTCCACCGGTTCCTCATCCAGGTTCTTAAGGCTCCACCGCATCCGTCCCTCCTCCACCTGTATCAGAAGATAGAGGCGGTAATCCGGGTTCAGCTGATAGTAACAGGCGCACCTTCCGCCGGTGGAGGTGCCGGTACCCTGGGCGAGGACCTCGCCGCCGGCGCAGAGTTCTTCCAGCAGGCGGGTAACCGTGGGGAAGCTTAGGCCCAGCTGCCTGGCAATCTGGCTTTTTGAGACGGAACCTTCCTGTTCCATGAATGTCCGGATCCGGTCTGTGTTGATCTGTTTGATTGATACGGGATCTTCTGTTTTCATCATAACCCCCTTATTATTGGAGATATTAATATACTTTTTAATATTATATTAATAAGTTAATTCCATTAAATCACAAAATGCCAGGAATGTCAACTGTCTGTTGAAATATTTCCGCTGCCAGTTGTGCTGTTTCTGATGTCAGGCCCGGCCCGGCGGGGCTGAAAGTCTTGACAAATAAAACGGGAACGTATATTGTTACAGGGATAGTGGACAAAAGAGTGGAGGCGGACAGACGTGGAAAATCTGATATTCAGCTTGAATGCAACAATCCCGGTTTTTATACTGATGGTGCTGGGGGTATTATTCAGGAAGGCGGGGCTGATGGACAGCCGTTTTGTGGACCAGATGAACCAGTTCGTGTTTAAGGCGGCGCTTCCGGTCCTGCTGTTTGAAGACCTGGCCAATTCTGATTTTTTCCATGTATGGGATACCGGATTCGTGCTGTTCTGCTTCGGGGTTACCCTGATTGGGATCCTGCTGGCAGCATGCATTTCCATGACCCTTAAGGACAAGGGGCTTAGGGGGGAGTTCATCCAGGCATCCTACCGCAGCAGCGCGGCCCTTCTGGGGATTGCGTTCATTAAGAATATTTACGGAAATGCAGGCATGGCCCCGCTTATGATTATTGGAAGCGTACCACTTTACAATGTGATGGCGGTCCTGGTGCTGTCCTTTACAAGGCCGGGTCAGGGGAAAATGGACGGACAGGCCCTAAGAGGCACCATCCGGGGCGTCTGCACAAACCCGATCATCCTTGGGATCCTGGCCGGGATGCTGTGGTCCGTGCTGGGTATCCCACAGCCTGCCATCATGGAAAAGACCGTGTCGAGCCTATCGGCCGTGGCCACGCCCCTGGGTCTTATGGCCATGGGCGCGTCGTTTAACTGGGAAAAGGCCGGAAAGGCCATGGGGCCGGCCCTCTGTGCGTCGGCCATCAAGCTCCTTGGGCTGACCGCTGTATTCCTCCCCATAGCTGTCATGGCCGGATTCCGGAACGAACAGCTGGTGGCAATCCTGGTGATGCTGGGGTCTGCCACCACTGTAAGCTGCTTTGTCATGGCGAGGAATATGGGGCATGAAGGGGTCCTTACTTCCAGCATCGTGGCGCTGACCACCTGCGGAAGCGCCTTTACATTGACCTTATGGCTGTATGTCATCCGGTCCATGGGACTTATATGAGGAAGGGGGGACCGTATGAAGGCAAGATTTGAGATTATATTTTCCATGGCTGCGTTTGGCACCATCGCAGTGTTTGTAAGGAACATAGGACTGCCATCCAGGGAGGTGGCCCTGTACCGGGCGGTCATCGCCGCCCTGGCCCTGCTCCTGTGGCAGCTGTGTACCCGCCAGACCGTCAGGTGGCAGGATGTGAAGAAGGAACTGCCCCTGCTGTTCGTGTCGGGGGCAGCCATGAGCGTGAACTGGATCCTGTTGTTTGAAGCCTATAAGTATACCACGGTAGCCATGGCAACCCTGAGTTATTACTTTGCCCCGGTAATCGTGACAGTGGCAAGCACGGTCTTATTCAGGGAAAAGCTGACAGGAAAGCAGATATCCTGCTTTGTCATGTCCACCCTGGGGCTGGTCATGGTAATCGGGGTCAGCGGCGGGGGCGGCAGCCATGACCTGTTTGGAATCCTCCTGGGACTGGGGGCCGCGGTGTTCTATGCGTCCGTGGTCCTGATTAACAAGAGTATCCGGCACGTATCCGGTCTGAACAGGACCTTCATGCAGTTCCTGGCAGCCGTACTGGTAATGACGCCGTACATATCCATGACAGGAGGTTCCCACCTTGGAAGCCTTGACATCAATGGCGCCGTGAACCTGATGGTGGTGGGGGTGTTCCATACCGGGATCTGTTACTGTATGTATTTTTCCTCCCTCCGGTATCTGAAGGGACAGGAGGCATCCATATTAAGTTACATTGACCCGGTGGTGGCGGTCATCATCTCGGTGGCAGTGCTCCATGAGGCGGTATCGCCCCTTCAGGCCGCCGGAGGCTTCATGATCCTTGGATTTACCGTCTTGAACGAGTGGGACGCAGGCGCCGCGCGCCGCAGATGACAAGGACCTGGCTCTGGAATGGATTTTCAAACACACTCTGGCAGTTCAGTGCGGATTGCTGTTCCAGAGCACGTCGCGGTTGATTGTCTCATAGAACAGCCTGCGTATTTCGTCCGGATCCCTGGTCTGTCCAAGAATCCACATGGTCTTGGTGACCACTGCCTCCAGGGTCATGTCGTAAGCCTCCAGCAGGCCGAATTCCTGCTTGATGTTCCGCCCTACCTCGTATACGGACATATTGCTGCCCTCGTTGGTGACCTGGGTGGTCATGATCACGGTCTTGCCCCGGCCTGTCCAGTGGCCGATGGCCCGGTAGTAATCGCCCTTCTCATAGGAGGGGAGGCCGCCCACGCCAAAGGATTCGATGATGAGCGCGTCAAAGTGTCCGGCCATATAGTCCAGAAGGGACGTGCCCGTGGAGGGGATCAGCTTCATAAGCCCCACGTTGGAATCCAGTTCATGGAAGAACCTGACCGGTTCCGTGCTCCTGTCCTTGTCGTCTAGATAGAATATGATATGGTCCTCCTGTATGACGGCCACATTGGGGAAGTTGATGCTGGAAAATGCATTATAGCTTTTTGTGCGTTCCTTTTTCCCCCTGGTTCCTGCAATGGCCTTTCCGTCAAACACGATATTCACGTCATGCGCCCTGGGGTCTGAGGCAAAGCGCAGGCTGTCGGCCAGGTTGGTCCGGGCGTCCGTGTTTTCCATGTCAATGGGCTTTTGGGAGCCGGTGATGACAATGGGCTTATGGGAATGCTGGATCAGGTAGGACAGGGCGGCTGCTGTATAGGCCATGGTGTCCGTGCCATGGGTTATGACGAACCCGTCATACTGGTCATAATGGGCTTCTATGGCAGACGCAATGGTCAGCCAGTGGGACGGCTGGATGTTGGTGCTGTCGATGTTCAGTATCTGGATGGTATCAATCTGGCAGTAGGTCCTGCTGTCCGGCACGTAAGAAAGGATTTCCTCCGATGTGATGACCGGCTTTAAGCCGCGTTCCGTGCGCTTGCAGGCGATGGTCCCTCCGGTGCCCAGCATGAGAATACGTTTCATGGTCTAGTACCTCTTTTCCTTTGTTTTTCATAGTATATCCCTAAATTAAAAACATATAATAATTAACTGTAACAGGTTTCGTGTCCTGTTTACAATTATATTAAGAATAATATAAATTTACAATCCCTTGATTGCTTTTAGGCATATCTATGATAGAATAGCAGTATAACCAATTTTCTCCAGAGTCACTGTACCTGTTGGCAAACAAACTCTAGGAAGGGGGATTCATATGTCTGTTGCGTGGCTTATAGCATTTGTTGTATTTCTGGTAGTGGAGGGCATGACTGCATCCCTTACCAGCATCTGGTTTGCAGGAGGGGCGCTGGCCGCCCTGGTGGCGCAGGTCTGTGGAGCGTCCTTGCGGCCGCAGCTTGCGGTATTCGTAATTGTCTCATTTGCCCTGTTCATGATGGTCCGTCCGTTTACAACCAGGTATCTTCACCGGAAGAAGACAGATACCAATGTGGACAGCTTTACCGGCCGCAAGGCGGTTGTAAAGGAACGGATTAATAACGAGGCCGGTACCGGCTCCGCCATACTGGCAGGCGAGACCTGGCTTGCCAGGTCGGTCGTGGAGGGCGTGGTATTTGAACCGAATACAGTGGTGGTCATCACGGCTGTCAGCGGCGCCAAGCTGATTGTGAAGGCTGTGGAGCGGGAACATAAGGTGGAGCTGCCGAAGGAGGATGCCTGAAGGGATATATCTGAAGGAATATACCTGAAGGGACATACTTAAAACATAACTAATAATTAACTAAAGGACAACAACTTAAGGAGGAGTAATATGTTTGGTGCAATCGGAGGTTTTCTCGTTTTTATCATCATTGCCGTCATTATCCTGTTCATCCTGTCCACGTGCATCCGCATCGTGCCCCAGGCCCAGGCGCTGGTAGTGGAACGTCTTGGAGCGTATCAGGGGACGTACAGCGTGGGAATCCATTTCCTGATCCCATTTTTTGACCGTGTTGCCAAGAAGGTGAACCTGAAGGAGCAGGTGGAGGACTTCCCGCCCCAGCCCGTCATCACCAAGGATAATGTAACCATGCAGATTGACACGGTGGTGTTCTTCTATATCACGGATCCGAAGCTGTATGCTTACGGCGTGGAGCGGCCGCTGCTGGCTATCGAGAACCTGACAGCCACCACGCTGCGTAACATCATCGGCGACCTGGAGCTGGATGAGACACTGACGTCCAGGGAGACAATCAATGCCAAGATGCAGGAGTCCCTGGACATTGCCACGGACCCGTGGGGCATCAAGGTGACCAGGGTGGAGCTTAAGAATATCATCCCGCCCGCAGCCATCCAGGAAGCCATGGAGAAGCAGATGAAGGCTGAGCGTGAGCGCCGTGAATCCATCCTCCGCGCCGAGGGCGAGAAGAAGTCCATGATCCTTGTGGCCGAAGGTAACAAGGAATCCGCAGTGCTTAATGCAGAAGCAGAGAAGGAAGCGGCCATCCTGCGCGCGGAAGCTGAAAAGGAAAAGAAGATTAAAGAGGCAGAGGGCCAGGCGGAAGCCATCCGTTCCGTACAGCAGGCAACGGCTGACGGTATCCGCTATATCAAGGAAGCAGGAGCGGACAATGCGGTGCTCCAGTTAAAGAGCCTGGAAGCCTTCCAGGCAGCCGCCAATGGGAAGGCTAACAAGATCATCATTCCTTCTGACATCCAGGGGATAGCGGGGCTGGTCAAGTCCATTGCCGAGGTTGCCGCGAAGGACGAAGCCGCAGAATAAATTCCGGTAGACAAAAATGATAATATGATATAAGATGAGAATTGACAGTAGTGCCCATCAGCGTGTTTTGACTGATGGGTGCTATTTTATCTGAAATAAAGAATACGATAGCGTGAGGATGGGTTATGGAGGGAGAAGTCGTAAAAAAGAACCGGATTACGGAAGGGAGCATATTCGGACAGCTGCTGCTGTTCTTTTTCCCCATATTGTTCGGGACGTTTTTCCAGCAGCTTTATAATACGGCGGACGCCATGGTGGTTGGGAGGTTCGTGGGTAAACAGGCCCTGGCCGCGGTTGGCGGCAGCACCAGTACCCTGATCAATCTCCTGGTGGGCTTTTTCGTGGGTCTGTCCAGCGGCGCCACGGTCGTCATATCACAGTTTTACGGCGCCAGGAAGGCGGATAAGGTCCATTGGGCCGTACATACCTCCATTGCGTTTTCCGTAATAGGCGGCATTGTTTTCATGATCATAGGACTGGCAGGGTCCCCATGGGCCCTGGAAGCCATGAAGACGCCTGAGGATGTGATGGGGCATTCGGTTGTCTACATAAGGATTTATTTCCTGGGTATCATAGCGAACCTGATTTATAACATGGGAGCCGGGATACTGCGCGCGGTGGGGGATTCCAGGCGGCCCCTGTATTTCCTCATAGCCAGCTGCCTTACCAATATTGCCCTGGACATACTGCTGGTGGCGGTCCTGCGCATGGGAGTGGCGGGGGCTGCCATTGCCACCATCTCCTCCCAGCTGTTAAGCGCCATCCTGGTGGTGCGCACCCTGATGAGGACCGATGACATGTATAAGCTGGAATGGAACAAGGTCCGCATCGACCGCAGGATGCTTCAGCGGATCGTGCGCATCGGCATACCGGCAGGCATGCAGTCCGTCATGTACAATATCTCCAATGTCATCATTCAGGCCGGCGTGAACACCCTTGGTACGGACAATGTGACGGCCTGGGCTACTTACGGCAAAGTGGACGGCCTGTATTGGATGATGATCAATGCCCTGGGCATATCGGTCACCACCTTTGTGGGCCAGAACTATGGCGCCGGGCGCATGGACCGGGTGCGCAAGGGGGCCGGTGCATGCATGGTGATCGGTGTGGTGCTTACCGCGTCCGTGGGAGTGCTTTTGTATAACGGGGGCCACCTTCTGGTGGAACTGTTCACCACGGACCAGCAGGTGCAGGCCATCAGCATGGACCTGCTGCATTTCATGGTTCCCACCTTCATCACTTACATTGCCATTGAAATCCTTTCGGGCACCCTCAGGGGCGTGGGGGATGCCTGGGTTCCCCTGGTCCTTACCGGAATCGGCGTGTGCGCGGTCAGGGTGCTCTGGATCATGTTCGTACTTCCGAAGTACTACACAATCATCGGGGCAGCCTTCTGTTATCCCCTGACCTGGAGCCTGACAACCATTGCCTTTGTGATTTACTACTATTTCTTCAGCAGTCTCAGGCGGTGGGAGGTAAAACCTTTCTTTAAAAGAATCAGGATGTATAGGCGTTCCTGATTGGGGAAGACTTTCTGTATAATGAACAGGAGGTACCCATATGACGACAAGAGAGGTTACATTTGATTCAATAGAGGAAGTAAAAAAATTCGTGAACCAGGTAGAACAGTATCCCGAGGACGTGGATGTGTGCTGCGGGAGCTGCATGGTGGATGGGAAATCCATTCTGGGAATCCTGAGCCTGGGGATACGCAAGAAGCTGAATGTGGTAATACATGACTGATGGGCCATGGTCTGTTGCCATGGTTCACAGGGCTTACAAAAGGGCGGACGTGGGTGTTCAGGCATGCCCCAAGGCCCGTACAGCCAAAAGACGGGGAGCGGTGCTGTCCGCGGGAATGCTTTTGAGGGTTTTCCCGGCGGGGCGCCTTTGGCTCCTGCTTTGATGCAGGAGCCACCCCGTTTTTTTGTTTACAAGAATGGAAGGGGTCCCAAAATCCAAATATAAATCCAAATTTACATCAATGCTTTCATGTGGTACAATAGATTCCATATCTTCAGGAAAGATGAAAGGACGATGACATAAGATGATTCAGGACATTGCGCCGCATACATACGATCCTGTTTTCAGGAATAAGGAACCTGAGGACCAGGATTACGTGCTGCATTATGAGTATAATAAGGTGATGCTTCTCAAACAGGGGGATGGGATGGTCATCCCTTCCTTTGAAGACTTAAAGGAGGAGGCAAAGGAGATTAAGGCTGGGGCACAGTATCTGTTCTCCATTGACGGCAGGGCCTATTACTGTGTGACTGATATGGACGTGCCGGAGTTTGGCGGGTTTAATCTGGAGCCTCTCACTGTTTTCCGCAGCCTGGAACCGTTGCATCAGGCGTTTGCGGGTATTACCGGAAGCCAGCTCTACCGGTGGAGGCAGAGCCGGCAGTTCTGCGGACATTGCGGGACAAGGATGGAACCCAGCGCCAGGGAGCGCGCCATGGTATGCCCGGATTGCGGACAGACAGAGTATCCGAAAATCAGCCCGGCGGTGATTGTCGCCATTACCAACGGCGATAAGCTGCTTATGTCCAGATATGCGAAGGGGGCTTACAGGAATTATGCCCTGATTGCAGGATTCGTGGAGATAGGGGAGACCTTTGAGGACTGTGTGCGCAGGGAAGTCATGGAGGAAGTAGGGCTTAAGGTTAAGAACATACGTTATTATAAAAGCCAGCCATGGGCGTTTTCAGATACGGAAATGATTGGATTCACAGCGGAACTGGACGGTGATGATACCATACGTCTGGAGGAGGAAGAGCTGTGTGAGGCCGGGTGGTTTACAAGGGACGAGATAGTGGAATACGGACCGTATATCAGCGTGGGCCATGAGATGATGAAGGCATTTAAGGACGGCAGGATATAGGAGAGGTATATGCTGCTGGATGATAAGGCTGCAGGACTTCTGCTATAGAGGAAAAGAAAGGATTGTGTGGATGTTATGAATCAGAAGGATTATATCCTGTTTGACCTGGACGGTACCCTGACCGATCCAAAGGAGGGGATAACCAAGTCGGTGCGCCATGCCCTGAACCATTATGGGATCCAGGTGGATGATCTGGACACCCTGACGCCTTTCATAGGGCCTCCGCTGACGGACAGCTATAAGAAGTATTATGGCTTTTCGGATGAGCAGGCATGGGAAGGGGTGCTGGTGTACCGGGAATATTTCAGTGAGAGGGGATGGCATGAGAACAAGGAGTATCCTGGTATTAAGGAAATGCTGGATGCCCTTAAAAAAGCCGGAAAGGTGCTTTTGGTGGCAACCTCCAAGCCTGAGGAGTTTGGCAGGAAGATTCTGGAGTATTTTGGCATGGCGGGATATTTTGATTTCATTGGCGGCGCGGATATGGAAGAGACCAGGGTGCGCAAGGCGGATGTGATCCGGTATGTCCTTGAACAGTATGGGCTTGACAGGACGCCAGAGACCCTGGCCCGCTGCGTGATGGTGGGGGACCGGGAACATGATGTGCTGGGGGCCAGGGAATGCGGCATGGACTGCGTGGGGGTTCTCTATGGATATGGTGACAGGCAGGAGATGGATGGGTGCCGGCCGGCCTGGATTGCGGCCACGGTAGATGAATTAAAGGATTTACTTTTGACATTATAACCTGCACTCATAATAACCATTCCTATTATGCAATTGACAAATAGAACAATGGTTGCTATGATTGAAATTACTATTAAGAAGGTCCACGATAGAAGACATTGTGGAACATAAGGAGGGGCAGTGTTAAAGCTGTCCGCCATGATGAGAGGGTGGGATTATATGGATGACAGAATCGTGTTATCGCTGCTTGTAGACAATACCGCTGGTGTGCTGGCCCGGGTAGCCGGACTTTTCAGCCGCCGTGGTTACAATATTGAAAGTCTGACCGTTGGCGTCACTGCGGACCCGCGGTACTCCAGGATGACCGTGGTCTCACTGGGTGACCAGACTGTTCTGGAGCAGATTAAGAACCAGCTTAATAAACTGGAGGATGTAAGGGATATCAAGGAACTGCAGCCGGACCGTTCCGTGTACAGGGAACTGATGATGGTAAAGGTCAGGGCCAATGCCGCAGACAGACAGTCCGTCAGCGCCATCTCCAGCATTTTCCGCGCAACCATCGTGGATGTGGGCAAGGATTCACTGACCGTCATGCTGACAGGAGACCAGTCCAAGCTGGACGCGTTAATCAACCTGCTTGAAGATTATGAAATCCTGGAGCTGGCCCGAACAGGCCTGACAGGGCTGGAACGCGGCGCCGAGGATATCAGGATGCTTCCGTAAGTTCCCGTGCAAGGGAAAGGGCGGCATGGATGGAATTACATAACTGTTAAGTAAGAGCTTAAGGGGGCGGCCAAGGGCGGACTGAGAGTCGTCGGTTTTGTTGCCTTAACATATACATTTTCAAAGGAATTAAGGAGGATAAGAGCAATGCCAAAGATTTATTATCAGGAAGATTGTAATTTATCATTATTGGAAGGCAAGACCATTGCTGTCATCGGTTACGGCAGCCAGGGACATGCACATGCATTAAACTTAAAGGAGTCAGGCTGCAACGTGATTGTCGGTCTGTATGAGGGGAGCCGTTCCTGGAAAAAGGCTGAAGAGCAGGGATTTGAAGTATATACGGCAGCTGAGGCAACCAAGAAGGCCGATGTCATCATGATCCTGATTAATGACGAGAAGCAGGCAGCCATGTACAAGGAGTCCATCGCTCCGAACCTGCGCCCGGGCATGATGCTGATGTTTGCCCACGGTTTTGCCATCCATTTCGGACAGATTGTTCCGCCTAAGGATGTTGACGTGACCATGATAGCGCCAAAAGCTCCGGGCCACACCGTAAGAAGCGAGTACCAGAGGGGCAGGGGAACCCCATGCCTGATTGCCGTACATCAGGATGCAACAGGCAAGGCAACCGATATGGCGCTGGCTTATGGCCAGGGAATCGGCGGCGCAAGGGCAGGTATCCTGGAGACCACCTTTAAGGTAGAGACTGAGACAGACCTGTTCGGCGAGCAGGCAGTTCTGTGCGGCGGAGTCTGCGCCCTGATGAAGGCTGGTTTCGAGACGCTGGTAGAAGCAGGCTATGCTCCTGAGAACGCATATTTCGAGTGTGTACATGAGATGAAGCTCATTGTCGACCTGATTTATGAGAGCGGTTTTGCCGGCATGAGATATTCCATCTCCAACACGGCTGAGTACGGCGATTATATCACCGGACCGAAGATTGTTACAGATGAAACCAAGAAAGCCATGAAGAAGATCCTGTCCGATATCCAGGACGGTACCTTTGCAAAGGACTGGCTGACAGAGAACCAGGTGGGCTGCCCTCACTTTAACGCCATGAGGAAGAACGAGGCAGACCAGCCGCTTGAAAAGGTTGGATCTGAGCTTAGGAAGCTGTATAGCTGGAATGATACGGATAAGCTTATCAACAACTGATCATACATATAAGGTTAGGCGAAACGGATGTCCACTGAGAGGGGCATCCGTTTTTTACATGTTATCCATTGAATTGTGGGTAAATCCATGCTAATATAACACCATGGATTGTGTCTGCGGAACTTCTTTTCCGCAGGAATTCTAATCATCTGCAATCAGCAGATATCGGGACGCCAGGGCGTTTCAGAAGGCCGGTTCGGCCAAAGATTCAATTTCAGCAGATAAAATATGGGGATAAGGAGGGATGATGCCGCGGGATTGTTGAAAAAAAGCAGTATTTCCATTATAATTGAAGGGAGAAGGAAGGATGGTCAACAAACCACTGCAGTGGCACTGTGCGTTCCAGGCCATATTGCAGATTGAATTGGAGGAGGACCAGGACTGCCTCCAGTTTCTGAAGGAGTATAATCTCACGGAAAAACCTCTGAGGATTGATACGCTGGTGGTAAAAAAGATACCGGGCCAGGCCGTTAGGAAGAATATCGGCCGGATTTTCAGGCAGTATAATGTGATGGAATACAAAGGCCCCGGGGATTATCTTAGCGTCAATGATTTCTATAAGGTGATGGGATATACCGGTGTCCTGCAGTCAAATACAAAACGTGAGCAGGAGATACGGCCGGATGACCTGACCGTATCCTTCATAGGATTCCATTACCCAAGGAAACTGATCGGTTTTTTAAAAGCCCGGTATTCCGCTGGGGTAGAAGAGGTTTTTCCGGGTATTTACTATGTGTCCGGTTTGATGTTCCCCACGCAGGTCGTGGTACAGAATCAGTTGTCAAAGCTGGAAAATATATGGCTGAGCAGACTGTGTGGGAATCTTGGAAGGCAGGATGATATTGAGGTTCTGGCAAAGGAATACAAGGGAAAGGATAAAGATCCCTTGTACAGCGCTGCCATGGATTTGATTGTCCGGGCAAATTGGAATGTATACGAGGAGGGGATTGAAATGTGTGATGCATTGAACGAGTTGTTTGCTGAAAAAATGGAAAAATCAAAACAGGAGTGGAAGGCGGAAGCGAAAGCGGAAGGAAAAGCGGAAGGAAAAGCGGAAGGAAAAGCGGAAGGAATCGCAGAGGCGATTCTGGCATTCCTTGACCATCTGGGGGATGTGCCGGCTGGTTTGAGAAGACATGTGCTGTCCCAGAAGAATCTTGAAGTATTGAATAAATGGTTTGAGATAGCAATAAAGTCAGATACAGTAAGGACTTTCCGGCAGAATACCGGATTATGACGGATACTTTTGCACGCCTTCCTGAATCCGGGAACCCACTGCATCATATTGCCGTCGATGATAAAAAGGGGGTGTTGCAAAAGTAGATGAATAATCTACTGGAGCAGCAGCTCCTTTTCTGTACCAGAAAACAGAAAAGCG